>CAZDRA010000003.1:0-96575 GCA_964507705.1 uncultured Roseivirgaceae bacterium | reverse complement strand
AGGTTATTGCTAAGTTCGTAAAGTAGAATTAATCAAAAGCAGATACTAAGTATTTGTTCATAAATAAAGCTTACAGAATAGACGTAGTTATTTTGTAAGCTTTATTTATGAACAAACACCAACTTCTATTTTCCGAGGGAATTATTTATTTTAAAAAATTGATAAAAGTCATTATTGCACCCTGCCACAATTACCTTATTGTTTTGATGAATCAAAATTTTAAGTCTTTTTACATCATACGGAAGCAAAAAGCCACTTTCCATATAATTTACAGAGGCAAAGTTGCCTTTTCCATTACCAACTAAAAGCAATCCGATACTGGCATCGGCTCGTACAGTTTCTACTTCTGTACCATACAAATTTCCCGCAGCGAGAATATCCAGATGACCATCGTTATTGAAATCGTCAATGACCATATCATTTATAGATGAAAATTGGGCCTCTATGGGAAGTTGATGAAAGATAAATTTTCCATTTCCCAGGTTTTCAATATAAGAGCTGGCAAATGTATTGACTTCATAGTGCAGGGAATTTTTTAAATTATTTTCACCATATATCTCAAAAACATCAGCTATTGCAAATTCATTAAAAGTTTTAAATTTCTCTTTCAGCAACGGCACTTGCTCAACAGACCTGTTGCGTTCCCTGATTGGGTATAGTTTGTCCCCCTCATATTGAGCTAACACCAAATCGCCGGATCCATTGTTGTCAAAATCATAATAAAATACATGAAAAGGGTTTTCTTCTGATGCCTTGTACTCATAATTCAACCCCATATTTCCAAGGATAAAATCAGGGTCTCCATCCTTATCCATATCAGCAGTCTCTATACTAAACCACCAGCCTTTAGTATTTTCAAGACCAAGATCAACTGTAACATTTCTAAAGACATTTCCATCATTTTTTAAGATTGTGAATGGCATCCATTCACCGGCCAATGCCAAATCAAGTAAACCATCGCTATCATAGTCAACCCATGCTGCATCATTTACCATTCCAATATTTATCAAATCTTTGGCTATTTCATTAGTTACATCTATAAATTTACCTCTATCATTTCTCAACAACGTACTATTTGCTGGCACTGGATATTTCCAGGGCGTATGCCTGCCCGCAATAAATAGATCAATATCTCCATCCTGATCATAATCTGCCGGAACAATTGCGCCCCCGCTTACAGTAAAACTTGGTAAGCCAGCTTCTGATTTGGAAAAATTTGCCTTCCCGTCATTCAGGTACAACCTGTCTTGATATTCTTTTGCCCCAGCCCGGTATTCGTTTCCTCCACTTACCACATAAAGATCAAGATCACCATCGGAATCGACATCAAAAAAAAGCGCATCGATATCCTCGGATTTTTTATCTATAGTGAGATCAGGGAAAGGTATTATCCCAAAAGAACCATTGGGATTTTGATTAAAAAGTCTGCCTTGATTACCAGCAGAGCCTCCCATAAACATATCTTCAAGTCCATCGCCATTTACATCACCAATTGAAAAACATGGACCCCTGTCCGAAAATTTATGAGGAAGCATCAATTGCTTTTCAAAATCATCAAAACTGTTTTCACTATGCTTTATAACAAGGCCGATTTGTTCCGTAGCATTATTAAACAAAGCTCTATTTGAAGAGCTTTGTTTTGTTTTTTTGTGCTCGGCATTGCTGTATTTTACTTCGATAACTCGATTGGTTTTTTGGTTTTTCAAAATATTTCTTTTCCCATCAGGCCACTCTACTATTACTTTTTCAACTTTCTTTTTTGCACCAAGACCGAAATGAGCAATATGCTCACTTGTAGAATACATTCCCCTTACACTGGAAATTTCAAAATATTGCTTTTCACCATCTGATTCAATCCAGACCTTTACATTTAGTACTGTTTGCCCTTGCTCGTCAGCTTTTGGAATAACTCTTAGAAAATGATTATTAAGAATTTTATCCGCATTATTCTGATAAATGAAAGCAATATCATTAATATTATTGACCACCAAATCCAGATCACCATCATTGTCTAAATCTGCATAGGCCGAACCATTTGAAAAGGCCTTTTCAATGAGCCCCCATTCATCACTCACCTTGCTAAACGTAAGGTCTCCATTATTTTTATATACATAGTTTTGCAATTTTACAGAAGGTGATATGTTCATTGCTTCATCGATATCTACAAGATCCCAAATTGATACCCCTTCCGGATTCGGATTTTTTTTGAGATACTCGTGTACTTTAGTTTCCAGATGTTTTGGGAAAGTCCTGGCGGCATCATTGTTGCGAATATCTCTCATCAATCCATTGACTATATTAATGTCTTTCAGGCCATCATTGTCAAAATCTGCAAATAATACTGACCAACTCCAATCGGTTGCTCCTACCTTTCCAAGTTGAGCAATATCGCTGAAAATCCCCTCTCCATTGTTCAGGTGAAGCGTGTTGAACATATACTGATGATGACCTTTTTCATTTACAGTTTTCATGAAAACCTTTTTTGGCATCCCGCTCATGTTGCTTTTTCGACGAAAATTATCTTCCGCAACCATGTCAGCTACGAATATATCCAACCAACCATCATTATTGATATCTCCGGCATCAACACCCATACTGCTAAAGGAAATGTGCTTGGTCATCTCAAATGTTTTGTCAGTAAAGGTTCCATCACCATTATTCATATATATGAAATCTCTTACTTCAAAATCATTTGCAATAAAAAGATCTGTCCATCCATCATTATTTAAATCACTTGCTGTGACACTATTTGGATAGCATGGTATAAGCATGCCAGACTTTTTGGTCACATCAACAAATATATCTCCCTGATTTTCCATCAACCTTGGACTATATCTTTCAAGAAGCAATTCGGCTTTATAAAATTTGGAATAGTCGCCGGGATTAGGAGGTTGATTAAGTAAAAATATGTCCAGATCGCCATCTTTATCAAAATCGATAAATGTGGCATGTCTGGTTCGCTCACTATTATCTAATCCATAACTTTTCGATTTTTCAGAGAATGTATTATCTCCATTGTTTATATAGAGTTTATTTCTGCGAAGTTCCAGATCATCATCATACAATTCCCTTGTTACATATATATCCTGAAAGCCATCACCATTTATATCTCCAAAAAGAACCCCCGAAGACCAGCCGCCATTGTCTATGATTCCGGATTTATCCGTAATATCTTCAAAAACCATATTGCCTTTATTTAGATACAATTTGTCACTAACCAAATTGCCAGCAAAATAAATGTCCTGTAAACCATCATTATTTATATCTCCTATGCCAACTCCTGCGCCCCCATAATAATTGGAATATATCATAACATTGGCTTCTCTGGTATCATTGAGTCTATTATTGAAATTGACGTTGGTTTGTTTCGGATTCAATCTTGTGAATAGTTTTTGATTTGTTTGAGCGCTAGTATTTTCTGAAAATAATACTGCTATCAACAATACACATATCCTTGTATAACTCTTCCTCATCTATAATTAGTCCTATATATTCGTACAAAAAAACAATTACTGGTTTTTGAAAATTACCAACAGCATAAAACTATAATCTTCTGAGGTATAGTTTATAAATCCTGAATTAATTTTCTAATAGATTTCATCATCCATAGGTATTTTTTGCTGTCCTATAAATCCTCCAATGATTGAGTAAAAAAACCAAGAGATATTTACAATAATCATTTATAAGCTTCTTTGGCTCCCCATTTTATCTATGTTGGTGATGTAAATCTTAATATTTATGAAAGTCACATATTCTTCGGATAAAGTCAATCCTTTTGTAGGTATTTGCATTATAGACAAGCTAATTTTCAACAACTGAGTCATTCGATTAATTGATAAACATGTTGGAATCCGCAGTTGAGCAGTCCAACATTTCATTTAGCGATATCATCAAATCCATGTGGTATATCACGCTCTGTTGGGGCAGTTGTGCAGATGGTTTTATTGAACACCTCGGGGACTTTCTTAAAGATGAATTAAAAGATGTCCCCTCCATTTGATACCCAAAAAAAAGTTTGTGCACCGGAGCTCGTTGTCCACTGCCGGAAAAACCAACAGTGCTATTTCTACTTTACGAAGATAGATCACCTATTGTATAATATACTTTTTGCGACCAAACCTTCAAGCCTGCCTTGCCGGACAGGCAGGGATTTATAGTATGCTTTGTCTTTGATTTCTATAATTTAGAGATATTTGCATGTCAATCCTTGAAGGTTTTAACACAATTAGAAAGCATATTGCTAACTTTGTAAAGTAGAACTAAAGACATTAAAAATACGTGCTAAACCCAAACATCCAGGAAGCTCTTAAATCTGGTGGATTGCTCAAAAGATCTTTCTGCCATTGGTACCGGTAATTTAAACGAAATACTGTTTGTGCAGATGGCCGAAAGCTAATGGCCGGAGTGATGGCCAACAAATTATCTCCGATATTGGTGTTGGTCTCATTAAAAGTTCCGATGTTCCAATCAACATAATCCAGTCGGGCAGCGATGTTCAAGCTTGCTTTTTCCCAGTCAAATAGTTTCCTCCGGATGACAGGCTGTACAACATCGATAAAAAAACCTTGTTGTCTATTGCCATATTGCTGCGTATAAGTTTCAGGCACATCTACCATAATATAGGTGTATTCGCCTACAATATACGTCCCTGTTTTTTTTATTGTGGTGTTAAAATCTATGGCGACCACATCTACCCTCCTTTGCTTGTCGAGGGTCACGCCGCCATCTTCAAACTTGTTATAAACGCCTCCCATATAAGACAGACCTATCTCTCCTAGTTTCCTGTTTTTGATGGCGATTTTTCCAGAAACAAGTGGTTTTCCGCTATAGTTTTCTACAAATCTATTTGGATTTTCTTTCGTGGAAGGCAAGAAAGTCTTGCCCACTTCATTGTCGACAATGCTGTTATCAAACCCATTGGTAAGGTATGCCTCATAGCCAAATATCCAGCTTCCCTTGTATGTTTTTCCATACAGTCCAAAGCCTGCGTTTGACCAAGTGGCAGGCAATAACTGGTTGGCCATGCTCGGCCGTTCGACAAATTCCCATCTCGGGCCATCATGATTTTGATTAAATCCACCAATAGGGTTCATCATTATTCCGCCTCTTAAATTTAATGCAGGATGAAAAGCAACATCTAAAGCTGCAAACTCTATCGCCATTTGTTTGGTGCCATCCTCATATTCGAGTTCAGATAAAAATTTAATCCGCTTTGTGATAGAGGCAGACATAAAAATAGTGAGCAATCGTGCTTGAAATGACAAGCCCTCCGACACCCCATTTTCAGATGCATACATAGAATTGGCTTCTAAATAACCTCCCAATGCAACAGGCATTTTTCCGACAGTTAAAAAAGGGCGGTTGTACACCGCATCCATATTCAACTGTTCGGTAGTTGTATCGACCGGAATACGGGTGAAAAGCGAATCTGTTTTTTGGGCTTGAAGGCTAAGACTAACCATCAACACCAAACTAAGTAAAACTACTCTATGCGTGTAGTATATAAATATTTTCATTATCTGTTTCTGTTTTAAATGTTTTCAAATCTTTATCTGCGGGCCCTTCCAATACTTTTCCTGTTACCGAAAATTCACTCCCGTGGCAAGGACAACTGTATATTCCTCCACCTACATTGAGTTCGCAACCTCTGTGGGTACAATGCAGTAATGATGCATTATAAATGTTTTGCTCTATTTTGTACAAACAAATGGGAAACTCCATCTGGTCGGTTTTGACGAGCACAAAAGAGCGGTTTACTTTTTTATCTTCCCCGCCTGCTTGCTTGGCAGGTTTTACGCGCCAAAACTCAGATTTCTCAACAACCAAACGATTTGTTTCTTTCTTAATATTGGCATAATAAATCGCATTACATGATTGTAAGCTTGCTGCCAAAGCAGGCAAACCAATGGCCGTACAGCAACAATTTTTAATAAATTTTCTACGCTCCATTTTATAATGACTCTAAAAATTTAATCAATTGTTGTTTTTCTGTTTCGGGTAATTCTTCGTAGTTCGTTTTGGATTGCTGCGCCTCTCCTCCATGCAATAAAATGGCATCTTCAATGCTGGTAGCACGACCGTCGTGTAATAAAAAATAGCTACCTCCTTGTGAGTCTTTGGATAATCCCAGTCCCCACAGTGCAGGGGTTTTCCATTCGCTCGTTACGGCAAAACCTTCCGTATAATTATCGTCTAACTCAGGACCCATATCGTGCAACAATAAATCGGTATAAGGGTGAAATTCTTTGTAAGACAATACTTCGATAGGAGAATATCCAGTTTGTAAAGTAGGAATGTGGCAACTTGCACAGTTGATTTGTGAAAAGATTTGTTCGCCTGACATGACATCCGGGTTGTCCTCATTTCTACGCAAAGGGGCTTTGAGCGTTTTTAGGTAAAACACCACATCGTGTACGGTTTCTGAAGATACTTCAGGATCAAATTCCAATCCGCTGTAGATATCAACTGGTTCAAAAACAGAGGTTACTCCCATATCTTGATTGTATGCTCCCGAGGATTGATGTAACAAATCATAAGCGGCTCCTTTTTTCCCGAATCGGGTAATGTATCTGCCGTTTTTAGAAATGTAATCAGGTCTTAATTGGACATAATCAGGTATGTTGTTCCAATGTGGCCTGCCACTGATGCCATCACCGTTGGCATCATTTGGGTCAGATATTGCGATGAGGTCTGCATCAGATACAGCATCCAAAAACCCGAGCCCTGTCACCGCAGGAGCAAGCAAATCTGTAAATGTAGCACCTGCTGGCAGTTGCTCTGGCAGATAGCCGGGGACAGCCTTATTCTGCAATTGTGGACCTCCACGGCTCAAAAATTGATTGCCTGATGTGGTGTCTGATTGACCAAAGCGGGAAAACTTGATAAATGGATGTCCTTTTCCATCTCCCGCATGACAGCTTCCGCAAGATGTAGCATTAAAAAGTGGCCCCAGTCCTTTTTCTACTGTGAAAACATCATCATTGAAAGCGACATCTCCATTCAGAAATTGAAGTTGTTGCTCGGTAGAAAGCCCTTCGATTGGACCATCTAAAAGTTCGTTTTCTTCGGGAAGCATCGGCATTGTTTTTTCACAAGAAAGAATAGAAAAGGCAAAAACCGCTACAACTAATATTTTGATAAAATTATATTTCATGCTGTCTTAATATATTTTTAGATAAAACTAAATATATTATTTGAGGCACAAAAATTATTGGGTGAAAATCCACAAATAAAAGCCTCACACACCTGCCCATTCCAAAGGCAGATTCGTAATTCTCTAAAAGCCAGCACTCAACCCAAATTTGCAAAGACAAGCTTGCAGTTCAACTTATTTATAAATCATACCTTCCTTTCAATTTAATTTTCTGATATTTCTGATTAAAATAATTATACTATGAAATTATGGATTGCAATTAATTTATCGCTTTTGTCTTGTTCGGGATTTTCACAATCCGATCTCACTTTCGAGGAGTACAATCCTAAATCAACATTGGTAGTTCCCAAAAACCCAATAGAAAAAGCTAAATATCCTTTTATAGATATTCATAGTCATCAGTTTCAAATGAGTTCTCAAAATCTAACAGGCCTTATTGAAGATATGGATGATCTCAATATGGGTATCATGATTAATTTGAGTGGAGGCTCAGGAGAAAAGTTAAAAAAAGCCATAGAAAATGTGGCGGAGCATTATCCCAATCGATTTGGTATTTTTGCCAATGTTTCTTTTGATGGAGTAGGCAGGAACGGATGGGAAGAAGCAGCGGTGAAGCAGCTTGAAGAGGATGTGAAAAATGGTGCCAAGGGACTTAAAGTTTATAAAAGTCTTGGCTTGAGAAATAAAGATGTCCATGGAAAAAGATTGGCCATTGACGATCCGCGAATGTTTAAAATTTGGGAGTTGTGTGGAGGTCTGGGTATTCCGGTATTAATTCATGCCGCCGATCCAAAATCGTTTTGGGACCCTCTGGATTCTGACAATGAACGTTGGCTCGAGCTAAAAACACGACCCGGCAGAAAACGATCAGCCACGAATCCTGCTCCCTGGCAACAAATCATAGATGAGCAACACAATCTTTTCAGGAATCATCCCAACACGATTTTTATAAATGCGCATATGGGCTGGTATGCAAATAACCTGACCAGACTTGGAGAATTGATTGAGGAATTTCCAAATATGTACGTAGAAATTGCTGCTGTAATTGCTGAGTTGGGCAGGCAGCCAAGATTTGCACATGATTTCTTCATAAAATACCAGAATAAAATTCTTTTCGGGAAAGACAGCTGGAAGCCGGAGGAATTCCCAACATATTTCAGGGTATTGGAATCTAAAGATGATTACTTTCCTTACCATAAAAAATACCATGCCTTCTGGGCAATGTATGGATTGGACCTTCCCGATGAAGTATTAAAAAAAGTGTACTATAAAAATGCCTTGAAAATTGTTCCCGGACTGGATAAATCGCTATTTCCTGAATGATAAAATTTTAATATCCCTTCCATCTATAATTTTCACTACCAGGTCCTATCTTTCAGATATGCATCGAGATCTTCCCTGCTCATCGGTACTTTATCCGGATTGGCATCAACCCAACTAAGAAATGCCTCTTTGATTTCATCTGACCATTTACCATCTATTTGTCCAGCAGTGTAAACACCCTCTCGCAATTTTTGATGACCAAAAGTGTCCTTTAGCCCAATAAATTCGGAAGTAATAACCACTTTTTCCAGTAGATGAGGAGGAATAAAAATTACACCTTCCTTCTTGGCTAATATTGCATCTCCCGGAAAAACTGTAGCTCTGCCAATTCTGATAGGATGATTGATCCCAGATAGCATAGTTTCTGTTAGATATGAAGGATCCCAATCTCGTACGAAAGCATTGAAACCCTCTATTTTAGAAAGCCCCTCAATATCCCTAGAACTTGCATTAAATACCACACCTGTTTTGGATTTTGAATAAATGGCGTTTCCGAGATTGTCACCAATGAGTGTACCGTTAATTATTTTACCAAAGCAATCTGCCACATAAACATCCCCTTCCTGAAGCATATCAATTGGCCAGGAGTTAGAAGCTCCAATTCTACCATCATTGTGCCCTGTGTCCAAAATCCTTTTGTTGACATCTGGGCGCAATGGCATGTATTGGGCAGTGAGTGCCCTACCTACAAATACCTCATCTTCATGAAGTATTTTCCATCCGCTTTCAAACTGATTATTAAAACCTTCATTTCTTAACACTCCCCAAACTTCTTCAATGGAAATGTTTTTGAGCCTCTTGAGCAAGTCGTCAGAAACTTTGGGTCTTCCGTCACTGCTTCTTTCTCCAGTCCATTCGGCAGTATAAAATTTCATCAGATCATCAGACATGACAGTCTGGGCATTTAAAGAATTGGCTACAATAAATACACTTAGAGTAATTAATAGTACTTTTTTCATTTTTATAATATTTAAAGGTTGGCCATGTGTCAATGCAATTAATTTTGCCTATCGTTTGGCTTTATGTTTCTAATATAATAGTAATTAATAATTATTTTCCACCTTTCAATTTTTTATCTCGCCAATATGTGGCAAGCGAAGATCCGGTAATATTCATCATAGGCCCAAATACAGCAGGGGCCAGCCCTACCGTGGCTACCTTGCCCATCTGCAAAGCGATACCAGAGGCAAGTCCACCGTTTTGCATGCCAACCTCCAGAGCAATAGTTCTACATGATTGTTCATCCATTCCTGCCAGTTTACAAGTCCAATAACCAAGGAAATATCCAAGCAAGTTATGCAAAAGGCAGGCAAATATCAGTAGTAATCCCATGTCCAAAAGGCTATCTCTGCCAGCTGCGGTGATAATAGTGATGATTATCCCAATACCCAACATGGAGACAAATGCCATGGCTTTCCCAAGAAAATCTGTTGAACCTTTGGCCACAGCTTTAAAAATGAATCCCGCAATGATTGGTAGAAGAATAAACCAAGAAATATCCATGAATAAACTATGTAAAACTTCGTTGTCACTTGCTTCTGATGTCAGATAAAAGATCAGGTTTTTACCTACAACAATTAAAAGTGAAACTATTATCTGAATAATAATTGCTTTTCTTTTTACTAAGCCATATGCAATTGCATTGAAAACCAAGCCGGCAATTATCGGTAATATCACCATGCTAAAAATGCCTATCATCATTTTCCAGAAATCTATTGGCACATATTGTTTGGCAAGCAAACTCATCAGAGTAGGTGTGATCAGCGGAGCCAATAGTGTGGCAATTGTTGTAAGCGTGACAGATAATGCCAAGTTGGCCTTAGCAATAAATGACATCACATTGGAGGCCAAACCACTTGGTGAAGAACCTACTAAAACAATTCCCGCAGCAATTTCAGGAGGAAAACCAAATGACGATGCTATGGAAATTCCAATGATGGGCATTATGGTGAACTGACATATCAATCCAATAATCACACCCTTGGGCATTTTGATGACACCCGCAAAATCTTTGACGCTCATTTGCGATCCCATCCCAAACATTATGATTTGCAATAGTGGAACGATCAAAGCCTTAAACTCAAAATCTCCAGCTTTGAGGAAATGCTCAGGGAAATACATTGAAACAGTAACAGCTGCAAAAATCCATATGGTATAAGAAAAGCTTTTGAGCTTTTCAAAACCATTGAAGCTTAGTGCCAGTAAAATAAAAAATAACGTTAAGAAAGGCCCGGTCCCAATTGAAGAACCTGAAACCATTATACCCAAAAAAACCAGCAAGCTAATACCTGCTCCTCCAAGTAAAATTTTATAAAAGACCTTTACGTTGTTCATCTGTTTTCACGTTACACCAAATAATATTTTCTACTTAAATTAGCCTCTATAATTCATGAATATATCCATTTTGCAGATAAGATATTGACATTCAGATCAATCAGCTAAATTATTAGAAAAATATAATTTGCAGTTACAATTAATCATATCAAAGTCAATATCCTGCCTACCGGACAGGCAGGAGTTATATCTAACTCATTACAAGTATCAATAATTAACTCCTGAATTTTTCAGGTTAGAATCTGCCCATAAAGTCTATCAAATTATAAGTGTTCCTTTTTGCGATAAATAAAATTAACTTTTTGGGTATGATCGCTACTATGGGTATTTTTAGTTTATAAAGATTAAATAATTATAGTCAGATAATTTCGCATCTCAAAACAATACCTAAAATGAGCCCAAAAAACATTTCAACACGAGCAAAGGAAATTTTATCTCCAAGCAATCAAAAGTCAAATCATTCGCGAAGAGAGTTCTTCCAAAAAGCTGGTCTTGGAGGACTGGCGCTTGGGTATATGTTTGACGGTCAGGTAGAAAATGAACTCGAATATACCACTCAAAAAGTCAATCGAAGTTCTAACCCATCCAATTTGAAAATTACAGATCTGAGGATAGCTTTTACCTCTAAAGCGCCTATTATTAAAATAGATACCAATCAGGGTATTTATGGTCTGGGAGAAGTACGAGATCATGGAAGCCCAAAGTACGCTCTTTTTCTCAAGAGCAGATTATTAGGTAAAAACCCATGCAACGTCGAGCAGCTTTTTAAGATGATCAAACAATATGGCGGTCAGGGACGTATGGGAGGTGGCGTCTCAGGAGTGGAGATGGCACTATGGGATTTGGCGGGTAAAGCTTATGGGGTGCCAGTATATCAATTATTGGGAGGAAAATACAGAGATAAAATACGGATATATGCCGATACGCCTGCATCGCCTGATCCAAAAGTTTATGCAACCCGAATGAAATCGAGAATGGATAAGGGGTTTACATTCTTAAAAATGGATTTTGGCGTTCAGCTGGTTAAGGACATTCCGGGAGCTTTGGTGGGAGCAGATTTTTGGGATCAAAATAAGCAATGGTCTGAAGACCTTGGTAGTTACGGCATGACCAAGCATCCATTTACCAGAATACAAATTACCGACCTCGGACTGGAAAAAATGGTAGAATACGTACATCAGGTAAGAGATATCGTTGGTTATGAAATTCCTTTGGCTGCTGATCATTTTGGGCATATCGGGGTAAATGCTTGTATCAGGCTTGGAAATGCTGTAGAAAAATATCAGCTGGCTTGGCTTGAAGATCTGGTGCCCTGGACTTTTCATGATCAATGGAGGCAAATCACAGAGGCAATCACAACACCGACACTCACCGGTGAAGACATTTATCTTAAAGAAGAGTTCATCAAATTGATAGACAAAAAAGCTGTTGATATGGTGCATCCGGATTTGGCTTCGGCTGGTGGGATATTAGAAACTAAGAAAATTGGAGATTATGCACAAGAACATGGCATTGCGATGGCCCTGCATTTTGCCGGTACGCCGATTTCCTTTATGGCCAATGTGCACAGCGCCGCAGCAACTGAGAATTTTGTAGCACTTGAGCACCATGATGTCGATACTCCCTGGTGGGAAGATTTGGTAAAAAGCATTGAAAAACCCATAGTACAGGATGGTTTCGCGAAAGTTCCTGAAACCCCGGGGCTTGGGGTAGATTTGAATGACGAGGTGATCAAAGAGCATTTGCGTGAAGGAGAAAAATACTTTGCGCCAACACCAGAGTGGGATAAAGATCAGAGTTGGGACAGGACGTGGAGTTAAGGGGGAAAAAGGAGTGAGAGTGGTTGGCCAAACCAATTTTGATGATTATTTACATATTGCTGCTGCCACAATTTCCAAGGCAGATATTTTAGTCAGCTGGAATTTTAAGCACATTGTAAATGTTTAGAGGATATGTACCTGTTATATTTGAGCAGGCGGAACGGTGTGCGGGGATTATCGAAGCGCAGATGCCATTTCGAGTGAAGCGAGAAATCTATGGCTTGAATGAATGGGAATCATTGGTTGTAGAATCAGCATAAGATCTCTCCTGACGTCGAGATGACGATGTAGGGAGCATTGCCGGACTTTGCCAGATTTATTCCGGCATCTGTTTGAGGTTCGTAAAAAACTATCTATTGAATTTCATTGAAACCCCAGCAACGAAAAAAACCTTCATTTTCCCAGCCTCATTCGATGGGAATAAATTTGTAGAAAGACAAGGCTGTTGCTTTTGGTGGTTTTGTTTGAATTATTGAGGTTTCTGTGGTTTGCCGACAGACCCCGGAACGGTGTCCGGGGATTCCTGAGTTAGGGATTTTCCTGACCTGCCTGCCGTTTTTCAGGCGGGGCATCTATTTGCGAATAGTAGCAATTTTAACTTTGTGAAAATTATTGTTTTTAATTCTCAGCTCCCAGGCTCAACCGGCCCAAGATAAGTATCGAACCTAATTCAGTGATTGTTTGATAATTTCGTACCTGGGAGGGCCGGTATGACCTACATCGTATATAAGTTGTTTCTTATGCTCAGGTGGTGTACCCAGATACTCAAACATAGGTTTTGATGATGCTTCAAGAGGGAAAATATGATCGTAGCGACCACTGAGCATTAATATGGGAGTTGTTGCTCTCGGAAGATAATTGATCTGATCATTTTCAGGGAAAGGTTTTTGGGACCCCAATCCCGCAACAGTTAAAACTGCTGCTTGAAATCTATTTTCTATGGCAACAACAGGTGGTCCAAGCATTGCCCCAAAACTAAATCCATAATAACCAATTTTATCTTTGTTGATGTCGCTGCGTGATTCCAAATAATCCATGGATCGTTGAACATCTATCATATAGGAATTAAAATTTGCCTTGTATCGAATTTTAATGGAAGGTAAGTTTCTTCCCGCGCCTTCTCTCCCGTACATCCCGGAAAAGATAGGAATTGCAACCGCTCGTCCGCTTTTTATAAAAAAATCATATTCAAATTGCGTCAATTCAAAATTGGTTTCAAAATCATCTAAATTGAAAGCCCAGGCAGAAGGAAAATACAAAATCGTTTGATAAGGACCTTTAGAGTTGGCTGGAAGAAATAAATATAAACATAATTGCTCATCGCTATATGGGGAATTAATGAATATCTTTTCACATTTAATACCCGGATCACCAAAATCTATAACTTGAATATCTTTATTAAATGCAGTTTTTTCATACTCAAAATTATGTAAGAAGTGTTGAAAGGTCTCTTCATCAACCGGTTTTTCAAGGGTGAAGTCCCTGGAAATTAAAGAAATAGCATCTGCTATTTCTTCACCATTCTCATTTTTTTCAAGATATTTAATACATCGAAACCCATTCATTGGGGTGCGATTGAATGGATCAATTGCATTGGCATGGGTATAGTTGTAGGGTGATTCATTCCAGGCACCTCCCTGAATGAATCGATCCTCTTTACCAGTAGCTTTATTTAGGCACCATTCTCTCACATTTCCAGCTACATCATAAGTGCCATACCAGCCCAGACCCTTGTTAGAGCCTATTGACATTGTACCTTTGCTCAAGAAATTACTTCCGGGGTTAATTTTGTCTGCTCTGCCCGGTGTAGCGGTAAAAATCCAATGATACAGTGAAGGAAGACTTTTACCTACAAATTCAGCATAGGCCATAGCCTCATACCAGCTAACCCCAGAAACAGGATAGTCATCTTGTCCTTTGGGATAATCACCAACTTCCCAGGATGATGGTCCCAATTGACCTGTTTTATCTACAAATTCTACTATGGCTTGTTTCCAGGATAAATTATTGCCATTTTTTGCGAAGGATTCTTTCCAATATTCTTTCTTATTATACCCTCCCTTATCCACAAATTCCTTGTAGGCTTTATTGGTCACTTCAAATTGATCAACAAGGAAATCATTCAGGTGCGGTTGTTCCTTGTCACTCAGGTCATAAATCCAGCCTGTAGGCCAATAATCCCAATTGTCAAATGGTACGAAAAGCATATTTTTTGGTAGTTCGCCAGGCTTGAACAAGCTGTAGGTTTTATTTTGCATTACCTGAGGCATGTTTAGTACTTCAAGCGTATCAAACCCTTCCTTTTCGATTTTCCATATTGAAAAACGACTGTAGGTTTGCTGGCTGTCAAGAGGCGTCACTCCAACCAACTCGTATTCCGTATCTTCTTCTCCAATCAGTTTTCGATATACATTTGCTCCGGTAGGATCAGTATCTATGGTGAGGAAAAATTGCATCTTTGGCCACAACCTGGCAAGCAATGGATCATATGGAATATATTTTTCCGCTTCTTTTGCCAAATGAAAAGCTTCTTTCATTTTTTCTTGCTCGATCAATACTTCAATTTTTATTATCGCCTCTTCACGTGCCCATTTTACTTTGGTTGTATTTCGAAAACTAATAAACAAAAAGCTCCCAAAGGCCAGGGACATCAATGAGAAAAGTATGGTCATCCCTATCCTTGCAGGAGATAGTTTAGCTCGTTTTTTAATGACTTGAGGCTTTTGATTATTGCTGGGTGTTTCAGATATTTTTTGTAAATCGGGTTTGTTTTTGGCAATCTTGCCAAGATCTTTGGTCGCCGGCACTTTTAGTTTTGAATTGGCAATAGCATAAATCTCCCTGGGTTTAGAGTCATTTTTGAGATTATAGACGCCTATAAATTTAACCTTTATATCAGGTTTGTTTTTAATTTCATCATTGACATTTCCAGAAATCAGCACACTGTCAGGTATAGCTATAGCTTCTATCCTGGAAGCAATATTGACTCCATCTCCAAAAACATCGTGACCAGAAAATACCACTTCACCAAGATGGATTCCTATGCGAAGTTTTAATTCTTTGTGTTCGCTGGATTTGCGGATTAGTTCAATGGCACATTTGACAGCCTTTGATGCTGAATCGAAGCTGCACAGCATGCCATCTCCAAGTTCTTTAAGTTTTTGGCCGTCGTATTGAATCAACAAATCTTTGTGCAATTTCCTGTTGTCGTCAAGGATTTTGAAGGCTTTGTCTTCATCTGCACCCATCATTCGGGTATAACCAACGATGTCGGTAAACATGATGGCCGCTAATTGGCGTTTTTCCATGGGTGGGTTTAAGTGTTTATTAATGTGCTAATGATTGAATTCATTAACAACATTACTAATATAGAAATAAAGCATCATAATGCTATATTATAATCGTGGATTCCTGCTGCCGCTACAATGTTATTTCGAGTCGGCCTTTGTCGGCAAAGCGAGAAAATTCATGGATTAATTGAACGGGAATGCCTTGCCGGATTTATTCCGGCATCTGTCTGAGGTTCGTAAAAAACTATCTATCGAAATTCATTGAAACCCAAGTAACAAAAAACCCTTCATTTTCCCAGTCTCATCCAATGCGTATGAATTTGTAGAAAGACAAGGCTGTTGCTTTTTGCTGGTTTTGTTTGAATTATTGAGGTCTCTGAGGTTTGCTAACAGACCCCAGAGCAGGTCTGGGGATTATCGAAGAGCGGCTATTGCCGGACCTGTCTGGGCGCACCTTACCGGACCTGCCTGGCCGGACAGACAGACAGGTTTATTCCGCCTGCCTGCCGTTTTTCAGGCAGGACATCTGTTTGAGGTTCGTAAAAAACTATCTATTGAATTTCATTGAAACCCCAGCAACGAAAAAAACCTTCATTTTCTCAGCCTCATCCAATGAGTATGAATAATGGGAGTTAGATTCTGAGTTGATTTAGGATCTCACCATTTTATAGTGGTCGATATTGCATTCCTGAAAAAGGATTCCTACTTTTTGAAAGCCAAAATGGCTATACAATTTCATGGCACTTAGCTGAGCAAAAAGATACATTTGTTTGCCGTGTATTTCAGAATTAGAATCAATATCATTTAATACTGCGTCAACCAGTGCACTGCCAACTCCCTTGCCTCGATGATTTTGGAGGACAGCAAATCTTTCTAATTTGATGCCTTTTTCTGTGACTCTCCATCTGGCAGTTCCACAAGGGATTTTATTTTTATAAGCTATAAAGTGAATTGATTGATTTTCGAAATCATCTATTTCTTCTTCGATAGGTACTTTTTGCTCCTGGACAAATACAGCGTATCTGATTTTTATGGCCTGTTGAAAATCAGCTTGCGTATGAATTTTTATGACGTCAATAATTGGCTTACCATTTTTTTCCAGAGGATTTGTCATAAGCCTTTATAATGTCCTTTACAATTTGGTGTCTTACAACATCCTTATGGTCCAGCTCTACAAAGCCAATCCCACGAACATTTTTTAGCACGCTAATGGCATCGTCTAAACCTGATTTTTGGTTGGGTTTCAAGTCAACTTGAGTTCTATCACCATTGATGATAAGTTTTGAGTTTTGTCCCAGCCTGGTTAAAAACATTTTCAACTGCATGGGTGTGGTATTTTGTGCTTCGTCAAGTAAAACGAAAGCATTACTGAGGGTACGACCACGCATATATGCCAATGGGGCAATTTCGATCACCTTATTTTCGCGATAGTATTTCAATTTCTCGCTGGGAATCATTTCATCCAGTGCGTCATAAACAGGCCTGAGATACGGATCAATTTTTTCTTGTAAATCTCCTGGTAAAAATCCGAGGTTTTCTCCTGCTTCGACTGCCGGTCGCGCAATGATTATTTTTTTTATTTCCTTATTTTTTAATGCACGGACCGCCAAAGCCACAGCAATAAATGTCTTGCCTGTTCCGGCAGGTCCGACCGCAATAACTACGTCATTCTTTTTTACAGATTCTACAAAGTTTTTTTGGTTTGGAGATTTTGGTTTTATAGCTGCACCACGATTACCATAAATCAGTACGTCTTCCATGTGCATTTCTACAGCTACATTTCCCTGCTCAATATATGTTTTTACGTTGTTGAAGGTGACTTTACCAAATTTATGGTAATGGTTTACCAAAGAATTGAATAGTTCATTGACGCGGAGAATTTCAGATCCTGAACCATGAATTCGAATTTCATTCCCGCGCGAAATAATTTTTGTTTTAGGAAAAGACGTGGATATTTCCTTGATGTTATTGTTATCTGCACCAAGAAAATCTATTAGTGAGATGTTTTCTAAAGTTATAACCTTTTCTACCAAACGTATATTTAATTAGTTGTTTACCCTATCGTTTATGGCCAAAAAATATTTACTTTTGCGCAAACAATATTAAGCAATAATTCTCTTCTCTCTATGGCAATTATAACTTTTATGTCTGACTTTGGAATGAGCGATCATTATGTGTCAGCTGTGAAAGCAAAAATACTTTCTATGAACCCCAGCCTGAGAATAATTGACATTTCGCATGAAATAGAACCATTTAATATTGCTCATGCTGCTTTTGTATTGAAGCATGTATTCAGAGATTTTCCTAAGGGAACCATTCATTTGGTAGCTGTAAATTCGCATGGAGAAAAGAACAATAGATATCTGTGCTTAAAGATTGAAGATCATTTTTTTCTTGGTCCGGACAATGGAATTTTTAGTTTGATTTGCGAATCTGAACCTGGTATGATCGCCGAATTATTTAATAACGAGAATGACAATATGAGCTTTCCCGCAAAAAATATATTGGCAAAAAATGCAGCAATGATAGCAAGTGGCTCCAGCATGAATGATATTGGTGCTTTTACAAAAGATTATATTCAGAAGATAGACAGGAAATTTAGAGCCAGCAAAAAGCAAATTTCCGGCAATGTGATTCATGTAGATCATTATGGAAATCTTATTTCCAATATTGAAGAAGAAGTATTTAATATTTTAAAAAAGGACCGAAAATTCATTATTCAGTTTGGCCGAGAAAAAATTGATAAAATCAACAAATCCTATAATGAAGTAGATGATGGCGATTGTTTTGTGATTTTCAATAACCTTGGTTTACTGGAAATTGGAATTAACAAGGGAAATGCTTCAAGACTATTGGGACTAAACTATGATAGTGCTGTCAGCATCATTTTTGAGGACCCTCCTAATTCTACTTTATAACACTTCGTGAAATTATAAATATAAAGGTTTTTAAAAAATCAAACCTGGAGGCGTACTGGAAGCATATTGCCCCAGGCATAATTGTCGCTTAAAAACAATATTGTTTACTGCATGTTATGCTTCCAAAATGGAAATACGATAGGAAAAATCCTGATGAAATTCAATTACCGGTATTCAAAACCTCTCACCGGAAGCATCAAAAAATCATTTAATCCCCATAGCATTTAGCAAAGGTTTACCCAAGTGTAAATAGCAAGCTCCGATACCGGAGGGAGAAGCGCGATTTTCCTGGTCCTACCCACCCCCTTACAATTAAACAGAATATGCCACAGTCGGAATATTGAAAATTTCTAAATTATACGACTATAGATATTCCCAAGAGGGAATACCCTTTCTTGGATTTTTATTAAAATTATACTCTATTTGAAAATACAAAACCCAATAATGATGTGGAAACCATAGTGCTTCACAAAATATGCTAAACCCAATAAAATCACCATGGAACAAAATATCCTAACTGAACTCTTTTTGCCGGCTTCACTATTTATCATCATGCTGGGCCTCGGGCTATCTTTGCAAATAGCAGATTTTAAAAGGATAATAACTTATCCTAAGGCCATACTTTTTGGCATAACCAACCAAATGATTTTGTTACCCTTGGTCGGGTATGGGATAGCCAGATTTTTCAATTTAGATCCTGCCCTCGCCGTGGGAATCATGATACTGGCATCGTGTCCTGGGGGTGTCACCTCCAATTTATACAGCCATTTGTCCAATGGAGATACGGCACTTTCGGTAACGCTAACTGCCATCACTAGCATTGTGTCAATTGTCACTATTCCACTAATTATCAATTTTGGGCTTGTGCAATTTATGAGCGAAGGACAAACTATTCATTTGCCAGTATTAAAGACCATTGTGCAAATTATGGGGATCACCATAATCCCTATCGCATTGGGTATGATTATAAATTCGAAAAGACCTCAGTTTGCCCAGAGAATGGATAAGACAGTAAAAGTCGCATCAATAGTAATTTTGTTTGTAATTATTCTTGGTGTGATTTTGAAGGAGAGAGATAATCTACCTGATTTTTTCAGGCAGGTAGGGCTGGCTATTTTAGCACTCAATGTAATCACCATGCTCATCGGCTTTTATACTTCCAAAATTGGTAAACTGAATCTGTCGCAATCGATCACTATCTCGATAGAATCCGGATTGCAAAACGGCACATTGGCCCTGGTAATTGCCCTGTCAATATTGCACAATGCCGAAATGGCCATACCTGCAGCAGTCTATAGCTTGCTTATGTTTCTTACCGGAGGATTTATGATCTGGCGATTTGGGAGAAAATAGCGTAAGTCGATAAAATGCTATTTTTTAAGTATCGCATTTGAAACCAGTGTAGCCAATATATCTCCTTTATTTACAAAGAATCTAAAATTATTGTTTTCTACAATGGGAATACTTTCTAATCTTTCTGATATCATTAGCTCAAGCACTACATTGGTTTTTTCTGTTGGAGAAACAGTGGTTTTTTCTATTCCTGAAAGGTTTTCTATCAAATGATTATAATCAAAATCTCTCCTGGTATCATTAAAAACCTGGCTTGAAAATAAGCTGCTTTCCATCCAACCTTCAAATTTACCATCCTTGATAAAGACGATTTGTTTGATCCCCAATGTTCCAACATATTTCAATAAAAGATCTCTATTGTAATAGATTTGATTGTTAATTTCTAAAATATCAATATGTTTTATTTCTCCACTTTTCAGTTTGTCTTGCAACTTCTTCAACATGGATGACCCTCCCTTTCTCGTTACTACTTCCTGTGTTCCGGCAAAGGCATCTACGGTGGCTTCCGATTTGGCAAAAGATTGAATTTCAGTTTCTTTTATTTTTTCTCCTATTTCGAACCACCCTCCTATTTTGACGCTTCTTCCTTCAACAACCATGTCGTACATCCCCTCAATTTTACCACGAAAGAAAACGAGTAAAAGAACGATGAATAATGGCCAAATTAATTTTTCGATAAGAGGAAGCCAATCTTTAAAATTTTCCATGGTTAGTTTATTTATTTGTTAGTTCAATTTTATGTTATTGTCAATTAAAAATCCTTTTCCATTTATACACAAAGAACCATCATTGCCTACAACTGCAATTCACACTGCTAAAACTATGTGATTCGGCATGCCACTCAAAGTTGTCATTGTAGCCTTCCTGTTCCCAGAAAAATTTGCTCCGGGGTTGATCTCGATTGCCTATTTCATCCATGGTTTCGGTATCGTACAGGCGTCCATTCACAATGGTATAAATTACTGAATTGATATTATAAATATTTTCTAACGGGTCGTTATCCAATACAATAATATCTGCCAGTTTTCCCTGTTCGATCGAGCCCAGATGATCTCCCATACCAATGTATTCGGCTCCATGGATTGTGGCGGCTTTTAGCACCTGGCTGTTTGTCATACCCCCTTGCGAAAGATTCCACATTTCCCAGAGCACACCCATGCCCTGCAATTGTCCATGACCACCTACACATATTTTCACACCTGCATCAGCCAATTTCTTGCACGATTGCGAAGTGAGGATATGGCCATTTTCATACTCATCAATTGGCGCCATGGTACGATGCCGCGATCGACTATCAATGATGGCCCTTGGTGTGTATTTCAAAAGCTTATCATTTTCCCAGACATTGGTGGTTTGGTACCAATAGTACTCACCGTTTAATCCACCATAATTGACAATCAAGGTTGGCGTGTTGCTGGTATTGCTGGCAGCCCAAAGCTGAATAACATCATCGTACAATGGAGCTATGGGCACATTGTGCTCGATGCTGGTATGGCCATCCAGTATCATGGTCATATTGTGAAAAAATGTTGAGCCACCTTCAGGATATACCATTATTTCCAATTCCCTGGCAGCCTTGATCACTTGCTGCCTTTGCTCTCTTCTGGGCTGATTATAACTTTTCACACTGAATGCGCCATAGGCTTTGGTTCTTTCTATTGCAGATTTAGCATCGTCATAGTTGTTAATAACAGCTTTAAAATCTCCCTCCGCACCATACAAAATAGTTCCTGTTGTAAAAACCCTCGGGCCAACCATGTGGCCTGCTTTTACCATTTCTGATTGCGACAAAGCCATCTCCGAGTTGCTTGATGGGTCGTGTGTAGCGGTGATTCCAAAAGCCAGATTGGCATAGTATGGCCATTCTTTTTGCGGACTCAGCCCATACCGGAAAGCTTTGAGATGTGCATGAGTATCAATGATGCCCGGCATGATGGTTTTATCACTTGCATCGATGATGATGGCATCGCCGGGAATCTTAACTTCATCCATACTTCCAACAGCAACAATTTTATTTCTATCTATAACAACGACTCCATTTTCAATAACTTCATCACCATTCATGGTAATGATCTTTGCGCCGGTAAAGGCAAGTTTTCCTTTGGGCCGATCCATTTCTAATGTCAGATCAATATCAATTATTTCCGTTTTAATTTCTGCGATACTATCCGGAGATCCTTCCAAAAATGTAAAGCAATTTTTGATTTCGGCGGTATAATATTTTGATCCCAATGTCCAGTGGACTTTTTCCCCGTCTGCCGACCACTGCAGGTTGATGCCCGCGTCTTTTGATACCTTGGCTACAGGCATGGATTTTATCTCACCGCTCAATTCGAAGGTATGCCCATGATCTGCAAAGGGAACCAAATATACATGGTATAATTCTCCAAACGCCAGCCATTTATTGTCCGGGCTCAAAGTAAACTGACCTGCATATTTAGAATGAAAATGTACTTTTTTGTCATTTCCTTTTAAGTTGACACTATTGTAGCTTTTGTCAAGTGATCCAAAAAGCTTGCCTCCTTTTTGATAGTAAATCCTGTCAGCGTGCTGGTTAAATGAAGGGTATTGACCATCGTTGGTTACAAAGCTAGTCTGGCCTCCATGGGCATTCATCCAATAAATTCCGGGCTTGATAGTGTAAACAAAACCCATGGCGCCATTTCCTCCTTCTTTATAATACACAATTTTGTTTCCGTCAGCAGAAAAAGAAGGTGTTCGGTAAATTCCCTTTTCAGCTGAAAGTTTTTCAGCGTCACCTCCTTTGGCAGGAATTTTCCAAATGGCCCCTTTTGCTTCGTCATCCCAGGTGACATAAATGATGGACATTCCATCAGAAGAAAAAGATGGTTCAAACTCCAGAGCAGTTCCATTGGTCAATCGCTTTGGTTTGCCATCCGGTAGTTGTTTTGTCCATAGAAATCCGACGGCATTAAAAACAAGCGTTTTTCCATCAGGAGAAGTTTTGGCATGTCGTATCACATGAGATTTGAAAGTATCCTTGTCTGGATTTTGTTTGAAAAATACTGCATCAGTAATTTTATGATTTGCCCTGGTTTTGAAAGGGATGATCTCCTCTTCGCCCGTTGCTGTATTTATTTTTCTGATCTTCCCTTTGGCCCAAATAATGATGTGCTCATTGTCGGGCAGCCAATTATAATTGGGATACACCCCAAATATTGCCCATACCTCTTGCTGGTCTTTTGACAATTGATCATATATCGGTGTTTGAATTCCTGTGGCCAAATCGTGAATGTAAAGTACCGACTTGGTACGTACCCGGCGAACAAAAGCCAACTTTTTTCCATCGGGTGATATTTGAGGTCTTATTGCTCCGCCTGGGCCCTGAATCACATTTTCTACCTTGCCTTCTTCACGATCATATCTGCGAATTACATAAATCTGTCCATTGGGATCTTTGTTATATGTAAATCCACCTCCGGACGACATATCTTCACTAAAATAAACGTATCGACCATCGGGGCTTACCCATGGCTCTCCGACATCTTGCTGATCATTTTTTCTGGTGGTCAATTTCACGCCATCTCCTCCGCCAATATGATACATCCACATCTCTCCTGCACCCAATGAACGCTCAGAAGTAAAATGTTTTCTGGCAATAATATATTGACCATCCGGTATCCATACGGCATTGTTTAGTAAGCGAAATTTTTCTTTTGTTACCTGCTTTGCATTTGTTCCATCAACATCCATGATCCAGATATTGTCTCCACCTCCGGTGTCACTGGTAAAAGATATCTTTTTGCCATCGGGGCTAAATCTTGGCTGCACCTCAAAAGCATGCCCTTCCCTTATTATATTTGCTTCACCTCCTGCTATGGGCAAAGTGTATATATCTCCCAGCATGTCAAATACAATGGTTTTCCCATCGGGGCTCACATCCAGATTCATCCATGTGCCTTCGTCCGTTTCTATGGTAACATCTTTGTAAGGTTCCCCAGGTTTGTTGACATCCCATTTTTCCTTTTTCTCTTCTTCCTGAGCGTTGCCGGTAATTGGTAGGGAACAGATAAGAATTGCAATTAAAATTATTGGTTTAATGTTCTTCACTTGGGTTGTAGTTTTTGAATAGGCAAATTAAATCGAGTAAACTATTTATAAAAATATTTGATCTCATTTGTCAAATTAGCATAGCTAAAGCTATTAGATTTAACAGGACTATTTACAGAGTTCGTTTGTTTTAAGCGACACATCATTTTTCCAATATAAATTCACGTATTCGGTAGGATTTTTTCTATCTCTTTTAATATTTATTTCAGGATATTGTCATTATTTTCGGGATTAGAAAATATTAAGAAGTAGGATAGTTTCAACAAATTATACAATGGTAAAATCAATATTAAAACATAAGGAAATCAAATATTTTTTGATTCCATTTTTATTAATTCTTCTTAATGTGTCTTGTAATGACACCTCAAAATTAACACCTGTTCGTGTTGTTACAGAACTGAATATTGGTGATGCTCAGGAAATAAAGTTAAGCAATGGTGAAATAGTAATGCTAAAACTTCTGCAGGTTGAGGTGGTTCGCGATAGTCTTCGCGATGCAGTGCGTTCTGCGATTGTTAAAGTTTCTGTTGATAATGAAGAAATCACCATAAATTCAGGTAATTATAATTTGCCTGTTTCTATTGGGAAAATACAGATTGACTGCCCTGTTGTTAAGGAATATTATACAAATTCTGATTATGATCGATGGGGATTGCAAAAGGATGCACAGTTCAGACTCTGGCCTGCAAATTCACCATTTGCTAAACCCGGAACATTTGTTTACCCAATTAAGCAAGATTGGCTTCCAGGTCATACACAAACCGGCAATGAACCTTGCTATGTAGCCGGTTCGGATATTCCTGCTGATAAAAAAATATACTATCACTCCGGATTTGATATAGGGGGTGCTGAGGGAATGGATGAAATTGTATCTGCAACAGATGGTCTGGTAGTTTCCGCAAATAATAAGGTTCTTGAGGGGTATGAGGATTTACCGGGAGATGTTCGAACTGATGTAGTGTACATAGTTGATAATCGCAACTGGTATATTCGATACAGCCATCTCGACAATACTGACCCAAAGATCGTACCTGGTGCGAAGGTTAAAATGGGTCAAAAAATTGGGTTTATTGGAAAACAAGGACATAGCGGAGGCTGGGTACATCTCCACTTTGAAATAAGGAATAAAGAAATGCCATCAGGTATTTGGGGAACAGAAGATGCATATCCTTATGCATGGGAGTCTTATGTGCACCAATATAACCCTGACTTAATAGCAGTAGCACGACCTCACAAACTTATCTGGACGGGGCAGCAAGTTACTTTTGATGGTAGAAAGTCAAAAAGTTTTAGCGGCAATATTGTTTCGTATGAATGGACATTTTGTGATGGAACTACTACAGAAGGCGCTGTTCAGAAGAAGTCATATAACACACCGGGGGAGTATAGTGAAATATTGAAGGTAACTGATTCTAAAGGTAATATTGATTATGATTTTACAATTGTGCAGGTTTATGACAGGATAAACCCAGAGAAAACTATGCCCAATTTACAACTGGCCTTTCATCCAACCTTAAATATTAAACCGGGTGATCCTGTTACTTTTCTTGTTCGCACATTTAATACCGACTTTGGTAATGAAGTTTGGGATTTCGGAGATGGTTCCCCACAGGTAACAGTTAAATCTAAAATTGAAGATCCAAAGAAAATTATTGAAGGAAAATTTGCAGAAACAATCCACTCTTTCTCAAAACCTGGACATTACTTGGTGAGAGTAGAACGCTCTGATGAGGCTGGAATAAAAGCAATTGCTCATCTTCATGTTACGATAAATAATTGAATTGATAAGAAAGCATTGGGTATTTCAAGACTCTTACTTTTCGACTTATCTCTTACTTTAGTGTATACTGTAGCTTCAAGCATCGCCCAAATGAGACCCTAAGTCTATTTTCTGTACTGATCACTGATGCCAATTTTTTCCCTGATCATAGGAATAATTTTTTCAAGTCTTTTTAGCTTAGTTTCCAATCGCTTCGCTCCGATAATGTATGCTGCAAATTCTCTTTGTTTGAATGGACTCAAATCATCAAAGCTATTTTTTAATATTTGATCACTTTCAAATTTTACATTTAATTCATCTGGTATTTCAAATGATACCTTTTTTTCGGGCTTGATCTCCTTACCTTCTTTTTGATTTTGAATGGCTTCTGCCACATATTCTTTTACCAATTTTTCATCAATTTCTTCATCGGAAGTAAAGCGCAATTGTCGCATAGCTTTCGTTACACCCTCCTGGGCATTGACTAACTTTTTATATGGATCTCTAAGAAATACGCCTTGATAAAACCAAACCCCAGCATAAGATTTATAAGCGCCAAGGCCTAATACGTTTTTCCCATTGAGTGTATAAACCGGAATTCCCCATTTGACCTCCTCTTTTAGTTCAGAGGTCAACAATATATTTCGAAATTTTAAGAGCGGATTTCGCCATTCACTATTTCCTTCAATAAAGTCATCGACGGTTTTGTAGGGTTTCATAGGTTGCATTTTAAAAGCAAAAGGGTGAAAGCTAAAAGGGTGAAAGAATTGATATACAGTGATTAGTGGCCAGTGGTAGGAGGTAGTAGCAGCCCCAAGCACCCAAACCTTTATTATTCCTCCAACCGATACCCAACTCCATGCACGTTTTTAATGGATACGGATGGATCGGGGGTGAGGTATTTTCTTAGTTTTGAAATAAACACATCCATAGAACGGGCAACGAAATAACCATCGTCTTCCCATAAGGTTTTCATAATTACGTTGCGTTCTACAACCTGGTTTTTATGCTGAACCAACATCTTTAATAAGCGCGCTTCCTTGTTGGTGAGTTTGGTTGATTTTTCATTAATGTAAAGCAATTGATTATTGAAATCAAAACTAAAATTTCCAAACGAGAATTGATGGCTTTGATCAGCTGCGGTTGGCAGGTTATAAACTCTTTTCAATACCACCTCAATTCTCAGTAGAAATTCTTCCAGGCTAAATGGCTTAGTGATATAGTCATCCCCGCCAAGTTTA
This sequence comes from uncultured Roseivirgaceae bacterium, assembly GCA_964507705.1. GTDB lineage: Bacteria > Bacteroidota > Bacteroidia > Cytophagales > Cyclobacteriaceae > JAAUQL01. The sequence goes on along the minus strand of CAZDRA010000003.1, from coordinate 69,313 downwards.
AATCCTTTTATCCGGTCATCCTTCTTATTTTTGGCGGTAAGAAAAATAATCGGAATTTTTTGATTGTATTTCCTCACATCTTCAGCAAGGGTAAAACCATCTTTGAAGGGTAGCATCACATCGAAAATGCAAAGATGATATTGTTCATTATGGAAAGCTGTCAGACCTAAGGCTCCATCTCTGCAAAGTCGTACTACATAACCCGACATCTCCAGGTTGTCCCTGAGCATAAATCCCAGGTTTTCATCATCTTCGACAAGCAGTAGTTTATATTTTGATGGCATCTATTTGAAAGGAAGATAAATGTCGAATTGCGAGCCGTGGTTTACTTCACTTTCGAGCGTAACTGTCCCCTTATGCGCTTCGATGATAGTTTTTACATAACTCAACCCCAGGCCAAATCCCTTTACATTGTGGACGTCTCCGGTGGGGACACGGAAAAATTTATCAAAAACGTATTTCTGAAAATCTTCTTTGATACCGATTCCCGCATCCTTTATTGAGATTAAAAGGCCTTCTTTTTCATTTCTGGTTTTAATACTGATTTTCGGTCGGTCTTTAGCGTACTTTTCTGCATTGTCCAACACATTGTAAACCATATTGGTCAGGTGAAATTCATCTGCATAAATTTCCGGATTGGCAGCATTCAATTCAATATTTAATGTACCGGTTTTTTCTACAATACGCATTCCAACATTTTTGGCCAGCCTTTGGATGAGTTCATGGATATTGACCACTTTAAGATCAAGTCTTAGTTCATTTTTGTCAATCGCACCCATTTGAAGTATTCTTTCAACCTGTGTTTTCAATCGCTGGTTTTCATTGTGGATAATGTTGAAATAGCGATGCTGTTTTGCGCTTTCTATTTTATTTTCTTTTAATGCCTCACTGGCCAATTCAATATTTGCTATGGGAGTTTTGAACTCATGAGTGAGGTTATTGATGAAATCTTCCTTGATCTCCGCAAGTCTTCTTTCCTTCAATAATGTTAGGATAGCGTAAATGAAAAATGCCACCATGAGCAATAAAACTATTGTGGAAAAAATCCAAATCTTTAGTTCGCCTGCGATTACGGAAAACTTATTCGGAAAATAGACGGCGAAGTTACTCTTTTCAGTGTTTGGATCAGGATCATTGGCATGCTTGATCTGCCACTGAATGGTTGCCGGGATATATGACCCGTACACGAGCGTGTCGTCTATAGCTTTGTAAATGCCCAATTCATAATTCGCTTTTATCTGTCGAATGCCCAATTCTTTTTTCAACAAACTATCCAGCAATTCCGGTTGGATGGGGACATTGAGCTCTGCAAAATAGAAGTTGGAAGAAAGCTGCCTGATATGGGTTTTTGTTGGTTTTACCGTAAGGTTTTCTGCAACTATGGAATCGGCGATATTTTTTAGTGCGATCTGGACCGAATGGTTAAATTGCCGATCCTCAATATCGAACGCACGCTTCATCCAAAAGCCCTGCACGACGAGGAGGCCCATCATCACAACGGAACCAAAAAGGATAATACGCCGTAGATTTTTCCTTCTCATAGACAAATATATAAACTTAAAAGGCTGTTGGATATTTTATTAACATTTCGTTAACATCTTTTTACAACATTTTAACCTTTCGAGATTACAGCTTTACTAAGATTGTCCTTCAATTATCAGGTAATCCCCGGACTTTGTTCCGGGGTCTGTCAGCGATTGGCAGCAAACACAAAATCAACAGTTCAAAATAGCAAAAGGCAACAGCCTTGTCCATATATAATTTCATGCAATATTTCAACAAAAAAAATCGACTGTTTCTCATCATAAGCCTCTTATTAATATCCATCGGCTTTGTTTGTATGAAACTCGAAAGCGGCGAATATGGCCTCGGTTTCCTGGCCTTGACGATTGCCCCCACTCTGGTAATATCAGGATATATCATGGGTTTTATATCAATTTTCCATGGTGCTATCCATTGGGGAAAATGGAAATCCCAATTGTTATTTTTAATAAGTGGATGGGCTGTATTCTTCATCTCATTAGCAGTGTATGTTCTCACTTTGGAAGAGACTGCAAGTTTGTGGGATTGCTCCGAGTTCATTGCCTGTGCCTATAAATTGCAAGTACCTCATGCTCCGGGAGCACCACTTTTTCTCATGATCGGGAGGATATTTTCACTGTTATCTTTTGGTAACAGGATGGAGGTAGCCTATTGGATAAACATGTCCTCTGCGCTGAGCAGCGCCTTTGCTGTGATGTTTACATTTTGGTCTGTAATCATGCTGGGAAGAAGATTGAAATCAAATGCTACTGATTTTTCATTGATTTTGGCTGGGGCAGTTGGCGCATTTACAATTGCCTTTGCCGATTCGTTCTGGTACTCAGCAGTAGAAGCAGAAACCTATGCGATGGCCACGCTATTTGTAGCAATTATTTTTTGGGCAATATTAAAATGGATGCAGGAGAGAGATCGAGTCATGGGAAGCAGATGGTTAATTTTTATCCTGTTTTCATTGGGATTATCTGTGGGAGTTCATCCGATGAGCTTGCTGGTGCTGCCCGCCCTGGCATTGATTATTGTTTTCAAATACCATGATTTCTCATGGAAATATCTTCTGATCGGAACAGGGTTGGGTGCGATTTGCATTCTGTTTCTCAATCATGTGGTCTTGTTTGGGCTGCCGGATGCCATGAAGTATTTTGATATTTTTTTTGTCAATTGGATGGGGTTCCCTTTTTACAGTGGTGCCATTATATTTTTCATTTTATTGATTACCCTTGGTGTTTATGGTTATAATTGGAGCCTTCATAACCAGAAGAAAATAATAAATCTTTCCATTGTAGGCCTCATGTATTTTCTGCTTGGTTATTCTTCTTATTTCATGATAATCATCCGGTCCCAGGCCAATACATCCATTGATGAACACAATCCTGAAAACCTCGTATCACTTGCGTCCTATCTCAAACGCGAGTCTTATGGTGGCAGGCCTTTTTTATATGGACCGAATTTTACAGCAAAAGTAAAATCTTATAAACAAGGAAGTCCGGTTCACATGGTAGGGGAGGATAAATATGAAATTTCAGATTATAAAATCGAGTATGAATATGATTCATCAGATAAAACCATTTTTCCGAGAATGTACAGCAACCGGCAAAGCCATGTAGATACCTACTGGCAATGGACGGAATTGAAAAAAGGGCAAAGGCCCACTTTCATGAATAATTTGAGCTTTATGTTTAAATATCAGATTGGGCATTCGTACCTGAGGTATTTGATGTTTAATTTTTCCGGAAGAGCGAGTGATATCCAACATGCTGCCTGGTTGAGCCCGTTGGATATTTTTGATAAAATACCATTGTCATGGAAAGAAAATAAAGCGCGGAATAATTTCCTGATGCTGCCATTGTTTTTAGGAATTATTGGGATGTTTTTTCAATATAGAAAGGACAGAAAAGGATTTTGGGCTGTCATGGCACTCTTTTTATTTCTTGGGCCGATTCTCGTCTTTTATCTCAATGCCACCCCAAACGAACCGCGGGAACGGGATTATATCTACGTAGGATCTTATTTGGCTTTTGCAATTTGGTGCGGAGCCGGAGCCATGGGGGTTTTGACATTAGTAGAAAAAATAAAGCAAGGCAGATATAGGATCGTTGGTGTTCTGACGCTTTTAGCGCCTTTACTAATGTTGATTGAAGGGTATGACGACCACGACCGGTCGGGAAGAACTTTGCAAGTGGATCATGCCAGAAATACCCTTGAGAGCTGTGCGCCAAACGCGATTTTATTTACGGGCGGAGATAATGACACATTCCCATTGTGGTATGCTCAGGAGGTAGAAGGATTCCGAACAGATGTGCGCATAATAGTTTTGAGCTATTTCAATACTGAGTGGTACATTGACCAAATGCGAAGGAAGGTTTATGAATCTGAGCCATTGCCATTTTCACTTACTAAAAAGGACTACAGGCAAGGCGGATTGATTGACGCCTTGCCTTATGTGAAAAATCCAAAAATAAAAGGTGCTATCAATTTGAATAAATATTTAGAATTAATCCGGTCAGAAAATAAGGCACTACAGGTGTCAATGTCAGCCGGAGCCAAATATAATTCGATTCCATCACGGACATTCTATTTAGACATCGATAAGAATTTCATTTTGTCGAAAAATATTGTACCACAGAAATATCAAAACAATATCTCGGATAGATTAGATCTAAGTTGGAAGGGAAATTTCATGGATAAAAGTACATTTATGGTATTGGATCTTATCGCCAGTAGCAATTGGGAACGACCTATTTATTTTAATATGACCTCTTTAAATTCCATTTCATTGGAACTCAAAAAACATGTATTACAGGAAGGTCCGGTTCATAGGTTATTACCCATCAATTTGGATAAACAGGGAGCTATAAATTCGGATGTGATGTATTCAAATCTTATTGACAAATCAAATTATCATGATCTCAACAATGAAAATGTTTATTACAATCACGAGGATTATCAATTACGCATTCTTCAGAATATTAAAGCAAACTACAATGCTTTGGCTATTGATTTATTGGAATGTAATCAATATGAAAAGGCAAGTGAAGTAGTGAAATTTTCATATTCTAAATTTCATGGGGAAAATATACGATTAGATCATAATTCGGTTGGGACTACTGAATTACTTTTCAGATTAGGAGAGAAAGAAAAGGCAAAACTATTGGCCGGAAGGCTTTTCAACAAAGCTGAAAGTTTATTGGAATATTATAAAACTCAAAATCAATTGGACATCATGGACGGACAGTTGCAATTATATACTTTAAAGCAATTACAGAGACTGTATCTGAAAAATGGCGAGGATGCCCTGGCCGAAACGTGCTCATCGAAACTCAATCTTTATCTACCTTCTTTGTAACATCCGGATTTTTTGCGCAGGTCGTAGTTTGCAATTACACCTTTCCATCAAATTTCAATAGAGCAGATTTGGATGTAAGAACAACCGGATTGCAAATCCTTATTGATATGAGGGTGTAGAAAAATTCTACAATCTCCTTTTGTTGCTGTGAGATCTTCCTTTTGGAGACCCCTCAGCTAACACAGCACCCAAAAGAGTCCCCGCGAGGACGTGATATCAGTTAATTCCCAGCCCAGCCTACGGAAGGCAGGTCCGGGGACTATCGCCGTATTTTTTTAAGATCCATGATTTCTCTCACCCACTTTCAATCCATAAATCAACTGCCCACAAGTTTTATCTTCAAACTCCACTACATCTCGAAAATGCCCCCACTTCTTAAAACCGTGTTTCTTAAGCATCCTGACACTTTTTTTATTGACATCCAGCAAAATGGCCACCAGCGTTTTTATCTTTACCCTTTTGCAATCGTTTATAATTTTTTCAAGTAAAGCATTTCCATAGCCTTTTCCCTGGTATGCTTCGTCCAGAAAAAAACTCACCTCGGCTATACTTTTCATGGCTTGTCTGCCTTCGCGATAGGGTGAAAGCGAACCATATCCAATGATTTTTTTGTCATACTCCACCACATAAATGGGATAGCTCATGATGTCGTGGCTTTTGTACCATTCCCACCTTGCCTGCGCAGAAAATTCACGGGTATGACCCGTTGCTATACCGGTACGGATTGCCTGATTATAAATTTCAACCAATGCCGGAAGTTCCGTTCTCACCGGCCAGCGAATATGAAGTCTGGGCATTCTGGGCATTTCAGATCAATCGTCAATGGCTTGACCTACCAGCAGTCTGAATTTCCAGCCGGTTTCATCATGCACTGCCCCTTGTGTTTGTTTCATTATAATACCAATGACTTGTTCTTTGGGATCTGCGAAATACTGGGTATTGAAATATCCTCCCCAGTCAAAAGTGCCAATACTACCTATTCCACCCTTATTTTGTCCTCCCTCTCTTACGATGCCAAAAGCTAAGCCATAATACTCGTTAACTCCTCCAAAAAGATCACCGGTCTGATTGCCCATTATAGTTTGTACTGTCGTTCTGCTCAAAATTCTTACCCCATTCAACTCACCTCCATTGAGATACATTTGAAGAAAGGTGGCATAATCTTTAGCCGTGCTTGATAATCCGGCGCCTCCGGAGAAAAAGGTTTGTGCCCCTGTTACAGGGTAATCCGTATCGTAAAAAGTTACTGGATATTTTACCCAATTTCCATCCTGCTTTTTCTGAACCGTCACCATTCGATCTGCTTTTGATTTGGGCAAGTAAAACCAAGTGTCATCCATGCCTAGGGGATCAAAAAGACGCTTCCTGAGAAATTCATCAAAAGGCATACCTGAGACAATTTCTATAAAATATCCAAGCACATCAAGGCCTTCACTATAAGTAAATTTCTCTCCCGGATTATGGTGCAAGTGGAGTTTGGCCAGCTTTTTCACACTTTCTTCAATGGTAATGCTTTCAGTTGTAAACAAATCTGTAACTCCTGCTTTATTGTAGATCAACTTGATGCTTTCATTTCCATCTATAACACCATATCCAATTCCTGAAGTATGTGTGAGCAAATGCCGAATGGTGATTTCTTTGTTGGCTGCAACAGCAGTATAACTTGTATCAGCATATTTGAAAGATTTTAGCACCTGGGGATTTTTGAATTCAGAAATAAATCTGGAAATAGGGTCATCTAGTTTGAATTTCCCTTCTTCCCAAAGCATCATTACCGCAGTGGAAGTAATGGCTTTGCTTTGCGAGGCTATCCTGAAAATATCATCTTTTTTCATCTTTCTTTTAGACGCATTATCGGCCATGCCATATGCTTCGTGAAAGACAATTTTTCCTTTTCGAGTTACTAAAGCCACAATGCCAGGCACATCGCCATCTTTAACAGCTTCTTTGCACATGGCGTCAATCCGGCTTAATCGTTCCGGCGACATACCTACACTTTCTGGTGTGGCAACCGTGAGAGGCGCTGATTTTTGACTTGATTTGGTTTGCGCATTTGCAGATATTACAAATGCAATGAGCATGATTGTGATTAAGTTTTTCATAAATTTTTTTTCTATAAATATATCGAAAAAATGATAAGGTTTGGCTTGGTTTGTTAAGACAAAAGTTATTGGGAGATAAAATATCATATATTATATTGCGCCATGTAAACTATACGTTTTAACGTTTATAAATTCGGAACAAAATGAGAATTATTACTGTAAAGTTTAGCAAGGTTGTTGATGTTTTTTTCTTCTCTCTCATTGTTCCGTTTCGCTACGCTTCACAATGAGAGAGAAGAAAGCGTCCAAAGAATACTTGTTTAATTCCGTTTATACATTTATTAAATCGATCTTCTGTAATAGGTTTGAGCATATGTCAAGTACATTCAAAGCCTTCAATTGCGTATTCAGAATATGCTGTGAATACTGCTTTTGGACCATTATCTAAAGTTTTGAGAAAGTCAATACCTGATTTGATTGGCATTTAAGTATTAGACCTTCTGAATATCTTTTGCTTTAAACTCAGAACAACTGACCCGACTGATTTTCTCACCAAATATTGACTACCATAAGTTATTGGATATTAGTATTTTATATGGCATTGTCAAAAAGGCACGATTATTTTAATTCGGATTATAAAAAGATACCTATTTTTAAGAAAAAAAGAAAAATGCCTCAAATAAGATTACCATTTTTTTCCGAAGAAATCACTTTGATTAATAGTACGGTTGGCTTCCAGAAGAATTATGGAATTGTTTATTACTTTAATGGTTCCATGCCTGTTTATCAATACCCCCGCCACGGCGGGCAGGCGGAGGAAGACCTGAAAAGTTTCCGTTTGTTTACAAGTCAATTGGTTGTCAATGGCAATGCGATGCAAAGCGAAATAGTAAGGGCATTTGGCGTGAGTTCTATAAGTGTTAAGCGATGGGTGAAGAAGTATAGGGAAGAAGGAGCGCAAGGTTTTTTTTATTAAGACAAAAACGGAAGTACACCGTTTTAACTTCCCAAAATGTTGCAGAGATACAGCAGCTTTACTTTCATGGTGATGATATAGCATCCATCAGTATCAAGACTTCCATCAAGCAGGACACCATAGAAAAGGCAATCCGCTCGGGTCGAATAATACTATACAGGCCGGCTGATCAAATCACCACAAGTACCAAAAGTGACCGGTCGGCTTTTGATAACGATCAGCTACTTGGCAAGGCTTGTAACAATGTAGTCGGCCGTATTCTTTCCTGTAAGACAGGAGCCCCTTGCAAGGTTGATTTTTCCAATCAACTCGACTTAAACCATGCAGGTGTGTTATTGTCCCTACCGGCACTATTGTCCAACGGGTTGTTGAAATACGAACAGGATTTTCATCCCGACCAGGGTTATTACTCAATCGCCAGCATATTTATGAGCCTTGCTTTGCTGGCATTGCTCAGAGTCAAGACTCTTGCCCAATCAAGTCAAATACCGGTTGGTGAGATTGGAAAAGCAGTTGGCCTTGACCGGATACCGGAAGTAAAAACCTTGCGGGAAAGGATAGCCTTGTTTTGCTCAAAGTGCGATATTGAGCAATGGGGATATAAGCTCAGCAAAAGTTGGATGGAAGATTATCCTGACTTATCAGGGGTATTATATATTGACGGCCATGTCAATATTTATTATGGCAGCGAAACGCATTGTGAGCCGCCTAAGGTTGTGCATGATTGGCAGTACGGACTACTGCCTGCCCATATCTAAACCGGTATATGCTGGTCTTTGACAGGGAGTGTTTCAGCCCAATTTTTTTCTATGACCTTTGGCAAGATTAACGTATTGCCATTTGCACCTACAACAAAAATGTGAAAGATAAATGGCCGGAGGAAGAATTCTTTACACATAAAGGAAAGCTGCCGACAGGGCAAGAGCAAGAGATCGAATTGGCAGAAAGAGGGGTTTTACTTCAAAATACAGGAAGCAAGAAAAAGATATGGGTCAGGGAGGTAAGGAAGAAAAGTAAATCCGGTCACCAGACTTCAATCATAACAACAAATTATTTGCTCTCAACCATTATGATAGGGCTTTATATGTTCTCGCGTTGGTCTCAGGAAAATTTCTTCAAATACATGATGCAACACTTTGGTATAGATACACTTGTGAGCTATTTGAAGGAAAAGGTAAGTGAGACCACTTACCTGATAAACCCGGCTCATAGAGCACTTGAAGGTCAACTGAAAAAGATAAGCTCGAAACTGAATTACCGAAGGGCAAAGTTCGGTAGCCTGGAGTTAGGAGATATTCCTATAGAGGATAAAAAGGCTAAGAAATATTTAGCCAAAAAAGTGGAATTAGTAAATGAAATAGTGGAATTAGAACAAGAAGCAGACTCGATAAAACAAAAGAAAAAACAGGTGCCACGTAAAATACAGTTTTCCCAACTCCCTGAAAATGAAAAATTTGATAATGCCATTAATCAACGAAAAGCATTTTTAGATATTATTAAAATGATAGCCTACAGGGCCGAAACAGCCATGGGAAATATGATAAAATCCAAGGTGTCGCACCCCGATGAAGCAAGAAAACTTTTGCAACAAGTATATCAATCTTGCCAACCTCTGGGTAAATAAAAATGATGGAGAACAATGCGTGGAGTTGCACAGAATGTCTTACTGGAAAGATGATAAGATTGTACAAAAATTATGTGACCAGCTTAATGAAACCAAAACAAAATTTCCTGGTACCGACCTGACTATTAACTACAAATTGGTATCAACTTAAAATCCTTAGGAGTCAGTTGTTCTGAAACTATTGACATTGGTCGGCTGATGGTTGGCAAAGATATACCTCTTCCGGTTTTTTTTGGGATGTGTATGACTTTTGCAGTGGCTATTCGGCAATCAACCCTGCCATTCTTAGCAATTCCCATTCTGCAAGTTTCGCATTTATTTTGGTCTCATTTAGAATTGCATTCGTCTTTTTTAGGTTTAATTGAGCATCTCTAAATTCAAGATTATTTGCCTGACCTAATTTATATTGGCTCTGTGTTTTTTTAAAACGCTCTTCAGCAATTTTTACATTACTTTGTTCAATTGGTATTAATGTAAGATAGTATTGATAATTTAACCAAGCTTTTTCAAAATCGGCATTCAAGAATAGTTTTGTCTCTTGCAAACTAAATTGTTGATTCTCGTACGCTATTTTAGCGTTCTGTAAATCTTTTCGCTTCCTGTCTCCTGCAAAAACATTACGCCTTACTGTAAAACCAACAGATGGTCCAATAGTTCGGTTTAATAACATTGCTCCAATTTCATACTCCTGATTACCATAACTATATGATGCTGTTAAGGATATTTTAGGCATATAAAAATATTTGTTCGATTTAACGTCAATTTCTGATTGAAACAAATTTGAATTACCAATTTGAATATCAATATTGTTTGAAATCATTTTTTCTTTTAGCTCTTCCTTTGAGATATTTTTTGTTAGAGTTATAGAATTATCAAAGTTTTCAGAACCAGTTAAAGTATCAACACCAAGAATATTATTTAAATCCAAAACTGCTTTTTTAAACATTAATTGCGTATTTAAAACCCTTGAAGAATCAGTATTAATATACCCTTTTGAAGTAAGCAATTCCAATTCTGTATTCTGACCATATTTCACTTCATTTGCAATATCATTATACCTATTAACTGAATAATTATAGGTTTCTTTATCGTTTTCAAGATTAGCCTGAATATTTATTAAATTATAATAAGCATTGATAGCATCTATTATTGTTTTCTCAATTTTTGCGGTATAATTTAACTCCTTTTCATAACTGGTTGCCTTTAATGATTGAAATTTATATTTATTCCTAAAACCATCAAAAAGGGTATAAGATAAATCTAAACTGGCAAATAATGAGTTACTTTTTGCTCCATCCATTTCTTCTGATGGCAGACTCCCGGTAAATTCGACTCTTGTGTCTAAATTTGCAAGATTCCCACTTGCATTTATATCCAAATCGGGCAATAAACCTGCATTTCCCAAAGTTGCTTTGTTCTCTGCAATGGTAATGTCGTTTTTCGATATTTTTATACTATGATTCTTCTCTAATGCAATTGCAATTGCATTATCAAGCGAAACTAATTGCTGTGCATTTGCTCCTAACATCTGAAACATAGCTATGGCCAATATTATATATTTTGATTTGCTCATTTACAAATACTTTATGTTAAGATTAAAAACTTGGTCGTTTCCAGTAATCGTGAATTTTGTGTTGTCAAAATTTGGCCTTTTCATATGATTTCCTGAATTAGTAATTCCTTCTTTCGGCATTCCATACCAGGCTTTTTCTAATTCACCATCGCTATTCTCATCGTGAAAAACAACAAATGAATATTCCCCTTTTGGCAAATTATCTATATAAATAAAGGCTTTCTTACCCACAATTGGTTTGTGTATTTGCTTTTTATAATACTCTTCGAAATTGCCAAATTTTTGTCCGTTTTTATACAGCACAACGACAACTTGTCCTTTATTACTCTCTAAGCCAGAGATGTTAATTGTGATTTTCCCTTGCGAAAATATTGTTGTTGAAAATATTATTGATATTGTGAAAATTATTAAGGCCTTCATATTTATTAATTTATGTTTTCTGATTCTTCTATTTTTAAAAATGCTTTTTGTTCTTGTAGTGCAGGCTCAAAAAATTCATCCTCTTTTTTCTCGCCTTCCCAAAGCCAATATGTCAATTTGTTAGCTCCATTAATTGCTTTGAGGGAAACAGGAAGTAATATCAGCGTATTAAAGGTTGCGACAGCCAATCCGTAAGCCATCGAAATAGCCATCGGTATTAAAAATTTAGCTTGTAAACTTCCTTCTAAAATCAATGGTGCCAGCCCTGCAATTGTAGTTATTGATGTTAAAACAATGGCACGAAATCGGGAAACACTGGCTTGCAATACGGCTTCTTTAAATGGAATGCCTTCTTTCAATAACTGGTTCATTCTACTTACCAGAACAAGCGAATCGTTTATAACCACTCCTGCAACTGCAATTATCCCGTAAAATGACAAAACCGAAATTGGTTCTCCGTGAATTAAATGCCCAAATACAATTCCTGTAAAAGTTAAGGGAATTAAAATCAGCACAACTGTTGCTTGTTTGAATGACCTGAAATTTATTACAATCATAAAAAAAGCAAGCAATAGTATTATAGGCATCACCTTTGAAACCGAACTTCCTGTTTCTGCCGAAGTTTCTGATTGCCCTTCATACACAATACTGATATCAGGATAATCTTTTTCAATTATTGACATAACACCGTTCTGAATATCAGCAAGAGCTTCTGATACCGAACCTTCGGGATCTGTTAATTCTGCTTTTACACTAATTCGTTTTTGGGCATTTATGTGATTTATCGAGAGTATTGTAGATGCTTTTTCAAAATTCACTAATTCGTTTATTGGATATTGTTTTCCGTTCTTTTTGATCTTAATATTTTCAAGTCTGGAGTACGAAGTTGTTTCTTCAACATCGTACTTAACATATACCTTCACTTCATTTTGACCAATTTGCAGGCTTTGGGCTTCTAAACCCAAATAACCATTTCGTAGTTGCTGTGTAATTTCTTTTAATGTAAAACCAAGCGATTTTGCTTTTGGTTTTAACACAACATTCAAATCATTTTCTGCTATTTGGTCTGAGCTGATAATATCTTTTAGCGTAGGATTGCTCTTAAGGGAATTGACCAAAAAATGCGAAGCTTCACGAATTTCATTAATATTATCACTTACTAAGGATATTGAAATTGCATCACCAAAAAGAGAGGATACACCATATTTTACATCTTCAGCATTGTGTATTAATCCTGTTTCTATTCTTATGACAGTGCTTATTTCGGCACTTGCCATGTTTCGGGTCTCACCATCTAATAAATTTAATGTTAGTGAACCTTGGTTAGCTTTTGGACCAATTTTCTTGAAATAAGACAAAACAACATTCTTGTTATCTTCACGTTTCGAACTCAATGCTTCATTCACTTTTATTGATGCTTCTTCAATTCTGTCTAAAACCTTTTTTGTTTCGTTTTCAGTAGTTCCTACCGGCATATTTACCGAAATAGTAATGGCATCGGTATCAATGTATGGGAAGTAGGTCATTTTTGCCTGACCGCCAATTAGCATTGCAATAGACACAATAAAGAATACAAGAGGAATTGAGAATACTAATAGCTTATTGTTTAGGCTGAAATTAAGAAATGGCCCAAAATAATTATCTCTAAATCGTTTTATTGATATATCCATAAAAGCCTGTAATTTATTTACTTTGTTTCCTTTCTTTAATGCCTTTGAGTGAGCAATATGTGCTGGTAAAATAAAGAAAGCTTCAATTAAAGAAATCATTAAAGTAACAATCACTATAAAGCCAATTTGAGCAACAAAACCACCAACTTGTCCTTCAATAAAAAAGAAAACAGTAAAAAAAACCATTGTTGTGGTAAGAGCTACAATGATTGGGGGCATTACTTCAATCAAACCCTGTAAAGCGGCTTTTGAGGCTGGCATACCTTTTTCGTATTTCTCATAAATATTTTCGGCAATTACCACACCGTCATCAACCAAAATACCAATAACCAAGATTAGTCCGAAAAGGGAAAATACATTGATGTTTACACCAAAATATGGGGCAAGAATAAACATTCCCAAAGCACTTACCGGCAAACTTAAAGCAACCCAAAAAGCAAGGCGAATATTTAGGAATAAGCCTAAGATAATTAGAATTAAAACCATGCCCATTATTCCATTTCGGACTAATAAATCAATACGTTGTCCAATAATAATACTACCATCTGTTACAAGCTCAGCTTTTATTTGTGTGTTCGATTTATTGAAATCGGCAAGATATTGCTTAGTGATATCGGCAGCTTCTATAATATCTTCATCGGCAGTAGTGTAAACCGTAACGCTTACCGATTTTTTATTATTGAAATAATTCCTGTTTGGATTATCTGACCATTCGAGCGAGATATTTGCAATATCTTGTAATGTGAGCAAACCGCCTGAAGCAGTAGTTTTAACAACAATATCAGAAAGGGCATCGGAAGTAAATTGCTTTGCCTTTGCACGAATAGTAACCTCCATATTGTCGATAACTAAATCGCCTGCAGTTAAATCAATATTGCTATTGGATATAGCATTTGAAATATCAGTAAATGTCAGGCTGTATTTATTTAAATCGTTTTCTCTTACCGAAATAATAATTTCTTGTTCAGGAAAACCCGATAATTTAATTTCTGCAATGCCATCATTTTCAAGCAAATCGTTTTCTGCTTTCTCGGCATAATATTTTAGGTTTTCCAAATTTGTTTCGCCATAAATAACAAACTCAGCGGCGATGTCATTTTTTTTAGCAATATAAATTGTAGGTTCTTCCAAATCGACAGGAAAAGAGTTGATTTTATCGACTGCAATTTTAATATCCTGAAGAACGGTGTTAATATCTGCTTTTGTTTCAGCGTCAACAGTAACAATACTGCTCGACTCTTGCGATACAGACGTGATTTTCTTAATTCCCTGAACCGACTTTATTTCTTTCTCAACCTTAAAAGCAAAAGCACGTTCCATTTCTTCCGGCGAAGTTCCGTGCATTCTACCTTCAATAATAATGGTACTACTTTCTAATGTTGGAAACTGCGATTTTGTTAATCCAAACAAAGCAATCAAACCAATTAGCGAGAATAAAACCAAAATTACATCGGCATTAATAGGGTATTTAATGAAGTATTTTATAGCTTTCTGCATAGCTATTAATTTGAAATTATATTAACCTGCATTCCTTTATGTATTCCACTAAATTTTGCGTTTAGCAACTTTGTCCCATCAGGAATACCTTGTATAATTGCCAAATTGTCTGCATAGTGCAAAACAGTAATGTGTACTAAATCAATTTTATTATCATTAACTATATATACAGTATTGTCTTTATTAATTAATGCTCGTTTTATAGCAAAAGCGTGGTCTATACTTTCCGATTCGACAGAAGCATTTAAATACATTCCTTGAAAAAGGTCTTTGCCTGAAACAGAAATATAAATGGATTGAGTTTGAGTAGTTTCGTCAACAGATTTTCCAATTCTTATAACTTCTCCTTTCCATTTTTTGGATTTATTATCGTTGAAAATATCTACGCTCGAACCAAGTTTTAAATTATTACTACTTGAAACAGGAATTGAGATTTCTAATTCAAAATTATTTATATTAATAAATGTTCCAAGTTTTTGACCTGTTCGCACTAAAGCTCCCGGATTGATGTTAACCGTATTTAATATACCATTGAAAGGGATGTAAATTGTATATTTTGAAAGTGTAAATTCTGTTTTTTTAATACCGAGATATTTGTATTCAATATTTTTTGAAGCTAAAAAAAACTTCTCCTTTTCTGATTTTGGTTCAGGTAGTTTTTTAATTGCTCTTTTTGTATCAAAAGATTTTATGTAATTAGTCCAAACTTCTAAGTTATCAGTGTAGTCAGACTCAATATCGGGAAGAGTGGAAAGCAGCAAACTAAAAAAATCTGTTTTTTGATATTCAAGGTTTAGTAACTCTTCTTGGTTATCAATACTCAAAAGAATTTCACCTTTTTTGTACGAAACACCTGATTTAAATGGTTTTTTACCTGAAAGTAAATTGCCACCCACTTCGGCATAAACATCAATACTTTTGCTCGCTTTTAATGTACCTGTTGTTTTTGTAGGTTGATTAATTGAAGTATTTTGAACTTTTGTTACTTCAACAAATCTCACAAAATCAGTTTTTTCAACTACTTCTTTTTCATTGTCTGATTTAGCTAAATTTATACTCAGTATAATTCCGCCAATAATAATAATAAAGCCTATTATTATTGAGCTTTTGCGTAGTAATTTCTCTTTTACAGTCATTATTTCCTGAATTTATTATTTCAATAATTCCAACAAAACAATGACTAATTAATTTGTAAATAAAGAGTATTGAGCTGTATTCAGTAAGTGGTGGGAACTTCTCAGCGAATGGCAATTCGCTAAGAAAATATTTGTGAGATTTTAGACTTATTAGCTCTGCTAATTGGAATTTCTACGGAATTATTTAACACCAAACTTCCTGTTTTAATTTTGGAAATAAAACTATTTGCAACAATAAACGAACGGTGTGTCTGTGTGAAACTTGAACTTGGTAACATCACCATAATTTCTTTTAAACGAATGTATATCAAGTGTTCTTTATTGTGAGTATAAATCCTGACATATTCGTCTTCGGCAGAAATATAAATAATGTCTTTTAACCAAATTTTAAGTTCATTATACCCTGATTTTAGAATAAGATACTCATCATTTAAACTCTGAGCAGTATTAAATTTTTGTGCTTTTTGTTCAATTTCAAATGCCCTGTAAATCTTATTAATACATAATTTAAACCGTTCTTCAAAAATTGGTTTAAGAAGGAAATCAACAACGTTTAAATTAAAACCATCAATTGCATAATCTTTATAAGCGGTTGTCAATACTGCTTTTATAGGATTTTTTATTTCTCCTAAATATTCCAAGCCTGTTTTTCCTGGCATTTCAACATCAATCAATAACAAATCAGCTTGCTCAATTATATCAGCTTGTTCCAATTTAGATACCGTTGAAAATGTATTTATACAACTCAAACGACTATCATTGCTAATGTATAAATTTAACAAATCACGAGCGTGTTGCTCGTCATCAACAACAATACATTTAATAGTCGTTTTATTCATTTTTCAATTTTAAAGTTAGTTTTACGCTATATTCCTGCCTGCCATCCCTATCGGGAGGAAATCCGTCAGACAAGGTTTGTTCAGTATTTGTAATGTTCAATTCGTGTCTTTCAGGATACAAATTTGCAAGTAATTTTTTTACAGAATTAATGCCCACACCAAAATACCCATCTTCTTTACTTCTTCGTTGATGAGTAGATATATCGTTAATTACGGTAAAATGTAATTCATCATTTTTTGTTTCTATACTGATTCCTATGCTCATTGTTTTGTTTGGCTGGTATGCAAACTTAAAAGCATTTTCGACAAAAGGGATAAACAATCGAGGTTCAATTTTTATACTTTGATCTGCTTCTTCAAAATCTGTTGTAACATCAAACAGATTATCACCTTTTTCTTGCTGAAAATAGATGTAGTCCTTTATAAAAGTAATCTCTTTTTCCAGTAATATTTTTTCAGACATCTGCTCGTAAGTTACATATTGCATTAAGGAGGTCAGCTTTTCAATAAAAGCACTTGTTTTTTCAGGTTTTAGTTTCGAGATTGAATAGAGATTGTTAAGTGAATTGAAAAAAAAATGTGGACTGAACTGAGTGCTAATCAGTTTTAATTCAGCAGTTTTATTCTCTATTTCAATCTCCATTTTTTGTTTACTCTGCAAATACATTTCTTTTATCAATGCAAATACAGTACTCGTAAACATTACACCTGTCGAAAGAATAATAGACACTAGTTTTAACAACATCCAAGCGTTGGTAATCTTATTTTTGTCATTTCCTATTTGTTGTATTGTAATTTTAATGTATGAGGAATTGGAGAAAATGACTTCTTTCGAAATAAAAACATAGAAAATAATAAGTCCAATCACAGACAAAAAATAGAATAGAATTCGCTGAGAAGTAAAAAGTTTTGGAACTAAAATCTTAATATTAATATATGCCAATAGGATTAATAAAAATACATTTTGGCTTGCCCTAATCAATGAGGTTTGAAACGAATTAAATTCCATACCCATAAAAAGCAAGAATAGCAATAAGGTAAGCCATATTACTATTTGTATTATTATTGATGTAGTTTTACTTAGCATTTAATTTTACAACTGGTATTTAAACTGCCGCATTCCTGAAAAATAGATTAATGCAACTTTCGTATTGTAATCAATGAATTCTCCATTCTCATCTACTCCTAATACCGAGCCATCTAACCCGGGTAAATCAAAATATGTTTGAAACTCAATTACCATAAGCTAAAGCAGATTTAGTATGCCATTTGTCCTCAGAAAAATAATTTTTGTTTACAATACCTGCAAAAAATGTATTATTTGTAAAGTATGAACCAAATAAGTCAAGCATTGATGCAGGAGAAATGGTGTCTTTTTTATTCATGTCCCAAAAAGCATTGGCCATAAACCCTATTTGTCCGCCAAATGAATTATTATATGAAACCATTGGTATAACAGCAAGTTCAATTCTTTTTTCAATTGAATCTTTCTGTGCCTGTTTTTTGAGAAAACACAAAGTTTGGTATTAAAATAGTTAAAGCGAAAATTAGAACTATTTTATTCATATTCTATCCTTATTTTTATCAGATTTAGGATTAATTCTTTTTTATACTACTCTGAAAGTTAAATTACCGATTGATTAAATTTGTATTGATTCAAATGAGTTATTATGAGATTTCCATTAACAGAGGCTTTGAAATTGGATTTAATCAATATTCACAAGGGATGTAAGCAAAAATATTTAGCTGACAGAGTAAAGAGTATTCAACTTATAGGTAATGGATATGCTCAAAAGCAGATATCCGAAATACTGCAAGTGTCAGAGAAGACCCTTTATAATTGGAAGCAGGAATTTCTCAATGCCAGCGACATTTATCATTTTGCCACCCCAAAAACAAACCAATATCAGGGTAAGTTGTCCGATGAAAAAAAAACTTCTATCTGATTGGCTGGACCATTCAATGGTGGTGAATTGCCAGCAAGTCAGGGATTACCTTGAAGAGGCTTTTGAGGTTATTTATACCGTAAATGGAACATATAAGCTTTTAATTGGCATGGGGTATGGGTTTAAACAACTCTGCCTGTTCCCTTCAAAATTGGATATAGTAAAGCAAAATGAGTTTGTTGTTAATTATGAGATTTTAGAGTCAGGGTTGGGCCGCAAAGAGACAATTTTATTTTTAGACGGAGTACACCCACAACATAATACAACCACTGCCAGATGCTGGTCTAAAAAAGGAGAAAAAAAGTATATTCCCTCCAATAGTGGCAGACAGAGAATCAACTTGAACGGGGCTTATAACCCACACAATCAAGATGTAATCATAAGAGAAGACGAGAGTATCAATGCACAATCTACCATTGAGTTGTTAAAAATGACGCTGATTCACTACCCCTATAAAACCCGTATTTACTGCATTTGTGACAATGCCAGATACTATAAATGCAAACTGGTGAAAGAATTTCTGGAAGGGGAAGGCAAAAGAATAACGATTATATTCTTGCCTCCATATTCCCCTAACCTAAACCTGATTGAGAGACTTTGGAAATTTCTAAGAAAGAAAACTATACATACCCATTACTATGAAAAATTTGAAGACTTCAGAAAAGCTATATTTGAACAAATCCAAGATTTAGAAAATCTAAAAAAAAAACTTAAATTATTTATAGGAACTAAATTTCAATTATTTGAAACCAGTAATTTAGCTTTCAGTTTAGTATACATCCACATACAATGTATCTGAGTTTATTGCCGTAAAAATCCCCAACCCGTTGGCAATGTTTGTGTATGGGGTTTTGATAGTAAGGGAATTATCACCGGGATCTTCATATAAAGCTGCGTAATCAGGATTTACTTTATAGAGCATCATTGAATGCATCCCGTAATATCTGAATTCCTGAGATTGAATTTCATAATTATCAGTTACCAATGGCTCACTACGAAAACTTGGCCGTTGGAAAATTTCGTTTATAGGAGGAGGGTCTTCCTCCAGGTTGGTAACCACTACAATGTAGTATGACCCGTCTTCATTGGTCCAGTTCAACTCTACGGATTCCGAAGAGAATGATGGTGGACCTCCGCCGGTAAATGGTTCTATTTTTATAGATGTTTTTGATGAAGTATAATCCTCTGGTTTGTCAGGAACCGTGCTCTCTGCGGAGATTTCAATACCATTATAATGAAAACTCATCGAATAATTCTTAGTATTATCGACTAAGCTCACACTGGAATAAATTCCATTTCCTTCATCGGTCAGTTGAAACGACTCATTCCCATCGTTTAGTACAACCTCCAATCCTTCGATATCAAAAGTTGAATCACTTTCTTCGCGCTTGAATAACACCTCTTTTGAGATATGGATGCCGATTGGCTGCTCTGCATGAAGATATGCTTCAACAACAACTTTTGCATCAGGCACAGTGCCAAGTTCTGATTCCTCGCATGCAACCAGACTTATTATTATGAGTAAGAAAAATATATAACGCTGTCTCATTTTATCTTAGATTAAATGTTATTGAAATATTAGGAGTGAATCCTAAGAAGTTAAGGTTGGTTTCGATAAGCTCGTCTTCTTCAATTTGAAATTCTTTATACCATACATTCTCGCGGTTATAAATATTGAAGAATGAAGCACCCACAGAATTGATGCCTCCGCGTTTGCCTTTCCAGCTGTATGTTATTCCTGCATCCAGACGGTGATAATCAGGAAATCGGACTGTATTTTTTGAGCTTACGGAAACATAATCTTGTTCAGTATCATCAAGCAGTGTGAGACTATATCCACCTGTTGGCTCAGTGTATGGTCTTCCAGTAGCATAAATCCAGGTCAGTGAAAAATCCCATCGCCCAAGATTGTACATGTTTACGAATTTGAATTCGTTTGTTACATCATTTGAAGCCGGATAATCTTCTTCCTGAAAATCCTTGAAATTGTGCTTGGTTTCACTCAAAGTATAACCCATCCATCCCGTATAATTTCCGAAAGACTTTTGCAAGAGAACATCTATTCCTAATGTAGAACCTGTTCCATCAAAAAAATTATCATCATACGTTATGCCATCCCTATCTGTTGTAAATCGCAAGGAATATTCAGAGAGTCCGGTAAGATTTTTATAGTACCCCTCAACATCTAATACAAAGCCATTTTTTTCATAGCTAAAGCCAGCGATGTAATGATCTGCTTTTGTAACAGGAATCGAATTTTCATCTGCCATTACCCAAAAATCACGACTGCCCTGTAGCACATCTTCACGAATAACCCGCTTTGCAAATTGGTAATATCTGCCTACAGCTGCCTTGAGGGTTATTTCGTCAGTCAGTACATAATTCGCTGATAAACGGGGCTCAAAATAGTTTTCCCCTGTATTTTCATAGTAAGTAAAGCGTATACCAGGAGTTAAAAGGAGCCTCTGATTAAGAAGCCTGATTTTATCCTGAAAATAAAATGCATAAATATTTGCAGCATCATCTCTTGCAATGAGTGAAATCGTATCGTTTTGACTGTAAGTGTAATCTATATCGTTTTTTGTCAAATGGGTTCCAAACTCAAATGTGTGTTTTGAAGATAATTGGTACTGAACATCAGCTTTGAAGGATATATCCTGAATATTGTTATCTTCTATAATTCCAGTTTTTATGGTTCTGGAATCACTATCATTTGGTGTTATAGTACGTGTAGTGGAACGGTCGCGATTACTGAAATAATTGGAGTAACTCAATAAGGTATTTGTATAGAGCTTGTCTGTCCATTGCCGGGACCATTTCAAACTCGAACCTGTATTGCCCCATTGGGTGATGTCTGAAGTATTGGCTGATAAATCCCCAAAATTTCCTCCAAAAGAGGGTATTTCTGTAGAATTGTCCAGATTGTCTTTTCCATTATAAATGCTCCAGGAGATTACGTCCTTTTTGGTCGGTCGATATGTGATTTTTCCATTCAGATCATAAAAATAGGATGCTACTGTTGCTGAAGTTGTAGAAAATCCCGGTCTGCCTCCTCCTCCTGGTCGTGAAGGAGCTTCCTGTTCTTCTGGCCCGAAAGTATCAAAAATGGTATTATAAAGTGGTCCTTTCCAGGATCTTCTTGCAGCAAACAATGTGGATACTTTGGTGCCTATTGGTATTTCTGCGTAAATGTTAGTGCTAAGTAGGCTGATATCTCCACCTATATTGAAGTTCTTTTGGTTCCCATCTTTTCCGGTTATCTCCGCGACACCGGATACCCTTCCTCCAAATTTTGATTCGAAGCCCCCTTTATACACATTGACGTCTTTTATGGCATTGCTGTTAAAGGCACTGTAAAAACCAAACAGGTGGTCAACATGATAAACAGTAAACCCGTCATAGGTAACCAAAACCTGGTCTGGGGTTCCTCCCCTAATGTACAAACCTGATGAGTTTTCATTTGCTGCACTTATTCCCGGCATTAACTGTAGAGATCTGAAAATATCTTTTTCTCCTAAATTTGGGAGTAGGCCCAACTTTGCAGGGGTCAGTTTTATCATGCTTACATTTTCGTTAACCCGAAATACTTCATCCCTGTTTCCGCTTACCACAATCTCATCGAGTTCAATGGTACCGGTCACCAATTCGATGCTCATATTTTTCATATTAAGACTTGGGTTGAGGGGTATCTCCAGATCCTTATACCCGATATAGGAAATAATGATCGTACTGGTGTCCGAAGGAACATTGAACAATGTGAAGAAGCCGTCAAGATTTGAGGTCGTTCCTTTCAATGTTCCTTTTACAAGGATTGTTACGGATGGCAAAGTCTCACCAGTCTTACTGTCTTTAATTTGCCCTGAAATGGTAACCTTATTTCGTGTAGGCTCTCCCTTGTATTTGATATAAGCATTCGGATCAACCAGTCCGCCTTCATAAAATCGAATGGTACCTGCCTCATCAACCGTATATTTCAGATCGTTTTTTTTAGAAATTTGATCCAGGACTTTTTCTAAAGAAGTATTAAAATATCGCTCGTTAATTTCAAATTGGGAAAACTTTTCATGATCGAAAGAAATGTTAACTCCATATTTGTCTTGTATTTTATCAAAAAACTCCGACAATGAACCCATGAAAAGACCATCAACCTGTATGTTGGCCAATTTATTGTCTTGTTTGTTTGAGGATTTATCTTGACAATAACCAGCTTCAGGTATGAGGCTTAGTATCATCAAGCTCATAATTAATATTTTGTTCATTTTATGTATGGAAAAAAATTGTTAATCTATTCTCTGAAATGAAAAACTGAATCCCCGCAGGAGGGCAGGGATTCAAGATACCACCTAACCGTCTATGGATCTGTTGACTGTTGTTCCATTTATCGTAACAGAAATAGAGTTGACACACTCGCCGCTTCCGAAATCAACTACAACCGTATTATCTCCATAGGTTGTTTCAACTGATCCACTCACAGGTTTTCTACCCCTTCCTACTGTGCAACTCAAATCGGTTTGGATTGGATTGGTAGTTTTATAAGAATAAAGAACTGTGCCGTCACTGCTTATTATGCTGGTTTCACCTTCTGAGGTAGAACTGCCAGAGGTAGGCCTTCCGTCTTCATTTATTTCTATGGAAATATTGCGACTTTTACTGCTTACCCAATCAACAGTTGTACCGTCGCTGAAAGTAAATTTGCCTCCGGAAACTGTGGATGACACTTCTCCTTCACCAGTTTCTTTATCGAAAGTACGAACGGATGTTTTAGTGCCTGTAACACTTGCTCCGTTGATGACTAAATTTTCGAAGGAAATTGTTTCGGTAAGTTGATTATCAGAGAACGATCTATTGATCGTTAGGTTGCCAGACATACTTAGCGAAACCTGCCCACGTTCAATCGAAATACCTTCTCCAAAGTCAATAATTGTTTGCGCTATTTTTGGAGTGGATTCATCTCTTTTCCTAAATCCAAAACGATTTTCCGAACGATTAGATATTTCTATTTCGACCGATTCTCCATTTTCATCGATCTGAGTGACTTTTGCCCCCAGAGCAGAAAATAGCCAAAAATTCATTCTTTCTCCTAATCGCTCAGCAATGGAAATTACCTGAAGATTGGGATCATCATTGTATTTCTGAAAGATTATACCAGCGGTAAAAGTACCTCCGGGTCTTCCTCCGCCAACTCCATCAGGTCTTCCTCTACCTACTCCTTCCGGGCGATCTCCAAAATTAGCACCTTCTGGCTTGCCACCTTTTCTTTTAGCAAACGTCAAATCCATTCCGCTAGATAACTGCGAAGTTAATTCTGCAACCTCCATTAATGGGGAGTCAATTTCTACATTTACATCACCCTCTAGATTACTTTCACATCCAAAGCTGATTACTCCTGCCAATCCCAGCAGCAGCAATCCATTCATTAATTTTCCTTTCATTGTCTTTTTATTTAAAGTTATTTTATATGCAAGATTACGGCTAACTGACCTAAATGATTGTGTTTGATAAGGGCTGTGTAGACCAGAGAAAGGATGTGTAGATTTAGCCTTTTAATGTGTAGATTTATATGACTCCAAAAAATCTTTGGAATAAACTGCACCCACCGGAATCATTTTATTTCCAATATAAACTTTGGTCTTCTGTATTGAGGTGATTTTGTGTAAAGGAACAATATAGGAGTTATGAATTCGGCAGAAATACGATTTTGGAAGTTTGGCTTCCATGCCTTTAAGGTTCGAACGGGTTAGAATTGGATGCGTCTGATTTTCTAAATAAATTTTGACATAGTCTTTCAGGCCTTCCACATAATATATGTCTTTATGTGCTATTTTGATTTCTTTATATTCTGAATAGATAAACAGAAAACCTTCAGATGGATTGTTGCTCAACAATCCCTTTCTTAATATGAACTGCTGTTGAGCTCTTGTGACGGCTTTAAAAAACCTTTCGAATGAAAAGGGCTTCATCAAATAATCGATTACGTCAAGTTCATATCCTTCAATCGCATATTGTTCATAGGCAGTAGTAAGTATAATTAAAGGCGGGTTTTGCAGGGTTTTTATAAATTGGAGACCTGATACGATTGGCATTTCAATGTCGCTGAAAATCAAGTCAACTTTTTCTTTTATTAACAACTCTCCTGCCTCAAAAGTATTCCTACAGCTTCCAACTAAATTCAGAAAGGGTATCTTCTGTACATTATCAACCATAAGCTCCAAAGCCGGATTTTCATCTTCGATAATTATACAATTGATTGTCATAGAATCAATTTAAGTGTGGCAGTAAACAAATCACCTTCTGTGAAGGTTAGCAATTCATGTTTATCTTCATATAAAAAGGAAAGTCTTTTTTTTATATTATGAATACCTATGCCTGAAGTTTCCTTTTCAGGAGCGATCTCCGGGTTGAATCTGTTTTTAACTATAAAATCTAATGCCCCATCTTCGAGAGTAAGCTGAATTTCTATCATAGGTCTTGCTACAGTTCCCACCCC
The DNA here is from genome assembly GCA_964507705.1 of uncultured Roseivirgaceae bacterium. Lineage (GTDB taxonomy): Bacteria > Bacteroidota > Bacteroidia > Cytophagales > Cyclobacteriaceae > JAAUQL01. The sequence continues at coordinate 44,218 of CAZDRA010000003.1, read as the reverse complement.
ATGTTTGAAGGCATTTTCAATAAGGGGGATGAATAGCATGGGTTCGATAAAAACACTGGAATCACCAACATCTATCGAAGTTGTTATTTTAATATACTCACCAAAACGTAGCTTTTGAATTTCGATGAAAATGTTCAAGTATTCTATTTCATGCTCCAGGTCAATATTTTTCTCAGACTTATTGTATAGCATGTACCGCATCAAAGTCGAAATCTTTATAATTACATCTTCTATATCATCAGATTTTTTCCTGGCAAGAGATGCTAACGTATTCAGCACATTAAACATGAAATGCGGTGTAATCTGAGAGCGAAGGAGGGAAAGCTCTGATTTCAATGACTCGTATTCTTTTTCTTTTTGCAATTGTTTGTTTTTAATTCTGTCATTATTCAAACGGATACTGGTGCTAACAGAAAATGTTATAATTAAAATAAATAGAGCAATTGGAGGGCCCATCCTTTTTTCAACTTGGTATCCTGAATAATCCGATAATACATAGCCAACTAAAAAAATTATTAAAAATATACTCACAATGGCGGCTAAATAATAGCCCCAGCCTTTTTTAGTCAACAGATATGGCACCAAAACAAACATGTTGATATAAAATAATGTTATGAAAAAAATGATCATCCTAATCGTGCGAATCTGCTGACTCCAAATCTCATTTTGCCTGATAAATTCCAGCCTTGGATTGAAAACCAGAGCAATGGTAATTAAAGAAATGATGAAAAGGCCATGTTGTAGAATGACCGGTATGTTAAACTTAATCGATTTCATACTGCAAAATACAAAGCACGAATGTATAAAAGGTGATTTATAAATTAATCTAAGTGCCTACGTAATTGGCAATTGTGTAGACTTACATATAGATGAAACCTATGATTGCTTAAGAAAAGGTGAGATGAATAATTATAAATGAGTAATTGAATATAATTCTACTTTACGATGTTAAATAAATTATGGTAATTAATTGAAAATCTGTATATTAATGATGTAAAGATATTGTTTAATGGCATCCATGCCATTGCTAAAGTAAGAGACTTCTTTATCCAAGTGATTTTCCATGATTCAGAATTGTAGAGTTACGTTTTCAATAAACAGGGGTGCACCCCTATTAATGTATCATTCTGGGGGAAAAACCCTCGTCTTTAGGCGATAACTTTAGTTTTTTTTATATATGCAAAATTATCGAAAGACCTCTCATACGACTTATGACTGCAAGTGCCATATTGTATGGATAATAAACATTATATTATTGGCCATTTCGACCATTTCATTATTTGGGTGTGCTGAAGAAAAAACTGACCAGCCTGTTGCTGATTGTAAGGGGAACAATTTTTTTGGTGAGTATAGTTCCAGGGATTTTGGCATGGGTTTCAGCACGTGGGCATATGCCCCGACCGTACAATCCGTAAATGACACCTACCAATTTATCAGCGATAATTCCGATATATATTCTGAGCATATCGATAGCAAAATTCCATGGAATTCATGGATCAATGGCCTTCCCTTGCCGGTAGAATTTACGAATGAAATTGATGGGAGAGTCAATCGAAAAATGTCCAACATTAAACTAACGCTATCCGTAAGTTTGCTAAATACTGATAGAAGTGATCTCGCCAAAGATTTTGATGGGAGTATTCCCAATTATACCAGCTTAAATGATCAAGAAATTGAAGATGCGTATTTTAAACATATTCAATATTTAACCGATCGATTCGATCCCGATTATTTGGTTATTGCCATCGAGGTAAATGAATTAAGAAAGAATTCTCCTTCAAAATGGAATGCATACAAACTTTTGATGCAAAATGTAAAGACTCGAATACAACAGCAATTTCCCTTACTCAAGATTTCTGAGTCAATTTCTCTTCACAATTTATTTCGGCCCGATGTGCCGGATCCAGAAGCTTACATTGATGATATAATCGATTATGCCAATAATATGGATTTTGTAGCCATAAGCTTTTATCCGTTTATTAAAGGACTACATACCAAAGCAGATTTTCCGGAGGCTTTTGATTTTCTGCATAATAAAATTACCAAGCCCATAGCATTCTCAGAAACAAGTCACTTGGGAGAAAATCTTTCTATTAGCAGTTTTAATTTAGAAATCGAAGGCAGTGAATGTGGGCAAAATTTATACCTTGAGACATTATTTATAAATGCCCAGGAAAACGATTACGAATATTTAATCTGGTGGTCTCACAGAGATTTTTACGAACTTTGGCTGACATTCCCCGAAGAGTTGAAAGACTTAGGGAAATTGTGGCGAAATACAGGACTCATCACAGATGGAGGTGATAAAAGAAAATCATATTCGACCTGGAATACAGTTTTTAATAAGTAATATGGTTTTTTACCACTCCTCGTCATTTTTTGGCAATCGATAATTTTATCATTTCAATTATACTGTTCGGAAAATTGAATTACTGATTTTATGTAAATTGTCTCAAAAAATAATTTATGGAATTACCGATTAGTGAACAAGTTGAATTTGATTTAACAAATATTCATCGTGCGATCAAAGGAAAGGTAGGAGCCGACAAGATTAAATGTATTAAAATGTTATCAAAGAACTACAAGCAATCGCAAATTGCCGAATTGCTTGAAATAGGTGAAAAGACAGTTTATAATTGGAAGCAAGAGCTTTTGTCGGCCAATAATGTGGAAGGGTTTATTTCCATGAAAGCGGGCAACAATAAGGGTAAACTTAACGTGTTAAAAAAAACTTCTTTGTAAATGGATAGATGATAGCATGGTGGTTAGTTGTCAACAGGTAAGGGAGTTTATTGAAAAAGAATTTGGCGTGGTTTATACTTTAAGTGGCGTCAACAAGTTACTCTATCGTTTAGGCTACAGTTTTAAACAATTATCCCTGTTTCCCTCGAAACTTGATGTGGTCAAACAAGCTGAATTTGTTGCCTATTACCGAGATTTGGAAGATAGCCTTACCGATCATCAAGTTATTTTATTCATGCCTGCCTGCCGCCGGCAGGGATGGGGTACCTCAGCACAATACAAGTACCTCCGGAGCATGGTCAAAGAGAGGAGAAAAGAAATTCATTCCTATCAAATAGCGGAAGACAAAGAATTAACCTCAACGGCCTCTACAACCCACACAATCAAGATGTCATTATCCGTGAAGATGACAGCATAAATGCACAATCCACCATTGCTTTGTTAAAGATGGCAATAGAACAATAAGATACAAAACTCATATTTACTGTATTTCTGATAATGCCAGATACTACAAGTGTAAGTTGGTGACCGAATTTTTAGAGGGGTATAAAGAGAAGATAACACTAATATTTCTTCCTCCATATTCACCAAATCTCAACCTTATTGAAAGATTGTGGAAATTTCTCAGGAAGAAAACCATACCCATTACTACGAAAAGTTTGCCGATTTCAGAAAAGCTATATTTGAGCAAATCAACGATTTTGAAAATCAAAAAGAGGAACTGAAAACTTTTATCGGAAGAGAATTTCAGCTATTCAAAATCGGTAATTTAAATTTCTGATGAGTATATCTCTTGTTGAAACCTTTTCAATTCGGATGATTTAGAAGACTTTATTTACCCTAGTGTCGTGTCATGTATGAAATGATGGATAAGTCGCAGTTATTTTTTGTATTTTACAAAATGAGAAAAAGTAAGCATAGCAATAGTTGTGTTTCATGCTAAAGCCGACCCGCAAACAGCACGTTTATTAACCCAAACCCGAATGCCAATTCTTCTGTTAATAAAAGAGCTGTTTTTTGCTTTCGCTCTTGGAAATATTTTCATACATTTCCATTAAATGCTAATTATTTGATTATATCCTCTAAACAATATGAGTAATACGACTAAAAATAGAATAAAAATAGTTCTTGCCGAGCAGGAAAAAACAAATAGATGGTTAGCTGAAAAAATTGGAAAGGACGAAACCACTATTTCAAGATGGTGTACTAATAGAGTCCAACCTACCTTGGATACTCTAGGTGATGTTGCAACTGCCCTGAATGTAGAGATTTAATTGCGCCAATGCATTTTAACACAAAAAATAAGGAGTTATAAATGAGAAATCTTCTTGACATTTTCAACAAACTCAGTGTTAATAGGGAGAATGGGCTCTTTATTACTTCAGAGAATTTATGGAAAGAAGAATGTCAATTTTCAAGTCGCATTGAGCGATTAATTGGGAATAAGCTCAAACCTGATGCATTCTTCAATTTTGATAATAAACCCTTAATTCTCTTTTATGATAATCCCCAAAACGCTGCGGACATTCATAAGGCATTATGGAATTTTAATGAATCTCCCATTGTAATATTTGCTTATGATAGTAAAATTGAAGTTTTTAATGGTTTTATTTATTTAACTGAAAAGTCAGCATTACAGTTTATTGGAAATGAGGATTGTCTTAACGATTTCAATTATTTCGAAATTGTTTCTGGCAAAACATGGGAAAAGTATCAGGCGGAGTTACTTTATGAAAGCAGAGTTGATTTTCAGTTATTAAAAAATATAAAAGTAGCCAGAGATATTTTAATTAATCAAAATAAGCTGGAAGCTTCTATTGCGAATGCTCTAATTGGAAAGGTAATCTTTGTTCGATATCTTATTGACAGACAGGTCAAAATTAGGCATGATGGTGAAAGCAGATACTTGTCTAATGATGATTTTTGCTCCATTCTTTAAAAAAAAGAAAATGCCATTAGCTTTTTCAAATATCTGGAAGAAAGATTTAATGGCGATATGTTTCTATTGGAAGAACAAGAATATCAAAGTATAACCAATAGTTCTTTCAAAACAATCATTGGTCTTCTGAACGAAGACGACTTAGGGAATGGACAAAAATCGCTTTTCAAATTATATGATTTTGCCATAATTCCAATTGAGTTTATCAGCAATGTTTATGAATCTTTCATTGGAAATCAACAAGAGGATAGTGCATATTATACTCCACTTTTCTTAGTCGATTATATTCTATCCGAAACGGTTGAAACATATTTAAAATTTAATCCAAAGGAATACAACTGCAAAGTACTTGACCCAGCTTGTGGTTCGGGAATTTTTTTAGTGGAGACACTTCGGAAAATAATAGAAAGATTTATTGCATTAAACCCTGATATTAAGGAAAATTCCGAAGAATATAAAGATGCTATAAAGCAATTAGCTATTGATAACATTTTTGGAATAGATAAAAATCTTTCTGCCATTCAAGTTGCAATATTCTCACTCCAATTAACTCTACTTGATTATCAAGAACCGCCAAGTATTGAAAAATTTAGGTTCCCAAAATTATTGAATACTAACTTTTTTGAAGCTGATTTCTTCAACACGAAACATGCGTATAATGATTTATTAAAGAAGAAAAGATTAAATTATATAATTGGAAATCCACCATGGAAAAGAGGGAAAGGTGAAAATTCACCATTGTTTGTAAAATATATTAATGAAAGAAACAAAAGAGAGAAAAAGAAGAATTTAGAAACAGAAAATCAGATTACTATTAGCAACAATGAAATAGCACAAGCATTTTTGTTGCGAGTAAGTGACTTTTCAATATCAGATTCTGTATCTCTTATTGTAACAAGTAAAGTTTTATACAACCTCAATGGTAAAAAATTTAGAAAATATTTTTTAGATAATTTCAAAATCCAAAAAGTATTTGAATTGGCTCCAGTAAGACATCAAGTTTTTGATAAATCTAGTGACCCACCAATTGCACCAGCTGCGATATTATTTTACAAACCAGCATTAAATCAAGATACTACCAAAAATATAATTAAGCATATTTCCTTAAAGCCAAGTCGGTTCTTTAAGTTATTTAAAATATTCTCATTGTATCGTACCGATTTCAAGGAGGTTCAACAATTAAAGTTAAAACAATATGATTGGCTTTGGAAAACCTTGGTGTACGGTTCTTATCTGGACTTTAATTTAATAAATAGGTTGAAATCAGACTATTCCTCAATAGAAAAGGAGTTGCAAGATGAAACAAGATTTTTAAAAGGTCAAGGAGTTATGGTTGGAGGAGGTGATGAGAATGATTCATCACACCTAGTTGGATTACCATATATAAATACCAAAAAAAAAGACATTAAACAATACTGGATTAAACCTAATATTAATGAAAAATGGGATTTTAAAATTGTTCATCGCCGGAGAAATCCCTTGTTATTTAAAGCTCCAATGTTACTTATTACGGAAGGTATAACGAATAATTTACAATCTGTTTCTGCTGTTTGTAAAAAAGATGCTGCATATCGTAGTTCATTAACAGCTATAAAGTCAAATGATGTTAAATCTTTATCAGTCATGTCGGCATTATTGAATTCGAGGTTCTTCTCATATTTTGCTTTGCAAACCTTTTCATCCGCAGGTATTGAAAGAGAACAGTCGCATGATGATGAAAAGTGGACTATTCCATACACCTATACTTTAGATATTTATAAAAAATATAAAGAGGTTGAAAATTTGATTGGAAGATTAAATAAAGAAGAAAATATTCTAAATGACCAATTAGCTGAAATAGAATTAAAAAATAAAATTGAAGCTCTTAACTCCTCTATTTTTGACGAATTTAATATCGCCGATACTGAAAAAGCTTTAATTGACTACACTAATAATATAATCATTCCCGTACAAATGCAACATACAGGTTTTGAGAAGCATTTTGAACCAATTAAAATTGAAGACCCTAGCATAAAATCATACGCACAATTATTTATCGACCGTTTTAATCCATCTTTAAATACCGAAAAACAAGAATTCATTGTTGAGATTTGGCATTCAAATCAGATTATAGGAATGTTCTTTAAGGTGGTACCAAAGAAAAGTAATCAAAAAAACATTGTTTGGATAAATAAAGCAAAAGAAGAGTTATTATCGACGGCGATTAAATTGTCATCACAAAAGATAACGGATAAACTATTTGTGCAAAAAGATTTCCGTGGATTTGAAAAGGAATTCTTTTACATTTTTAAACCAAACGAAAAAAGGTTATGGCATAAAGCTATTGGTTATCAGGATGTGGATGAATTTGTGGATGCAATCCTCAAAACAAATAGGAGGACTTATAGTGGGAAATAAGTTAGATGCCTCTGAGTTTTTGTTCAAAGATGAAGTATGCACTCGTGAATTCGAGTTTATCCTTTCAAAAGTTACTTATTGCTATAAAAAGATGATTGCTAGCAATAAACTGATTCCGCTTAATGATGAAAATGGAATTAGAGATATTCTGTTGCTTGATTATTTGAAAAATTCTAATGTGAAAACAGAATTAAACCTTACTAACTATCTATTTGATAGAGAATCAAGTGAAATTAGTTCATCTGGACGCATAGATATTCGGATAATGCCAGTTAATCCTTTTATATCTGATGACGCATATTATATACTTGAGTGCAAACGACTAGATAATCAAGCACGTCGAGGTGTTTCAGGATTAAACTATAAATATATTGATAAAGGAATTCAAAGATTTACAACTGGTTTTTATTCTTCTTATTATAGACTAAATGCCATGGTTGGTTTTGTAATTGATTCTTTGGATATTCATAGTAATGTTGAAGATATCAATTACCTTTTAGAGAATGATTTCAAACAAATTGATACCTCAGTATTATTGACAAAAGAAAATTTTATTGACAACTATGAATTACAGTTCAGTTCATTTGACAAAGGACAATCAGGATTTAAAATTATATCACCTAATGTTCTTGTTTTGTTGAATAATTATGCCATCCCTTCGCCTCCACACGCATTGCCAAGTCGCTCAAAAAAGCCAACACACGACCAAAACTTATCAAAGAGTGGCTGTCCCATCACTCGGACAGACTGCGGAGAATAAAGCACGAAAACACAACGCCGTATATAAAACATTTGGCAGAAAGTGCTAATTCTAATGTTTGTACATTTAATAAACTTAATAACGGTTTGACAGGAAATCGCTTTGAAATGCCAAGCGTTTCATATACATAACCGCTAAGTGCATCTTTTTATCATGAAGTAAAATCGAAAAAAGCAAGATTTGGTGCGTCAGAGCATGCGTGACACGACCCTATGTTTCAGGGCAAGGACACCCAACAGTAGTTGTGTTTTTTTATTTTTGAAACCTCCTTATTATATTGTGATAACATATTTTACAACTTATTATAATTGTCTGAAATATGAAGTCAATTTTAATTTGCATATTATTTTGTTTCCTAATGCTCTCAGGGTGCATTAAGAAATCTCCACAGGGAAAGGCACAAATTACCCATGATCAAAAAATCAAATTCGTGGATCTTTCACATGATTTTTCTGATGAGACGATATATTGGGTCACCTCCAAAGAATTTGAACTGGATACAGTATTTGAAGGGGAGACTGACAAAGGATACTATTATTCTGCAAATAACATTTCCTCAGCAGAACATGGTGGAACTCATATTGATGCACCAATTCACTTTTCAAAAGACGGGCAATCAGTGGATGAAATTCCACTGGAGAAATTGATAGGTAAAGCCATAAAAATTGATGTTGCTGTAAAAGCCCTGAAAAACCCAGACTACCAAATAAGTATTGAAGATATTACAAATTGGGAGAAAGAAGAAGATATACAAATCCCTGATGGTAGTATAATTCTATTGCAAACAGGTTATTCGAAATTTTATCCCGGTAAAATTAAATATTTGGGTACCGACAAGCGCGGAGAGGATGCTGTAAAACTCTTGCATTTTCCAGGCCTTTCCGATGAAGCGGCAAAATGGTTAGTTGAAAATCGCAATGTACATGCCATCGGAATTGACACACCCAGCATTGATTATGGCCAATCACAATATTTCAAGAGTCATGTGATACTTCTTGGTAAAAGCATTCCTGTTTTTGAAAACCTCACCAATCTAGATCAGTTACCTGAAAAGGGATTTGAAATAATTGCCTTACCCATGAAAATCAAAGGGGGAAGCGGGGCACCATTAAGAATAATTGCCGTCGTGAATCTGTGAATTGAGAGCGAAACTAAAGATGATGATGCACAAGAATATAAGGATGATTTCAGGAATAACAGTATAGCAACTTTCCCAATTCTCATATGACGCCATCACTTCCTATATAATCATATTTTCCAAAACCTAGAATTGCGTAAAAAACTGGTCTGGTAAACCAAAACCACATACCAATGGCAAATAAACTATTGGTGCCAAATGATTTTGATAATTTTATTGATGTAATTATATCCAAAATAAAGGCGAAGAAAGGGACCAAATAAGCCAGCACATACCATCCTGACCATCCTATTATATTTAATAAAATAACAAAATTGTAAATTGGTACTAAAGAATGCCAGCCTTTATGACCGCTCTTTTCAAAGATTTTCCATAATCCCGGAATGCTCAACAAGTAACAAATTCCGTAAATAGTAAGTAATAATTTAAGTGTTTCCATTTTATATTTTGTGAAACATTTAATTTGTAGTTACTCCACTTTTACATCCCAAATAATTTCGGGGTGAGTTTTGGGAGCAGTAACAGCATTCAAAACTTTTAGCTTGAGTTTTACTCCCTCCAGTTTTTCGATTGTCTTAATTTCTATATCGGTGATTGTGTTTGCCTCGATGGTAAAAACATCTGCATTTCTATGGAACGTGTAATCGGTCATATTTTCCATGATAAAGTCTGCATCGCTTACATTCTCTAAAGATACCAGCAATACCGAAGTTTTACTTTTATAAGTTGCAGATGCAACAGTAACAGATTGTTCGATCAAAGGCACCAAATATTCCGGTCTTCCTATCAAGGTGTTGTTAAACCAAACGGCTGTCCTTCTATTGACAAGACCTTCCTTTATTCCTGCTTCAGATTTGTCTTTGGCAAAAACCAGGGTAACAGGTCGATGACCACCATGAGGCACATGATATTGCCAATCGATAAGCCCATGAATGTCTGAAGTTCCGATCATGGTGAGATTATAATCCAGCGCAATTTGTATGGCTTCATCAGAATATGTGACATCATTTACCACTTCTATGCCGTGCAAAAGCCCTTCCTTGATCAGGTGTTTATGGGTTTCTGTAACACTTGCCATTCCACTTGGTATTTGGGCTGTCCAATTCGGATGATTCCAGAATATAAACGCACCTTGGTCTTTTGCTTCTTTGAAAACTGCAATAGAATCACTTATAAATAATTTGTTGGCATCCTGAATAAAAATAGCGTTAGTATGTCCGGGAGGCATAGAGCGAGTTACTTCCGAACCTCTGATTACTATCAGGTCTTTATTTTTTGCCTCCTCCTTGGCTATTTGATAAGACCTGTTTCTGTCGGGATGGGGTATGTCGTCAATATGAGGCTGATACTCAATATGGTCAGTAATGGATATGGCATCTAGGCCATCTTTGAGTGCTTCCTGCACCCTGATGTTTGGCCAAACACTCCCATCGGAAAATACTGTGTGCTGATGAAAATCGCATTTAAGGGTTTTATAACCTGGGATATCAGGAAATACAATCGGGCGTTTGTGGTCGTGGTCGTGCTGTGCAAAAAGGTGAAAATTGATTAATGCAAGTGCTAAAATAATTAAGTATCTCATGAGGTGTAGTTTAATATTTTTGAATTGAAGTATTAAGATGCAAATAAATTTCTTAACCCGAGACCCAATTTACTTTATCTTCGATATTTTTTCTTTTGCCACTGGGTAATTCCGATTTTGGTATTCCCAAATACAGAAAACCAAGCAATTTGTCATCTGCTTTAAGCCCAAAAAATTGCTTGGCCGATTCAAAATAAGTAATTCCTCCAGAACCCCAGTAGCATCCCACTCCATGAGCTGTGGCCGTGAGGTACATATTCTGAACTGCACATGCAACCGCTTCTATTTCTTCTATTTCCGGCAGTCGCTTCATTTCATCTCGCTTCATTCCTATAGAAATAACATGTGATGCCTTAAGCGGTTTGTTCTTTAATTTTTCAAATTTCTTGATGTCGAATGAATTATTTTTTTCTGCTTCTTCTTTATAAATTTCAGACATGTAATCGCCAAGGGTTTTCAGTCCGGGTCCTGAAAATACTGTAAATCGCCAGGGCTCGGAGAGTTTATGTGTTGGTGCCCAATTTGCATTTTCTAAAATTTCTTCAATAATTTCCTTTTTTATTAATTCTCCAGAATACTGGGCGGGAAATACAGATCGGCGATGTCTGATCAATCGTGTTATTTCTTCCGGATTGAATGATAACATAAATTAATATTTATTTAGGTACAGCTTTAGGCCAACATAATAGTTCCGCTCTGGCGAGGGATTGTAATACCTTCTTCCAAATGCATTCAGATCATTTCCCAAGCTGTATTTTTCATCGAGCAAATTATCTATGCCAAAGAATATATCTATCAGATGCTTGTGATTTATTTGTTGTTTCCATCCTGTTTTTAAAGTGAGCAAACGGTAGCTATCGGCATAAACAGTATTGGCATCATTGAGGGGTATTTCGTCTGTGAAATTAAAAGTAAAGTTCATGTAAAGTCCAACATTTGTTTGGACATCCAATGTTGTCACGGAGATATTTGGCGAAGTGCCGGTAAGATCATTTCCAGAATAATCCACGTTTTCTCCCCGACTCCTTTTCACATAGTCTTTGAAGGTGAAATCGTGGTAGGTGTAAGCCGTCTGGATTTTTAGTAAGGATATAATATTTTTTGGGTTATCGAGGATAGAATACCCCAGCAAAAGCTCAATACCCTTTTGCGATGTTGATCCGGCATTTTCAAATATTACTGTTCCCAGGTCGGTTGTTTTACTGACTATAGTTTCTTTTTGCTGCATCCAAAAAGCAGTGACATCATAATATAGTTTGTTGTTTTTAGAATTTCCCCTCAAGCCTATTTCATAATTTATTCCTTTTTCAGCTTCAAGCTCATCATTGATACCGCCATCACTTGTCCTTACCTCACCGGTTGTTGGAGGAGAAAATCCAGAACTGATCGATCCGTGAACAGAATGTAAATCTGTCAGCTTGCCAACGATTCCGATCCTGGGAATAAACTCCGGACTAAAGGTTCGATTTATTTGATATGAAGTGTCCTGTGCTACATCACGCAGTCTGTTGATATCGTAATTGAAATAATTTAGACTGGCTCCCAAATTCAATATCCACTTATTGGATAAATTCACGTCTGCCTGCAAAAAAGCAAATGATTGCAACGATATCAAATTGTCTTCATATCTCAGGGTATCTGCAAACCCATTGATATTCCCATGGTTGGTCGCGCTGAGGTCACCATAATTTAACTCTGCACCGGCGGTAATTAAAGTTGGCATATTCCCCAGGTTTGATTTTATAGCAAAAGAAGTTCTGCCTCCATAAGTTTTTAATTTTTCCAGTTCATAATTCGTGACAAAAGGATTTTCTTTCACTCCGGTAGAGAAGTAAATCGAGGTCGTGTTTTTTATTCTTTCATTCCATTCATAATTCTGTACCAATCCGCCCATAAAATTTTGATGGTCTATGGAAGCGTTTTTTTGCGCTGCTCCCGGCCTGGCTTGCCTGGGATTATCATCATATTGTTCTTTAGTTAATCCACCGGGAAGTTGATAAAAGAGATCAGAAAATAATATGTGCGCCTTCAATGTTCTTTTGTTGGAAGTGTAAAAAGAACCGCTCATCTGAATGACTTCTCTGTCAAAGTTGGTGTGGTCTCTATAGCCATCTCCTTTTTGCTTCGCGTATCGAATAGAAAATCTGCTATCAGCACTTGCACTATTCAAATTAGCTGCGACCTTATGATATCCATATGATCCTCCAGTATAAGATATGTCGGCAGAAAGAGGCTTGATTTGGGTAGCTTCACTTTGTATGTTGAGCACTCCTCCTACTCCGGCACCAAATACACTTCCCGCAGGACCTTTGATAACTTCCACCTTGCCAATGTTGTTGAGGTCAAGAAGATTTAGCGGTGTACCACCCATTGGATCAGTATATGGAATATCATTCCAATAGACTTTTACATTCCTGACGCCAAATGGTGCCCTCAATAAATTGCCTCTTATGCTTACCCGATAGCTACCGGGCGATCGCTCTTCAAACCGAATGCCGGGCAAAGTATTCATCGATCTTACCAATGATTCGTCATTGAATTTATCCATAACCAATCTGGAATTAATAGCATAAGACCCAGCTATTTCAGAAAGTTTTCTGTTGTTTTCATGCCCAACGACAGTTAGCGAATTTAGCAATTGATAGTCCGGTTCGAGAAATGCAATATTATTGCCATCCTTGATGGTGTACTCTTGGGTTTTATAGCCAATAAAAGTAATGCTGAGATGTGTACCAATACTAAGATCTGAAATATCTGTCACGCCATTGTCGTTTGATACCATCAAATCATTGTTAGAAAGATTTTTGATATTAGCCCCTGCCAATGGTTTATTTGTTTCGAGATCTCTTACTTCCAGCGTGCTTTCAGCAAATAGATTATTGCAAATAAAGATGCTTATAAATAAAATAAATATTGATGTTTTCATATTAAGATTTTGTGACATTTTTTTTTGCAAATTAAGCACAATATTTCAAGTGTTAATAATTTTTAAAGCCTATAATTTACTTCAACCGGGGAATTGCATTTGTTTCAAAATAGTGCACACACAATTGCATTAAATATTAGTTCCAAACCCAGTGATTCAGATAAGATGATTTGCTTTCCGAAAAACAGTATTCAGAAAAAAATGTACTTTTGAAACATAAATTATAAAGAGTTTATTGAAAGACTCTTTATAGTAAATTTAACCAACAAAAAATAGTATTACTGATGAGAAAAAAATTGTTGCGAACAGGTGCCGATGAACTAAGTTATGAGATCCGTGGGATTGTAAAAAAGGCCGAGCAACTAAAAAAGGTAGGATGCGAAATATTATGGGAAAACATTGGTGATCCGGTACAAAAGGGTGCCAAACTTCCATCCTGGATAAAAGACATAGTTAGTGATTTGGCCCAACAAGACTCAAGCTATAGCTATTGTCACTCAAAAGGGGTATTGGAAACCAGGCAATTTTTGGCAAAAAGAAATAATGCTCTTGGAGGCGTACAGATTACCGAAGACGATATTCTATTTTTCAATGGATTGGGAGATGCTATTGGTAAAATATATCAATATCTCATTCCTCCGGCAAGGGTAATTGGCCCATCGCCTGCCTATTCAACCCACTCATCAGCAGAGGCAGCACATGCCAATGATCATCCGATCACTTATAGTCTGGATCCGCAAAACAATTGGTATCCCGATATGGACGAATTGTATTTAAAGGTAAAATACAATCCGAATATTGTGGGTATCATGATCATCAATCCGGATAACCCAACAGGAATGGTATATCCGCTGGAGATATTGAGACGTTATGTGGCCATTGCCAAAGAGTTTGATTTGTTTCTTATCAGTGATGAAATATATCTAAATGTCACCTACAACGGAGCTAGAGGATATTCTTTATCTCAATACATTGATGATGTCCCTGGTATTGCGCTGAAAGGATTATCCAAAGAAATTCCCTGGCCAGGATCAAGGTGTGGATGGGCAAAGTTTTATAACAAGGAAAAGGATGAGGAGTTTGGCAAACTTTGTACTACGCTTGAAAATGCAAAAATGATTGAGGTTAGTTCTACCAAATTGCCCCAGGTAGCCTTGCCAAAAATAATGGGAGACCACAGATACCCGGATTATATAAAAGCCAACAATGAAAAAATAGGTAAAAGAAGTCAGGTGATTTCTAATATATTAAAACCTTGCAAAGGGATTTATTTCAACCCAACATCAGGTGCTTTTTACAATACAATAGTTTTTAAGAAAAATGTAATCAACGATAAACAGACATTAGCAATTAAAAACCCGGAAGTCAAAAAAATTGTTGAAGATTGGGTTGCGCAACCGGACGTGCTGCCCGACAAGCGATTTGTATATTATTTATTGGCTGCCAAAGGAATATGTGTGGTGCCAATTTCGTCTTTTTGCTCTGATCTCAGAGGGTTTCGTGTTACGCTTCTCGAAGAAAATGAGGACAATCTGAAGAAAACTTTCGAAGGGATAAGCGAGGCGATAGATGAGTATATCAATTCCTAATTTGTCGAAAATCACGTATTCACATGAAGCAAGTTTTTATCTACGTTATTGGTTTTCTGCTCCTCTCTTTAGCTGGATGCAACTTCAATATTAAAAGTGGAAATGGAGATATTGAAAAAATCGTGACTGCAATAGACAATTTTGAAAACCTAAGTATTGGTGGAAATTACGATGTGATTTTGATAAAAAGTGAAGATCATAGGGTAGTAATCGAAACGGACGAAAACCTTCATGATTATATAACCATTGAGGTATTCAATGGCTCCTTAAATATCAATAGTGTTCATAATCTCAAAAGCACTGAGGGGATTGATATTGAAATATATTATAGTGAGCTAAATGATATTTTCTCAACAGGAACATCCAATATTAATAATGAAGGAGTTATAACTTCAGATCAGTTGTCAATAAATCTTTCCGGAGCGGGAGCTATCGATTTGGAAGTTGATGTGATGACACTAAAGACTAATTTGACTGGAGCTGGCGTGATGTCATTATCCGGAGAGGCGGATCATTTAGAAACACACATTAGTGGCGCTGGTGGATTGAGGGCATTTGAACTTAATGCTGACAATGCTGAAATCAATGTAAGCGGGCTGGGTGGTGTTGAAATATTTGCAAATGAAAAACTTGTAATTACCATAACAGGTCTTGGCGGAGTAATTTATACCGGAAACCCCAAGGTTATTGAAAAAAGAATCACAGGTTTCGGAAAGATAAAAAGTGCAGATGAATAGCGGCTATTCAACAATAGTTGTCAAATTAGCTACAACAAAATTTTTTCTTCAGAAAAATATCTAATCAATATTGATACTATTCGGCATGCCGAATAACGCTCGTTTTTTGCCTTTTTATTAAAATAATGCTTATTATTATAATTGTTCATTTATATTAATGTATAAATTTAATGACCTAATGAGATCAATAAACCATAAATTTATTATGCATGCATAATAAATTTGTTTATATTTGAATTCATTGAAAAGAATATTATGAAGAGAGAAGAATCAATAGATTACCTTATAAAATCAAATTGGCATGGCCTATCCAGGCTTTATAACCAAAAGGCGCAAAAGCATGGAATCACCACATCAATAGGTTTTATATTATTAAATATTGGAACAACTGAAGGTACACCGGCGACTAAAATTGGACCACTTATTGGCCTTGAATCAAGAAGCCTGACCAGAACCTTAAAAAGTCTTGAAGAAAAAGGTTTTATATATAAGGAAAGAGATGCCTTTGATAGAAGATCAGTCAAGGTATTTCTCACAGAAAAGGGCAAAGAGAAAAAGGGGAAGACGATTGAAACAGTCAAGGTATTTAATCAATTTGTTAAAGAGAGAATCCCTGAAGAGAAATTAAATACGTTTCTGCAGGTATCAAGTTTGATACTTGGATGGGTTGAAGGCAATGAAGAGCTTAAAGAATTGATTAATAAGGATTAATCAATAAAAAATATGAAACAGAAATCGGTCTGGCTTGCCGTCACAAAAGAAATCACTGATGAAAATTGAAGGTTTTAAATAACAAAACAGATGAGAAGAAATATCAATAAAGTCGCAGTTCTTGGTTCGGGAATTATGGGATCTCGAATCGCTTGTCATTTTGCAAACATTGGTCTGGATGTATTATTGCTTGATATTGCACCTAAGAAATTAAGCGAAGCCGAAGAAAAAAATAGATTGACTTTGGCCGATAAATCGGTGAAAAACAGCATTGTAAATGCTGCTTTTCAGGCTACATTGAAGTCAAAACCTGCGCCGCTTTATCATAAAAGCTTTGCCTCAAAAATTCAGCTGGGAAATTTCGATGATGATCTATCTAAAATTATTGAATATGATTGGATAATTGAGGTAATAGTAGAAAACCTGGAGATCAAAAATCAATTGTATGATAAGATTGAAAAGCTCCGTAAACCCGGTACACTTATCACTTCCAACACCTCCGGAATTCCTATTCACTTGATGAGCAAAGGTAGAAGTGATGATTTTCAGGCACACTTTTGCGGTACACATTTCTTCAATCCACCACGATATTTAAAACTCCTTGAAATTATTCCTGGACCCAAGACCAAACCGGAAATAATTGATTTTTTAATGCATTATGGAGATTTGTTTCTTGGAAAAACAACCGTCTTGTGCAAAGATACGCCAGCGTTTATTGCCAATAGAATTGGCATCTATTCCATATTGAAAGTGGTGCAAACTATGCAGCAATTAGGCCTTAATATTGACGAAATTGATAAACTGACCGGCCCGGTAATTGGTCGACCAAAATCTGCGACCTTCCGAACAAGTGATATTGTAGGATTAGACACGCTCATTAAAGTAGCAGACAATTTGCATGCAGGCCTACCCGATGATGAACAAAGGGATGTATTTAAGATGCCAGAAATAATTGGCGAACTGGCAAAAAACAATTGGCTTGGAGATAAAACAAAGCAAGGTTTCTATAAAAAAACCAAAGACAAGGAAGGGCAAACCAAAATCCTGACCCTTGACCTGAAAACCTTGGAATACAATCCGAAGCAAAAGGTAAAATTTAATACACTTGAGCTTACAAAATCCATAGATATCGTAAAAGATAGATTTAAGATATTACTCTCAGGGAAGGATAAGGCAGGCGATTTTTACAGAGATTCTTTCTATGGTATTTTCCAATATATTTCCAATAGAATTCCGGAAGTTACTGATGAGTTGTTCAAAATTGACGATGCACTATGTGCCGGATTTGGATGGGAACTAGGCCCGTTTGATACTTGGGACCAAATAGGTGTAGTGGCATCTCTTGAAAAAATGGAGCAAGCAGGTTATAAACCAAATCAGTGGGTTTATGACATGATTGAAAGTGGCGCAAAATCATTTTATACTGTCGAGCAGGGAGTAAGAAAATATTATGATATTCCTACAAAATCGTACAAAGATATTTCAGGCAAAGGCCAGTTTATTATTCTCGATAACCTTAGGGCGAACAAAGAGATATGGAAAAACTCAGGGGCATCTATATTTGATTTGGGAGATGGTATCATAAATCTCGAATTCAGAACGAAGATGAACACCATGGGAAGTGATGTCATTGAAGGCATGAACAAAGTTTTTGATCTGGGCGAAAGTGAATATCGCGGCGTGGTGATTGGAAACCAGGGAGCCAATTTTTCTGTTGGCGCAAACCTGGGAATGGTATTTATGTATGCCATTGAGCAAGATTACGATGAACTCAATCAATTGATATCAATATTTCAAAATATCATAATGAGAGCCCGATACAGCTCAATTCCAGTAATAATTGCACCTCATGGCATGTCTTTGGGTGGTGGATGTGAGCTTACTTTACATGCTGATCAGGTACAGGCTGCTGTAGAAACATACATTGGTCTGGTGGAATTTGGTGTCGGTCTGATCCCTGGAGGAGGAGGAACTAAAGAGCTGACTCGACGTGTTGCTGAGAGAACTGAAACCGGAGATATTGAGTATAACGCACTTCAAAATGCTTTTATGAATATCGCTACGGCCAAGGTGGCTACTTCTGCCGAAGAAGCAAGAGATATGCTAATTTTCAGACCGCAAGATAGAATTACGATAAATCCAAACAGGCAAATAGCCGAAGCAAAAATGGCTGCTATCGAACTTGCAGAAGCCGGATATTCTATGCCTGTACAGAAGAAAAACATAAAGGTGCAAGGACGAGGGGGATTGGCTCTTTTCCATGCCGGAATTACCGGTATGAGAATGGGTAATTATATATCTGATCATGACGAACTGATAGCCAGAAAATTAGCCAATATTATGTGTGGTGGAGACCTCTCCGCGCCTACCGAGGTTTCGGAGCAATATCTATTGGATCTGGAACGAGAAGCCTTTCTTTCGCTTTGTGGAGAAAGAAAAACACTTGAGCGAATTCAGGCCATTTTGAATGGTAAAAGAGCATTAAGAAATTAATGCAGCTATAATAAAAAATACTGTTAATTATAAAATTTAATAATTATGGACGCATATATCGTAGCAGGATATCGATCGGCAATTGCAAAAGCAAAAAAAGGTGGATTTAGATTTACCAGATCAGACGATTTATCTGCTGATGTAATAAAGCATCTTGTGGGTTCTGTTAAGGGATTTGATTCAAAAAGAGTTGATGACCTGATCGTTGGTAACGCCATACCTGAAGCGGAACAGGGGATGCAGATGGGTAGAATGATATCATTGCTTTCTCTTCCTCTCGAGGTTCCGGGAATGATTATCAATAGATATTGTGGGTCAGGCATTGAGGCGATAAATATCGCATCGGCAAGAATTACTGCCGGAATGGCCGATTGTATTATTGCAGGAGGCACCGAATCAATGTCGATGGTACCCATGATGGGATGGAAGACCGCTCTGAATTATAATATATCTACCAAAACTCCAGATTACTATACCAGCATGGGGCTCACTGCGGAAGAGGTAGCTAAAAAGTATAAAATCACCAGAGAAGATCAGGATCAATTTGCCTATAATTCTCATTCTAAAGCACTGAGAGCCATCGAAGAAGGAAAATTTAAAGATGATATTGTTCCGATAAATGTCGAAGAAGTTTATTTAGATGAAAGTGGGAAAAAGCAAAAAAGAGAATTTGTAGTTGATACAGATGAAGGGCCTAGAGCTGACACAAGTGTTGAGGCCCTGGCAAGACTAAAACCTGTGTTCTCAATTGGAGGAACTGTTACTGCAGGTAATTCATCCCAAACTTCTGATGGAGCAGCATTTGTATTGGTGATGTCAGAACGAATGGTAAAAGAGCTAAATTTGGAGCCGATTGCCAGATTGGTTAGCTATGCAGTAGCTGGGGTAGAACCAAAGATCATGGGTATAGGGCCGGTAGCTGCCATCCCAAAGGCATTGAAACTTGCCGGACTCAATCAATCTGATATTGATCAAATAGAGCTTAATGAGGCTTTTGCTGCGCAGGCTTTAGGAGTAATCGGCCAATTGAATCTTAATCCTGAAATCGTAAATGTGAATGGAGGTGCCATAGCACTAGGGCACCCGCTTGGATGCACAGGGGCAAAACTATCCATTCAACTGTTTAGCGAAATGAAGCATCGAAATCAAAAATATGGTATTGTTTCTGCTTGTGTCGGTGGAGGACAGGGTGTCGCCGGTATTTATGAGAGGTTAAATTAAAGGCATTTTATAGCATGCATTTGTTAAACAACTAAAAATAATATTATGGAAACTATTGATAAGAAAACAGCAATTAAGGGAGGAGAATTTCTTATTAAAGATACTTGCGCTTCCGATATTTTTATTCCTGAAGAATGGACAGAAGAGCAAAAAATGATATTACAAACCTGTCAGGATTTTCTTGCTGCGGAGGTATATCCAAAATTGGATGAAATTGATTCAATGAAATTCCCGGAACTTATGCCTGGATTATTGGATAAGGTTGGTGAACTGGGTCTGTTAGGTGCATCTCTTCCCGAGCAATATGGAGGATTTGATACTGACTTCAACACGTCTTTGCTTATAGCAGAGGAATTTGGCAAAGGTTATTCTTTCGCTGTGGCCTTTACGGCACATACAGGTATTGGCACCTTGCCCATTTTATATTATGGCAATGATGATCAAAAATCCAAGTACCTCCCAAAGTTAGCTTCTGGAGCATGGAAAGCTTCTTATTGCCTGACGGAGCCTGATGCCGGATCAGATGCCAACTCCGGGAAAACTAAAGCAATTCTTTCCGAAGACGGTAAATCATATTTACTGAACGGCCAAAAAATGTGGATCACAAATGGAGGATTTGCAGATATTTTTATTGTGTTTGCCAAGATCGACGATGATAAAAATTTGTCAGCATTCATTGTTGAAAAGGCTTTTGGCGGGATCACCATGAATGAAGAAGAAAAAAAGATGGGTATTAAGGGATCCTCGACACGTCAAATATTCTTCAACGATTGTAAAGTACCAGTTGAAAATTTGTTATCTGAAAGAGGAAATGGATTTAAAATTGCGCTAAACATTCTTAACATAGGTAGAATAAAATTAGGAATTGGTGGTGTTGGTGGTGCAAAAGGAGCTTTTGCAAATGCTATCAAATATGCCAATGAACGAAAACAATTT
This sequence comes from uncultured Roseivirgaceae bacterium, assembly GCA_964507705.1. Lineage (GTDB taxonomy): Bacteria > Bacteroidota > Bacteroidia > Cytophagales > Cyclobacteriaceae > JAAUQL01. The sequence goes on along the minus strand of CAZDRA010000003.1, from coordinate 23,047 downwards.
GGCACGACCATTGGAAATTTTGGTGCAATCAAGCATAAAATAGGCGATGTGGCGTCACATATTTTTGCTTCAGAATCTGCTCATTATCGTGTAGGACAAAACATTGATGATGCATACCATGCCATGGTTTCTAATGGTGAAAATATTGCTGAGTCCAGACTTAAATCTTTTGAGCAATTTGCCATAGAATGCGCTATGCTAAAAGTTCACGGTTCGGAGACGCTTGACTATGCCGTAGATGAAGGAGTTCAGATTTATGGTGGTATGGGTTATTCTGCCGAAGGACCAATGGACAGAGCTTACAGGGATGCAAGAATCAATAGAATATTTGAAGGAACCAATGAAATCAATAGAATATTGTCCATCGATATGCTTTTGAAGCGGGCAATGAAAGGTGAGCTTGACTTGATAGGACCGGCGATGGCTGTGGCCAAAGAGTTGACATCAATTCCCGATTTTGGTGGTGATGACAACGATGGTATTTTGGCCAAGGAAAAAAAGGCGATAAAAGATCTTAAGAAAGCAGGTTTGATGATTGCCGGAGCAGCGGTTCAAAAACTGATGACCAAACTGAAAGATGAGCAGGAGATTCTGATGAATTTAGCTGATATGTTGATTCAGGCATTTGCGGCAGAATCTGCCATACTAAGAGCGGAGAAAATTGCTGAAAAAATTGGAGAAGAAAAGGCTGGGTTATTCCTGGATATGGCAAGGATTTATCTGCATACGGCAATAGAAAAATCATCATGGGCTGGTAAGCAAGCCATTTATGCATTTGCTGAAGGTGATGAATTGAGAATGATGTTAATTGGTTTGAAAAGATTTACCAAAATAGAACCGTTCAATCTTAAAGATGCACGAAGAAGAGTTGCGGATTTTCTACTGGAAAAAAATGACTTTACCTATTAGACGCTCCATAATTTAACAATGAAATACACACAAAATACGTGGCATTTCTAATTCCATTAAACCTGCCTACCGCAGGCTTGGCCATCAAAATTTTAATCGGTTCAATAATTATCTCCTGAATTATTATAGTTGATAGATTTTCCAAGAGGGAATATTTCCAAATCCATGAGCATATAAGTAACTTTCAAAAAAACTTTTTATGGATGATCATGTATTGGATCAAAAATTACAAGAAGCACTAAAACTGTATGATGACGGACTGTCGTATGGAGATATTAGAAAAAAATTTGAGGGCAACCTTAGTGAAGATAGTATTGCATATATCATAAGATTAGTTGATGAATTTGCCATTGAAGAAAGCAAAATTCAAGGAGATATAAGAAAAGCAAAATTTAAAATTACCCTGGGAATAGTAGCTATTTCTGCTTCTTTGATTCTCCTGTACAGTTTTTATATCAATGAAGTACTTGTTGGCGTAGTGGGAATAATGGCTTATCTGGCAATTGGTTTTTCCATTTATTTATTGTGGATGGGCTACAGAGAGAAAATCAGACTCACAAAAACAACTCCTGAAATTGATGATTCGAAATTTAGAATGAAGCGAAGAAAGAAAAATTAAAAGCTGAAAATATTAATTTGGGTTCTACTGTTATTTTATGGAAACCTTTGTTGTAAGAGACGCCGGCCTCCGGTAGGCAGGGGGACTTTATTAGCGTTCGTTGATTTTCAACGACTTCCTCTTTAGGGGTAAAAAAGTTGAAAATCAACGAACTCTGACTTTTCGGAGTGGACTCAAAATTTAATTTATGAAACATAATTGATCCTTGTAAAAGGAAAATAATATATTAATTTTGTGGCCCTTCAAAAATAATTTTTGCGCACGTGGCGAAATTGGTAGACGCGTCAGCTTGAGGGGCTGGTGGGAGAAATCCTGTGGAGGTTCGAGTCCTCTCGTGCGCACAACTTAGGTTGCAACAAGCCTGAACCAACTACGAACTATTTTTATACCAAAAACCCCAGCCTTACTACAATATTGTGAAATCTGATCTAAATCACATCGCCTGGTTTGTGAAGGAAAACGGGTTTTACTACCTGGTTCTATGGGATACCTCTATAATGAAGACGTTCATCTTAAACAGTCTTTTTATTGTCCTAATTTTTCCGAGCAAGTTTCATATGTTTTTAGAAGCAACAATAATTCACTACATTAGTGAACTTATTGATACTTACACGTATATATAAATGAAGGTATTTTTTGAATCTGAAGATTTGGCCAGCCTATATGAGTACAATCCGAACCATTTAGTTGGCAAACAGAAAATACCTATAACAGTGGTTAAACAGTATCAGAAAAAAGTGAATATTCTGATATCAATTACAGAATTGAAGGAATTAAAAAACTTCCGGTCTCTAAATTTCGAGGCATTGAGAGGAAATCGGAAAGGGCAATACTCGATCCGGCTTAATAGGCAGTACCGGCTATTGTTCAGAATCAATAAAAATGGAGAATTGGAAATAATAATCATTGAAATTTCGAAACATTATGAATAAGATATTTGCAAATGATATACCGGCAGAATCCCCCATCCATCCGGGCGCATTAATAGGCGATGAGATCGAAGCCAGAAAATTGAAGCAAAAGGATCTATCAAAAAAAATGGGCATATCTCCATCGATGCTTTCCGATCTGATCCATGGTCGTAGAAATATAACAGCTGACCTGGCATTGAGACTAGAGAGTGCTTTAGAGATCTCCGCCATGTTTTGGATGAATTTCCAAAACAAATACGATCTTGATAAGGCCAGAAAATTAGTAGAAATTGCTTAATGATCAATCCCAGGCAACTTCCTAAAGAAATCAAAACCCCTGATAGTTGCATAAATAAAACACTGACCATTCCTACTGTACAGTTCACTTGAGCACGCTTTAATTGATGATGAAAAACTGATTCATTTATGATATTTTCTACACAATTTGTTCAACAAGCGATACAACTATTCTTGAGAGAAAAATAATTTTACCGGTTCATTATCTCTCTTAATTGCCAAGCCATGGTCATTTTCTATATCAACCGGTCTCACATTCTAAGATAAGACCCTTTGAGGCATTTTTTTTCAATTATACCCAATCACACAACGTATAAACAGCCATGACAGGATAAATAATATCTCTCTAATTAAGAGGAAAAAAATTTCATGGTTAGGTTGTTTGTTTAATGAAGATGCAAGTCGAAAGGCTTGCATCTTTTTTATTGGCCCAAAGGAGAATCATCGCATTTTAAGTCTCCAAGGACATATTGCACACCATTCAGATAAAACAACAGCATCCTGGAATCTTCATAGCTTTGTGCGTTGTGTGATGGAGATACATAAAAAACCCGCCCTTTCCCATATCTTTTTATCCAGGATACATAGCTGATTTTTTCATTAGGTGTATGCTTCAAGGAGTGAAGCTTTGTTACATCCATATATAATAATGGTCTGAATTCCTTTTTGAAATAGGCATTATTGAAGAAATAAGGCTCATCAAAATGCGTTAGTGATCTGCCTTCAAATGCTTTGGTCATAGGATGATTGGCATCAGCTAATTGTAATTCTACATCCTGTTGCTTTGGATGATAATCGAAACTTCCTCCAATCATATCGCTAAATTCAGCTGATTTGTTTTGCATAACTATTCCTCCGTGAAAAGCCATCAGACCCCCACCATGCTCAACAAATGATAATAGATTTTTTTCGAGGGTTGCTGCCATTTCCAATCGCTCCTTTTCACTCATTTTATTATTAGAAAGCAGTGCATCATAAAATAAATTACGGTAATCACCTTTTGAACAATTATTATTTAAGATAACTGCATCAAACTTTTTAAGATTTTTCTTTTCGAACATCATGATATCAGTACTTTGCACCACTTCAAAAGCTCCTGTCTTTTCTGATAATATTTTTATCACAGCATCGGCATGAGGAATTACCCAATGTTTGAAGCCGGTAAATAATGAGAAAAGAAGCACTTTGTGCTTTTTGGTTACCGGGACAATTGTTTTGTCCGGAGCCAAATTATAGATTTTCTGCCTCCAGGCATCGTCAAGTTTAATAGGTTCCAGAGATGTTTTTTGGGCAAAAGTGAAAGTTGAAATGAAGACGAGAATTGAGCAAATCGAAAAAATATTTTTCATGAGATTAAATTTTATTTGAATAAATATAATTCTTGAGGCACAAAAAATGTAAATATTTTCAGATTATATTTATACAAAAAAATAAATCATGACATGTAATCATTGTTGCGGAGCGGATATGCTCTTTGATATGAAAAGTGCGCAAAAGGAAATGAAGCGCTACAAAAGAAAAGGAGTTAAAAAAGTAACCGATAAGCTACTCAAGCTTTTATTTCAGCAAAATATCATAGGAAGCACACTATTGGATATTGGAGGAGGTGTTGGAGCAATCCAATGGAGGTTTTTGAAGAATGGAGGTAAAGCCACTATTGATGTGGATGCGTCACAAGGATATTTGAATGTTGCAAAGTCGTATGCTAAAGAAAATTATATTCTGGATAAAACCCAGTTTCATCATGGCGATTTTATTGATGTAGCTGATAAAATAGATTCATGTGATTTTGTGACCCTTGACAAAGTAGTTTGCTGCTATCCAGACTATAAATCTCTTCTGTCTTTAGCCCTACAAAAGTGTGATCGTTCCATAGCACTATCATTTCCATTTGGTGGCCCAATTTCAAAATGTGTAGCACTGGTTATGAAATTATACCTCTACATCAAGAAAAATCCATTTAGGTCATTCATACACGCTCCAGAAGAAATTGAAAAGTTCATACTTTCCAGTGGTTTTGAAATCGCAAAAAAGAGTACCTCTTTTCCATGGCATGTAAGAGTTTATAAAAGGAAAGCTGATTAGAGCCTGCCTATAAAGTGTCTAACTTTAGAAGTGCTCAGTTTTTTTGATTAGATTTTGATTTTGTTCTACGCCGTAGATGCCTTAGCATCAGACAAGTAGAAATCCACTTTCTAAGAATGTGGATTTTTAAGGATGATTAAAATTATGAATGTAGAAAGACTAATAATTATTTTCCTCATGATTTGTGGTCAGCAACAGCTTGAAGCACAAAAGCTGCATACCGTTCGATCCCCAAATGGAATTTTGGTGCTTGAAGGGAGTGACAGTATTCTTTTTTACAGGTCATCTGTGAAATCTTTAGACGGAGCTTACCCAAGAGTTGATTATATTCATCCATTGTGGGGATTAAATGGCAGTGTACTGACATTGGATTTTCCTGAGGACCATCCACATCACAGGGGTATTTTTTGGGCCTGGCGTCAGATTCAAGTAAAAGGAAAATATGTCGGAGATTCCTGGCTATGTGATGATTTTTCATGGAGTGTGAATCAGGTCGAAGTTGAGAGAACGACAGACACTTCTGTTTCAATTCATGCAAATGTAAATTGGAAATCACCGTGGATTAAAGATAGTCAGGGTGAGCAGAAACCGTTTGTTTTAGAAATAGTTACCATCAGAGTATTTAAAAAACAATTGCATTATCGCCTGATTGATGTGGAAATCCGGTTAAAGGCGTTGATGGAAAATGTATCAATTGCCGGATATGACAATGAAAGCGAATTGAGTGGGTTTTCTATCCGTATGAAAACTCCGGATGATTTGATTTTTATTTCTTCCAAAGGTGTGCTGACTCCTCAATGGCCGGCTGTGGAGGCAGGCCCATGGGTAGATATTTCAGGTACCTTGGGCCCCTTCGGCGAGCGATCAGGTATTGCTATCATGACCAATGTAAATAATCCATTACCAAAGGATACCTGGAATTTACGTCAGAAAAACAGCATGCAAAACATTGTTTTTCCAGGGAAAAAACCAGTAGTTATACCAATGGATGATTTTATTGTATTAAAATATCGGATGATAATCCATGATGGCCAAGCAGATCCTATTCGTACCAACAAGTTGTACGAGTCATTTAATAAATAATGCAATAGCATCTTGTGCGATGACAATGCCAGATGACTGAATAAAAGTCAAAAAAGGAGAAGAAACTAATTTAATAATCAAACACTAACTATAGTTTACTTTTTAAATTTCACTAGTTAATTCACAGATTCGACTGATTTTATAAATTCGTCAATACTCAACCCTGATGTCTCGTTGGAATAATTAATTCCTACACGCAATGCCCGGAGTCCACGAATTCCCTGCAAGTCTTCAAGTTGTAAATTTTCAAGGTCATTTTTGAAGCAACCTTTTGACTGCAAAAAATTAATAAAAAGCATATACTCTTTTGATTCCTGCTCCTGGCTATAAACAATAGTCATCTTTTCCGGTTGGGTAAGTCGTTCTTTGGTTCCTTTTATTAGGGCTTTGTCAATTCGCTTTTTTATTATTTCATATCTGGCATTATACGCTCCCTCAACATCAAATCTCTTTTCATCCATACGGAAATGCAAGGACAAGGGTGTGCCATATGCAAGTATCAGTGACGCAATCTCTATATCCACATCCAGATCTTTTTTTAAATTTCTATATTCGATTTCTAACGACCACATGGTTAATAGTTGCCAAATTCGCAAATTCCTAAGATAAATGGGATTGTAGTTTGCGTTATTGGCCATTGATTGTCCGATATACATATTAAACTCAACACCATCTGTTTTGTATCTTTCAAAATAATGAGGAAAAATTTGTTGGGCTTCTTCCTGCTTTTTATCTAATGCAGAAACCAACACATGGTTAATTTTATCAACACTGCTATCATATTTTTTGCGTTCAATATATAGTGTTTTCAGTTCAGCGTCTAACCGGGCATAATAATCTTCTACTAAATGTTGAAGCTTGGAGTCTTCATTTTTGAGATGTGCAAATACCGGATCAATCTCTTGTTTGATAAATTGGAATATCTTGTGCTCGTTGCCGGTAGAAAGTTCTCCTCCAATTTCTTTTTTGAGTCCATTTATTCTAAAAATTAGTTCATCATAAGCGATAATATTTGTTTTTAACAGTGCCCGATTGAGCACTTTACCTATAAGATTGAGCTGAGACAATAGATCAGATTTGACTGCTTTATTTCGTCTGGTTGAAGAGCCTTTTATGTCAAGTTGCCCATATAATGGAACTACATCCTTAAAAATAATGTCATTAAATACTGGTTGTTTTCCAGTCAAACCTGCTTGGAAGAATTTTTTGGCCTCTTCTTTAAATCTCCATTTTACAGAACCATGAATGGTAGTACATTCCTGCTGAATGATGGCTTCTATCTGGTTTTGTTCTTCTGTTCTGAACCTCTTAATAGCCATTGATAAAACAGGGATCAATGGCAAAAGTTTTGATATGGAAACGGAATTTAATTCATATTTATTTGTTGAACCCAATTCTATAAATCCCATCAATTCGTCTTCGTAAATCAAAGGAATCATGATGAAACTCCCAATATTTTGATCAATCAGGCTTTGAGATAATTGGCTATTGGATTTAGCATGAAATTGCTTGACATCAGGAATAATCAGAGGAACATTTCTTTTAACGAGTTTTTCTATAGAGTAACCGCAAAGTCCCTCTTCAAACTTCATAGACGTAATACCGCCAAGAATTATGCTCTTCATATTCATATCGTCATTGTGGATCTGCGAGATATATCCATCTTCCATTGTTACAACTCCAGATTTAAGCTCACCATTATTAAATAAACTTCGTAAGCCAGCACGGATTTTTTGTAGCGACTCTTCAGACTTAACCAACAGACTGGAAGAAATATTACTCAATGCCCGACTATTTGTTACATCCATCATATTTATAACATTGACCCCGCGAAAGGTCCAGCTATTTGGAGGGAATTTTTCTTTCCACAAGTCTATATTGTCATAATTATTTACAAGCAATTCAAAATCTTTGCGAGAGATTTCTACTGCTCGATCGGTAGGACTAAAGTCCATCATGTCAGCATTTATCGCAACTTGATATGCTTTATTAATTCCCAGGTTACGATTAAAAATTTCAACGATCAATGGACCTCCGGCATGAGATTGATATCCATAATATGAAGCCAATATAAAATAGCAACAAATCAAGTAAAAATCATCGCCGGTAATATCTTTCATTTGCAAGCTAAAATCTTCTCCTGATGCATTAATTATTTTTTTGAATCTTTCAGAACTATAAATTGGTTTGAAATAGAATGGGGGAGTAAGTGCTTTAATCTCATTTGTTGTTAGCACATCGGGAAACATCATGAGGCATAATTTTCTAACGAGTCCTTCGCATTTACCCAGATTTTCTATGTTATCAATTCCCGATCGTATCTCCGGATATTTTTCTGCCTCAATAAGCAAATTTTTTGCAGTTTCAGATACAAATGGATCTTTATCATTTGTCTTTTCTTCAATGTTTTCTAAAATTTTGAAAAAGCTGATTTTTCCAATTGCCGGAAAGGGAACTTCTTTGCCATTAAATATCATACCTGTCTATTTTAATCAATTATGTACTGCAGCGGATTGGTTCTTATTATTTCAATTTAACCAATTTTACTTACTTTATCTATTACTCTTAAAACGATAATTTCGGCGTTGCGTTCAACTCACCAATTTCATAACTCAATCAGCAAGGACATGTACTGAATGAGATTATTCAATCCCCCATGGATATCTTTGAGGTCTTGATAACATAGCATTTGCTTCATCGTCATTCTTGAATCGTTCATTTATAGAATCCCAATACAACTTTCGTGGTAGTTTCATAGCAATATGACTTACAAGACACGCGCTACACGATCGGTGAGCAACTTCGGCTGGCGTAGCGGTTCGCTCCCTGGATTTAATGCTGTCCAACCAGTTTTTATGTTGTTCAGGGCTTTGGTAAAGATGAATTTCATCAGGTCCAATAACAGAATCTAATATCTTAGGATCGCTGGCGTCTAATGATTTTTTCGATTCATTGCCCGAAACCGGATCACTGGAGGTAACGGGTTTTCCGCGGGTTACAAAAATCCATCCTTCTGAACCTTCAAACTTCACACCGTTGGTATATTCTCCTGAGATATGCATGACAACTCCATTAGCATATTTTGCAGTTACCTTAAAATCTCCATGAACATTCCAAAGCCCACTTTTAGGAAAAACAGCCTCTGCTTCAACTTCTATAGGTCCCGTATATTCTGTTCCCATTCCCCAGTGGGCCGTATCTACGTGATGTGCTCCCCATCCGGTAATCATACCGGCTCCAAACTGTTCGCACCTCAGCCAGCCCGGTCTGCTAAAGTCTTTTTGTGGATGAACTCTTTTTTCTGTATAATATGCTACAGGTGTGGATCCAAGCCACATATCGTAATCAAGGTTAACAGGAACTTCCATTTCTGGTTCATCGTCTCCAGATGGGTCTCCAGGTAATCCTACATAAATTTGTTTTATTTCTCCAATCCTTCCATTTCTCACCAACTCACAAGCACGATGAAATTGAGGCCATGGATTCATTGATCTTTGTTGGCTGCCAACCTGAAATACCCTTCCGGTGCGGTTCATGATATCACTCATTTTTCTACCTTCCGAAATAGTAAGTGATGCAGGTTTTTGTAAATAGACATCTTTGCCAGCTAAAGCTGCATCGATAGCGGGCTTCGCATGCCAATGATCTGGTGTACTTATAATTACTGCATCAATATCCGGATTTTCCAACAATTGCCTGTAATCCCCATAGGTTGAAACATTCACAAAATTTTTCTTCCCTTTGGCATCGGCATAGTAATTTTCTATAAAATTCTTTCCTTCTTGTACCCTATTACTATCTACATCACTCACTGCAATCACTCGTGCTTCATCGTATTTCATGGTTTCCGGTAAGTCATGACTTCGTGCGATTCTTCCAAATCCAATTTGTCCTATGTTTATCTTATTGCTTGGAGCAGATTTTCCAAAAACTGTGGCTGGTACAATTGTAGGAACTACAAATGCTGTTGAAGCACCTAACAAAGAATATTTCATAAATTTTCTGCGACTTTTCATATTGATAATTTTAATAAGTTTAAAGATATTATTCATTCACTGCTACAATGCTTACTCTTGGAGGGTTGGTGAAATCCTGCCATAATTTTTCTGCCTGGTCAGCATCAATCTTACCATCATACACATACATTCTGTATCTTAGTCGGTAATCCTTGCCGGGTTCCAAGACCCAGTTTCTATCCATAGCAGGATTAAAATTAAAAAACACATTTTCCTTTCCCTTATTTGCTCCCAAAGGCCATATTCTGATAGGTTCAGGATAGTTGTAGTTTGATGGATGGGTGATAAATAAAACACCAGAGTTTCCAAATTCTGAAATACCATTCACATCGCACCACCTTGCTCTTGTTGCATTTCCATCTTCCTTATTTTTACCTTCAGAGGTAAGCAAATTGGCAGTTTTATCATTCCATTTTTTGGTAGCTCTAAAACCAAATCCCTGGTAACGATATTCCAGTATAGTAAAAGCACTGTCAGTTGCACAATTCATGGTAGAAACAAAGTCAATTAGCCAAGCGTTATTTGCCACATTCCAAACCCGCACATTCCATTCTTCTTTAAGGGCTACATTATAACCTTTTGGTGACAGCCCATTCAAATCAATATGATCGTGAATAACTCTAAACCCCCCATACAAATCATTGGAAGTTGTTGATATTATAGTTGAAGGTTTTATAGTTCCTTCACCTTTATTCAAATTCCAGAAATCTATTTCTTTCCCCATAAATTTGGTATGTGTCCATGGGTTCCAAATACCTACATGATGATGGTGATCCGGAGGTTGGATTCTGGTTAATACTTCTCCTTGTGGAGACCAGAGAGGATGAATAAATCCGGCTCTGTTGTAAATCTCAGGAACTCCTTTTGGAAGTGGTGCAATATTAAAATTGTATTGAAGAACATTCTTTCCATTAGATTTTACAATCAGGTTTCCGTGATCATGAATTACCTCAATGGCAGAGATTTTTTTCTCATTAGCTTTCGCAGACTTCTTTAATGTATAACTTCTGGATTTACCAGCAAGAATTTTACCCCTGATCATCCACCACAATTTTGGTTCTCCTGACATATCCAATTGCGAATTAATCTTTTTTTCATTGGCACCAACAATTTCATACAAAACAAAATCGCTGTTTGTCAAATCCAAATCCAGACCATGCAAGGTTGCACTTACTATTAAATTTTCTCTGTCATATTTGCCAGCTTGAGTTTTAATTTTTGCTACATCGATTTCCTGGGAAAATGAATTTATATTAATTGAGAAAAATAAAATAATTAGAAATATTGTCCTACTTGGCATTTTATTACGAATTGAGGTTCTATTAGGTTCTCATAAAAACAATCATTAAATAATATTCCCATATTGGGAATATTTGCTATGTGACTTCCTAATTTGGGAATAATGAAATTTTCTATTATTGAAATATATGATCTTCATTTGGAATATTGACTCTTTTTTCGTGAAAAATTATCATGGCATTAAACTTGAGCTATATTTTCTAAGGGAATAGCTATGATCGAGGAAAAATCAATATTCAATTTTTTAGAAGAAGTGAAGCCTATAAAAATATTATTGATTGATGATGATATGGCCTCACAATTTATCATTGCAAAATGCCTCAACAACCTTGGAGACAAACTTGATATTTGTTCTTCATATGAAGACGCTTTAAAGAGAGTAGAAGTTTGCGAGTATGATTTGATATTGTTAGACTTAAATCTACCTGTTGTAAGTGGTTTTGAACTGTCAAATTCTTTAAGACAAGTCAGACAGTATAGTAATTCTTCACCAAAAATTATTGGTTTATCTGCCCTTGACCACCCATTACTTCCTGCATTAATTTCATGCTCAGAGATTGATGACTATGCCCTTCGATCTGTTGATTATTGCAACTTAAAAAATAAGATTATAAATCTGTGCTATCTGCATCATAACTAGTGAATTAATTCATTCGCTATTTTAGAAATTAACACAATAGAATTTCCTACTGACAATTTCTGAGTTAATAGTTTAGAGAGGTTTTATTCGTAAGTTTATGCCTTCTAAATTACCACAACAAAAATTGTTATTCTTAATAAGAAAATTGTGAACGCTAACTTAAAAAAGGCTTTCTTCCTCAACAAGTCATTACCAGTCAGACTATGGATGTGGTCGGCAATTTTGTGTGTGATATTCTACCTGATAAAATTTAGTATTGGAACTACACCAGTTCCTACCGAGTTGGATATGATATTGATGGCTTATGGTCTGGGTTCTATAGCCATTTATGTTTTGATATATGGATTTGACTGGTCGAAATAGAGCTTGTCCATAAAGTCTACCAAAAAGCCAATCAATTTTTCTTCATTCGAAAATTTAAGAATGCAAATGCAACGATAAGAATAGCAGGCATCACAGTCATGTACTGTAGCGTTGATGCTCCTGTAGAATCCATATCCATAAAAATTCCGAAACCGGTAGGGCCAAGGACACGGCGAAGCTACCAATCCCTCCCCATTACACTCATACCCAAAGCCCCACTCTCCGTGACGTGGTTGGTCCAGAGCAACATGTTCATTCCAATCTTGTTCCTTTGGTTAAATCACTCTACTGATTCTGTTGATTGGGCATGCGTCTTTCGCACCCAAAAGAAAAGTATAGAAAACAGCACAATTAAGACAGCAGGAAATAATACCATTGTTCCCAAAGTGGCCTGACCTGCTACTAATACCAGCTCATCACCAGTAAGTCCAATGGAGGCTGCTTTCGTTTTGTCAGAATCAATCCAGCCACCTATAATAGGCTGGAAAATGGAAGTTGAAAACATCCCTACTGCTCCAATAATAGACATGCCCAAAGCGCCACTATTTGGAATTTTGTCAGCTATAAAGCCGATCATATTTGGCCAAAAGTAAGCAATACCCAATGCAAAAAACACAGCAGCCACATAAGCCATGCCTCCCGTTTGGGTGCTAAATAGATAAATACCGATAGTGGCTAACACTGCCGATCCAAGGAGGACACCCGTTTGATCAAATTTTCGAACCATATCTCCTCCAAAGTACCTTGCAACTGCCATCAAGCCAGTTATCAATGCTAATATTAGCATGGGTTCAGCCCCGCTTTTTGCCAAAATCAGACCAACCCATTGTTGTGGGCCAAACTCTGAAATGGCAGTAAAAGCCATGCATACCATCATAAATACGAACAGGGGTGAGAGCATAGCTTTGAAGTTTCCTGAAATGGAAGCTTCTTCTTGTGTTTTTGCTTTTGGCCAGTCTTGTCCAAAGAACATGTAAGCGTAAATCAAGGTAGGGATTATAATTATCCAAATTTGCGTTTCCCAACTCAACCCACCGTCTGTCATAAATTTAGATACAAGACTTCCAATTACGATACCACCAGGAAACCACATATGAAAGCGGTTCATCATTTTACTCATTGCGTTTCCTTGATATGCATCTGCAATCATAGGGTTACAGGCAGCTTCAGTACACCCATTGCCCAAGCCGATGAGCAATGTCGAAATGAGCAAGCCGATATAACTACCCGAATAAATGGTCATGAGGATGCCAACACCATGGGCAAAGAATGCAAATTGCATAATCCTTTTCCCTCCGACGGAGTGGTATAACAGTCCGCCAACAACCATAGAAATAGGAAAACCCAAAAACCACATCGAATTAATGAAGCCCAATTGCGAGGCGGACAAATTGAGTTCTTCCCCAAGCTGTGGGAGGATGCCTGCCCTGATGCTAAAAGACAAAGCCGTAGTGATCAAAGCAAAACAACTGCCGTAGAAAAGTCGATTTTTATTAATAGTTTCGATGGTTTTGGGGTTTAAGTGAACAAAGGTATTTTATACAATTAATTAATATAGTAGCAAGATATAAATATTATCGAAACTACAGGCTTGATTTATATTTAAAAAAATCGATTTTTCAGATTAATCATTTCATGCTATTAAGTTGTTATTTGACATGTTCTGAAAAATATTTATATAGCTCGCTATGGGCTTTTTTAACCTTTTTACTTTTCAGTTTCAAGATCTTTCTGTCATAGGTCATCATACCATTTACTTCACCCTCAATATCTGTGGTTTGTGTATATATTGCACCGGATAACCCATCTTTTATTAATGGTTGCAGTTTTTCCATTAAATTCAAATAGGCTACCTCAAGATCTTTTTGTTTTTTAAGGTTACGGTAACCCCAGTTTTTATCTCCTTGCCAAAGATGACCTTCCATTGGTAATCCTAACCCTCCGAATTCCCCAAGGATTAGCGCACGGTTGTTATCTTTGGGAGGCATCTCCGGCCCTGGGTATTTATGATAATCTCGAGTATCGCCGACAGGAAAATAGTTGCCCCCACTAGGTCCACCAATTAGTCGGGTAGAATCCAGGGTAACTACCCAATCAAATATCTCGACTGTTTTAAACTGTCCCCAACCTTCGTTGAAAGGAATCCACTTTACAATGGAAGGGTGATTATACAAACTTTCAATAATGGTTTCTAATTCTATTTTATACTGAGATTCGGAGATGAAACTTCTTTCCAGTTCCACTCCATCTATGCCACTGGGACCTTTCCATTCGGCGCTTACATCGCTATTGGGCATATCTTGCCACACGATCATACCAATACGATCGCAATGAGCATACCATCGAGCGGGCTCTACCTTCACGTGCTTTCTGATCACATTAAACCCCATTTCCTTTGTTTTGATTATGTCTGACTTTAATGCCTCGTCTGTTGGCGCAGTATATAATCCGTCCGGCCACCAGCCCTGATCAAGCAGTCCATATTGAAAAATGGGTTTATTATTTAGAAATAATCGTTTAATGCCAGCCTGGTCTTCTTCAACTGATATTTTTCTCATGCCAAAGTAAGACTGGATTCTATCTATACTTTTCCCGTTTCTGATAAGATCAAGGTGTATATCGTATAAGTCTGGCTTGCCGGGAGACCACAGCTTGGTATTGGGAATATCAATCTCGCCAATTTGATCGTAATTGAATAAGCCATCTGCTATTTCCAATCCATTGAATGAAACTGATACACGGATAGAATCTCCAATTACGGGATTTTTAATATTCGCCTTAACTTTTACCAGAGACTGATCAATATCAGGAGTACATTTTAATGATGCTATGGCAGAAAAATTTACCGGTTCAATCCAAACAGTTTGCCAAATACCCGAAACAGGTGTGTACCAGATTCCCTTTGGATTTAGTTTCTGTTTGCCTCGTGGCTGATGATATGAATCTGTAGGATCCCAAACGGAAACTACAATTTCCTGAACTCCTTTTTCATCAAGAAAAGAAGAAATATCAAATGAAAACGGATCGTATCCCCCACGATGTTTTCCTATTTCTTTGCCATTTACAAATACCGTGGTTTCCCAATCGGAGGCTCCGAAATGCAAAAGAATATATCTGCCGGACCAACTTTCAGGAATAAAGAATGTTCGTTTGTACCATATTTTTTCCTCCGGAGAAACCGGTTGATAAATCCCTGATAATGCAGATTCTACCGGAAAAGGTACTATTATTTCTCTGTCATATTTAACTTGCTGAGTTTCATCTTTATCAGTTTTTGCAAAATGCCATCTGCCATTCAGGCTTTTCCATTCAGGACGTATCATGCCCGGCCTGGGGTATTCAGGATGTGGATGGTCAGGATTTACATCAAATGTCCATTCGGTGGTCAGCCTGAATTCGGGTGGCGCATAAGAAATCTTTTGTGCAACACCAACAGACATAAAAAAAGGTAAAAGAAGGCCGAATAAAACTTTACAAATTCTCATGTGTTTAGTCCTTTTGATTATTCCACTTATAAGGATTAAAATTATCCATAGATTGGAAAGAAAAATATTATAAACTTCAGTAGTAAAAGTTTACTGATGCTCTGGTCTTAACAAGTCATTTACAGTTTTTACCGGATTGAAGGTGCTTACCGGAACTTCCACAAAAAGAGTGTTCCAGTCAGACATGGCACCGTTCCACAACCCTGGTAATTCCTGGGCTTTGAGATCACGGCCATCCTTTGATTTTCGCGATATAAATCCTGTTTCCACATCTACAAATTTCGTAAGGTCAAATTTTTCTCCTTTGTAATTTTTTACTCCGCAGACCAAATCAACCGGATTGAAATGTGTAGCGGCATTTGCAATGGATTTTTGTTGATCATCTCCAAAATCAATTTGTGATGATTCAACAATTTGCAATGATTGTGTGCCATCATTATTTTGCGCATAAAATGGACCTCCACCTGGCTCACCTTCATTTTTTACCATTCCACAAATTCTTAGTGGTCTGTTTAATTTGCTTTTTAGAAATTCAATTTTGCTTTTGGCAGATTCGAAATCCGGCAAGTTTTTCAGCTTCAATTCTTGCTTTAGAAATGTTAATATTTCATTCGTCACATCATCATCAACCTTTCCGTCAAGGGCATTCAAAAATGAAAATATTTTTTCCTGGCATTTCAAAAGTGTTCCGGCCAATGCTTTTTTATAAGTAATTGTATCATCCTTCATTTTGTCCGGAACAACATTGTCAATGTTTTTTACAAAAATGATATCTGCATCAATTTCATTAAGATTGGCAATTAATGCGCCATGTCCTGCAGGTCTGAAAAAGAGATTTCCGGCTTCGGTCCTGAATGGGTCATTTGCCAAATCTACCGCAATGGTGTCGGTATATGATTTTTGTTCAGAAAATGAAATGTCATAAGTTACCCCATATTTTTCTTCAAACTGAGTGAGCGAATTATTGATATGTTTTATAAAACCCTCCTTATGTTCTGGCGAAACTGTGAAATGTATTTTTACAAGTTTACCTGCCGACTGGGCATACAGTGCGCCTTCGGCAAGATGCTCCATTGATGGTGTTCTTGATTCATTTCCATAGCTATGGAATTTTAGCAATCCTTTTGAAGAAGCACCATATACGAGCCCTTTGTCTCCCAACAATGCATTGAGCAGGGCAGAATAGTCCTTATTCTCCAGACAAGCATCTATGGATAATCCATGATCTTTGAGAAATAAATCTAATTCTTCTGAAAAGGCAAAGTCTTTGATTCGCTCAAAAAAGATTTTGATTGATTGCAAATCATCGGAATTGGTGAATACCTCATTTACCTTTTCCGGATTATCTGATATTTCCAAAAATTCAAAAAGCAACTTAAACATCCTGCTCGCTGCACCGGAAGCAGGAACAAACTTTACTATTTGCTTTTGCTGACTTTGTTGGTTGTAAAGATCAATTAATGATTCAATTTCATTTTGATTCAAAACAATGATTCCATCGCTTGGTGTTGCGGCTTTTTCAAGTTTTAAGAAATCAAATCCCTTTTTGAAATTTTCTATTTGATGGTTTACAACTGTGAGGTCGGAGCCCCTTTCTTTTATTTGTTGTAAGTCAGATTCTGTAAACATTTATTATTTGATTTTAATGTATGCAAACCAGTTTTTCCTGTCTGGCGCTTTAATTATTGCTGTATTATTATTTACTGTGACCGAGGATTTTTCAGACCATTCGGAACTTAAAATATTTAGCCATTCGATTGAAATGTTTTTTTTGTCGGTCTCTACCTCAAGCTTTACCTCTCCTCCATTTGGAAAAAAAATAGCATATTCAGTTCCTTCAATTGCCCTGCAAAACGCCTCGTTTTCTTCCCTTTCCGAAAGCAAATGATTTGATGGAACGGCATTGAAAAAATCTGCCCGATCGATATATGATCGCATACTTTTTATCACATGCTGTGCAATGTCATTGAGCCCTTGCCCTGAATTGGGTCTGTGAAATCTCGTGCTGGCTGCACCAAATAAAACATTTCTCACATACGACTCTATGGCATTTTGAGTGTTTTTGTGCCTGCCTCCATCATTGCCATACACTTTTACATTGTTGAGCGGACGCAACATATTATTTTTTTTCAATCTTTCAATTTGCTGCAAACCATTATTCCAATGCGTATCGCCAACATTGTGATTGTTTTGAGAAATATCCACAAAATCATAAATCTCCGGATGATCAGATGTTTCGCGATGAGCAACATGGTCGAGATTCCAGGGGTCCCACATTTCTGTTGTATAAATAGATCTTCCTTTTTCTCCGGCTACTTTTTTTATGTATAAAGACCAGAACTTTCCCCATTCGGAAGTAACAGATGTTTCATTGTCCATGCAGTATAAAATATTGCCATATTCCAGAGAGTAGGAAAGAATTTTATCAACGAATTTTTGCTGATATTCCAGTAACCTTAAATTACTTTCCTGTGATGGTACAGACCAGAAAAAATTGTTTTCTATCCAGGTGGGATGAGAATTAACTTCTGTTGGCAAATGAACCCTCTCACTGGAATAGTTAATATTATTTTTGGGATTGAATGGGTTGACCTCCCAATTTTCACGATAAAAATCAAACGTAGCCCACAGTTCTATTTGAACAATAATATTCCTTTCGGCACACGCCTTCAGAAAATCACTAAACCGATTCCAGTACTCGGCATTCCAAACATCCAGATCATAATGCCCTTCTTCATTTTTGTCAAAAGCCCAGACGTTACTGCTATCTCTGCTCGACATGGTGTTTCGCACATAATTGCCACCAACAGATTTCAGCAGATCAAGATGCGCTTCGAAACCTTCATATTGAAATAGATTGTCTTCAATTGTTCCGCCAAGGAGCATGATGTTTTCACCATTTTGAGACCAATATTGCTGGTGTGTACTACTGGGCTGTAATGAAAATGAAGTCGTAGGCTGAGATATTTGAGGAGAAATGTTTTTTTGGCCAAATAGAATTATTGGTAACCAAACAATGAATATGATAAGAAAAATTAGTGGGGTAGTAGTCCAATTTTTTTTCATTTTTAAGGGAGTGAAAATGATAATACCTACAAGTTAACCTTTTTCTAATCCCATTAAAACCCTTCTGATCTCATTTGCTTTTTTCATCAATTCATAACTACTTTCTTCTGCTCCTGAATCAATAATACGCTTAAAATTTTTTAGCTGGCTGATATATGCCTCCAGAGCCACAGAAATATTCGCAGCATTTTGCTTGAATATGGGAGCCCACATATCAGGAGAACTTTTTGCCAGTCTAACTGTTGAAGAAAACCCAGACCCTGCCATAGCAAAAATGCTCTTTTCATCTTTTTCCTTTTCGAGTACAGTAAGCCCTAAAGCAAAAGAGCTTATATGACTCAGATGAGAAACATATGCAATGTGCCGGTCATGTTCTTTGCTACTCATATAACTGATTTGCATCTCCAGTTTTTTAAAGATAGAAATGATCCACCGCAAGAGCACTGCATCACTTTTATCAGGTTCGCAAATGATCATTTGTTTGTGTTTCAACAATCCTGAAAATGCAGATTCCGGTCCTGAATTTTCTGTGCCTGCCATTGGATGGCATGATATATATTGGTTTCTTTTGGGATGATTATCAACCATTTTACTGAATATCTCTTTGGTCGATCCAAAATCAATCAGCGCTGACGACTCCGGCAAAATGTCAAGTGCTTCAGCTAATTGATGTTTGATTACATTGACTGGGGTAGCCAGTACCACAAGATCAGATTTGGAAATAGCCGTGGCAAAATCAAGGATTTCATCAATGATGCCAAGTCTCTTGGCCAGCAGCGCATTTTCGTTGTTGACATCGACACCAATAAAATGATGATCCTCATTAATAGATTTTAACCCGAGAGCTAGTGACCCTCCTAAAAGACCGGTACCTATTATTGATATGTTCATATTTTTTTCAAATCAAAAGATTCAATACGTTTAATTACTTTTCTCAGGATTTCCTGTTTTACACAAAGTGAAATACGGATGTAATTTTTACCTTTTTCGCCAAAAATAAACCCGGGTGTCACAAAAATATTTTTTTCGTATAACAAGTAATCTGCCAGCTTTTCGGAAGACCCAATTTCAGTATTTACTTTGGCCCAAATAAACATGCCCGTTTGCGATTTATTATAACTGCAGGACAATATATCGAGGATTTTATACACCAGTTCTCTTCTCTTTTTATATTCATTATTTCTTGCCAAATGCCAGACATCCGAATTTTTAAAGGCAACAACGGCAGCGAGTTGCATGGGCTTGAACGTACCAGAATCAACGTTGCTTTTTATCTTCAATATCGCGTCGATATAATCTTTTGCACCGGCTACCCAGCCAATTCTCCAACCAGCCATGTTGTGAGATTTGCTCATAGAGTTTAGTTCGATACTCACTTCTTTTGCACCGGCAACAGAGAGGAGGCTCAAAGGATCGCCTTCATTTAAAACTAAACTGTACGGGTTGTCATGGCAAATCAAAATTTTATTTCTTTTTGCAAAAGCAATGATTTCTTCGAAGGTCTTTTTATTGGCTCCGGCACCTGTTGGCATATTAGGATAATTGATCCACATCAATTTCACTTTTGAAAGATCAATTTTTTGAAGTGCCTCCAAATCCGGCTTCCAATTTTCTGCTTCAATCATTGGGTATTTGATGGTTTTACCGCCTAACATTTCGACAACTGATCCATAGGCAGGGTATCCCAACTCCGGTACGAGCACTTCATCGCCGGGGTTTAGAAATGCCAGCGAAATATGTGTGATGCCCTCCTTAGATCCTATCAAAGGGAGCACTTCATCATCAACATCCAACGAAACTCCATAAGTTTTTTTGGTCCATTCGCAGATCGCCTTTCTCAATTCAGGAATACTTCGATAGGGCTGATAGCCATGGTTCTCTGGAATATTTGACTGTTTGTTGAGTTCGTCAATGGTCGCTTGCGAAGGGGCCATGTCGGGATTGCCAATGGCTATATTAATGATATCTTTTCCTTGTGAGATCAAAGCTCTTACTTCCTGGAGTTTGACTGAAAAGTAATACTCCTTTGTGATTTTTAGTCTATGTGCTGTTTCTATTATCATTAATTTGTCTCTAACTAATTCAATTGCGATGAAGCATGATGTGCATCGAATACACGCTTTCCAATCAATCGAAATGGCGAATTTACTTACACTTCATTGCATAATAAACTCTTTTGAAATTAATTTTTCACATTACCATGTAGATGCCTACGAACAGAATAAAATACTAATTGTTCAATAACAATTTCCAGGCAGAAATAAGTCGAATACCCCTACTCATCTTCCTGGATAAAAGTAATTATTACTACACTGGTGTTTTTATGATATTGTAACGCTTCCTTAATTCCATTGAGCTCGCGTTGCGAATTATCTTCATTAATTTATTTTCAGCTAATCAAAATATTTTTCTCGATATTTTATGGATAGAATAACTCCCAATTTTTTATACAAAAACAACACTGTAGGAATATTAGCTCAAAATTTTCAGATATATAATTTTGGTTTATAATATATGTATAGAGATGTTTTGTTAAAGTATAATTATTCACAGGAAAATAGTATGTGATTTTACTATATTTATTATCGTAATATTCACATCCGTTTTTTTTGATAATGTGTAGGGAGGCGATGTAAATATTTGTTGCCACTATTTTATTATTGCAGCAAATAACCTCTACTTATTATTATAGTAGGTTTTTATCTGTTTTCAAATTTCGGAAGATACGTGAGGTGAAATTATTGTGTAAACGAAATTTAGATTGCGGCAGGATAACTATGTTTTAAAATTCAAATAATTACAGATTAATAACATCATATATATCGTTGATTATTGTTAAAATAGCAGGACATAGATGATGATAAAACGAAATAATCCAAGTTTTCATTTTTAGTGAAAAGTTGCAATATGAGATCGTATCCATTTTAGACAAATTACTGTTTTGGAATATTCTCTTATTAAATAAGGAGAGCTTATGGGCAAAATAAGAATAAAAATTAGCACCCTTTTATAATTAAAAGCCTAAGAACTTTAAAATAGAGAATATATACTCATATGATAGACACTATGTCTGATAGATTGTATGTAATTAACAAATATTAAAATGAATAATTTATCCACTTATAAATATTTAAAAATGAAAAAGTATATAGTACTTCTGGCAGTAATATCGATGATTTATTCTTTCAATATAGCTACGGCCCAAAGAATTGAAATAGAGGACGATTACCAGGTAGTTAATAATGTAGGATCCAATGGGTCACTTTATGTGGATTATAGCTCAAACAACAGTAATGGTGCAGTTGTCAGATTATCTGATGATGGAGATGAACTATCTGTAAGCATTAATATACCGCAATCAGGAACTTATGACTTCAGTGTTTGGGTAAGATGTGGCTCAAATGGCAATTCAACCAGATTTTGGCCAACGTCATATGACAGTTATGAATTTAGTATTGAGGGGATGGGGACATTAAATTTTACTGGTAACGTTGGAACAATATCTGAGTTTTTCCAATTTGATTTTGGTGGCGTTTATTGGGGACTGATGGAGGCAAAAAATGTTTCTATTAGTTCAGCAGGGACAAAAGTATTTCATATAAAGTCAAACGATGTGTGGTTGTTGGTCGATTATATGGAAGTTACAAATACTTCTCCTCCTGCCACTCCGACTGCTCCTTCAAATCTTGCGGCATCAAATGTATCGAGTAGCTCTCTTCAACTGAACTGGACAGATAATTCAAATGACGAGGATAATTTTGTTGTGGAACGAAATGCAAATGGAGGAGGGTATCTGGAATTAACTTCTACAATTTCAGCAAATAGTACCAGTTACACAGATAATAGTGTGAGTGCAAATGGAAGTTATCAATATCGTATAGCTTCAAAAAATACCGGCGGGCAATCAGCATTTTCAAATGAAATTACAGTTAACACAACAAGTAACGCCCCGGCTGCCCCTTCAAGTCTATCATCCTCAAATGTATCGAGTAGCTCTCTTCAACTGAACTGGACAGATAATTCAAATGACGAGGATAATTTTATTATAGAGCGCAATGCCAATGGAGCAGGATATCAGGTGTTGACCTCCTCTGTTGCTGCTAATAGTACAAGTTATACGGACAATAGTGTTAGCGCTGATGGAAGTTACGAATATCGTGTGGCATCTGCTAATTCTGCCGGACCATCTGCTTACTCCAATGTGATTACAGCAAACACGCCTAGTGTAAAGAGTCTTTAAAAGACGAATTATTAGGATTATAAGTCCAGTCAAA
>CAZDRA010000002.1:10289-115632 GCA_964507705.1 uncultured Roseivirgaceae bacterium | reverse complement strand
CCTTTCCAGATTTTCTCTGTTTCTTTACAAGAAAACGTTTTAATCATTTAGTAGTACATGTCGTTACTATTGCAATATACTACTAACACAATACAATATCAAGGAATTGAGTTGATTAAGAATTAGGAGTGCAAAATAAATTGGCAATGCTGCGGTTTACTAGTTGTAATTAAATTGCCTTTAATTGTAAAAATAACTGGTCAGCTTTTTTATTGAGACAAATAATCCTACTTCTATTCCAAAAACCCAAACTTCAAATACTTAATCGCAAATCCTTGTCCGGTGAATTTTTGCTCGTATTTTGTGGTTATGCCGTGATGATCCTTGGCAAACTCAGAACTATATAATTCTTTGGTAAACTCCAGTCCCTGAATATCATTGCGATTACTGAGCGTTTCGAGTGTAAATTCGAGAAGGTCCATGTTATCCGTTTTTAGATGAATTATACCTCCGGTCTTCAGGATACTTTTATAAACTTCCAGATATTTTGGACTGGTCAGTCTCCGGTGTTCGTCTCTCCCTTTATGCCTTGGGTCGGGAAATATTATCCAAATCTCATTGATTTCTCCAGGTTCAAAAAAGGTGTCGAGGTGATCAATTTGAGTTCGTAGAAAGGCCACATTATCCAGACCTTCCTGTTCTGCTTTTTTACTTCCCACCCAAATTCTATTACCCTTTATGTCAATTCCGATAAAATTTTTACGCTTATAAATAGCCCCGAATCCGATACTATATTCGCCGCTGCCACACGCCAGCTCCAAAACGATATCATTGTTGTTTTTAAAATATGCTTTCCGCCAGCTTCCTTTTATTGTCTCAAAAATATCCTTCCCTTCCTCAATAACATTTTTACTATTGATGTTATCTAAAAATTTCTCCTTCTTTTTTCTCACTTTAAATGTCGTTTATATCTGCAATCAAAAAATTACTTCCTGCAATTATAATCAGGTCATTTTTTTGTGCTTTTTTTCTGGCAAGTTCTATGGCTTTATTCACATCTTTTACAACCAAACCTTCAACCCCAAAATTGGAGGCCTCTTGCTGAAGTATTGCTGCTTTGAGTGCCCTGGGGACAGATGGCTCACTAAAATAGTAATGCGCTTTTTTGGGTAATAAATCAAAAATCTCTTCAAGTGGTTTTCCTTCAACAGCACCCCATATTATATAAAGTCTTCCGTAGCTTATACTTTCTAACTGTTTTACCAAATACTTAACCCCGGCAACATTATGTACAGTATCACAAATTGTCGTTGGATTATCATATAACTTTTGCCACCGTCCGAGCAGGCCTGTGTTTTTTACAGTATGTTTAAGACCTTGCCTTATATGCTCTTCAGTAAGCTGAAACTCCTGCCCTTTGAGTAAGTCTATAACCTTCAAAACGCCAGGGATATTTTTTACCTGATATTCGCCTGCCAAATCTGTGGATAGCTGCAATGAATTATTTTTTGAACTCGCAGTAAAGTCAAGATATGAATGAGCATTTCCTCTTATAATAATCTCGTATTCTTTATCTACAAAGTAAATAGGAGCACCCACATCACTTGCCTTTTGTCTAAAAACTTTTGTGGTTTGTTCCTGAGTTTCGCTAATCACAACCGGCACATCACTTTTTATAATTCCCGCTTTTTCAAATGCGATCTCCGGAATAGTTTCTCCTAGCATGTCTGTATGATCGAGGCCAATGCTGGTGATTAGGGATACTATTGGCGTAATTACATTCGTAGAATCAAACCTTCCCCCCAGGCCAACCTCTATCACTGCAATATCGACATGGTTATTGGCAAAGTAGTCAAAAGCCATGGCTACAGTAACCTCAAAAAAGGATGGGTGAATTTTCTTAATTTGATTGGAAATATTTTCAATGAAATTGGTAACGTCATGCTCTTCGATTTCCTTTCCGTTAATCTTTATTCTTTCAGTAAAACTTTTGAGGTGAGGAGATGTGTAAAGCCCTACTTTATATCCGGCGGTTTGCAAAACAGAAGCCAACATATGTGCACTACTTCCTTTTCCGTTTGTCCCTGCTATATGTATAGATTTGAATTTCTTTTCAGGATTATTGAGAAATTTGCACAGCTCAATGGTATTTGTCAAATCCTTTTTAAAAGCTACCTTCCCTACACGCTGATACATGGGAAGTAAAGCGTACATATATTCCAAAGTTTGCTCAAAACCCATGAAATATCTCTACTTAGATTTGATAATAAATGTGATTTTACCGGTAGATATTGCAGCCGGGGAGTTTCCGGATATTGGGCTAAAGGTAAGTTTTTCTACTTCACGTCGATAGAGTTGTTCTACTGTTGGGCTTACAGTTTTTTCCAATGTCTTCACGCCAATTACTTCACCATTATCATCAACCTTAATCTCAAAAACAATCCGCCCGTTTTCTTTAGATTTATCATTAGGGTTGGGTTCAAAATCCCATTTCCATCCGGCCAATTCAAGACTAGTACCCCCACTGCCACCTCCGCTTTTTCCATATAATGCTCGTGAATCAACTGTTCCTTCAGAATCTCCTGCATCTCCTGCTTCATCTACTTTATCCCCCTGGCTAGCCGAACCTGGATATAACGCATTTGCATCAACAACCTTTTCTTCCACTTTTGGTTCTTCCTTTGGCTCTTCGATTACTGGTTCGGAAACTGGTTTTACTTCTTCAATAATTTTTTCTTCTATGGGCTCTACTGGAGCTTGCACTTCTGTAGCTTGTGTTTCTACCGGACTATCTTCCTGCTGGCTATCCGGTAATTCTTCTACAACAGATTCCTCTACAGGTTCTGTTTCCTGCGGTTCCTCAATAATTTGCTCCTGCTGCTCTTCAATTTGTTTTTCAGGTTCTACTTTTTCTTCTACGGTAGGTGGTGTTGGTGTAACTGTAGGCTGTTCCAGCCCGGACCCGGCCTGCTCCAGTCCAAAATTTAGCTCAATACCATATTCTGGGAGAGGAGGATCTGGTGCTTGCCATGCCATGATAAAGAAAAAAAGAATAACAATTATTGCGTGGATAGAAAATGAAACTACCCAACCAATACGCTTGTCTTTATTTTCCTGATTGAGGGACATCTATTTTGTTGGCTTTGTAGCAATAGAAACTTTAGCTTTGAGCGAAGTGGCAATACTGGCCACATCTATGAGATATTCTACGGGAACGCTTTTATCAACATGTAAAACGACAACTCCCTCTTTACCTTGTAAGGCCTTTGCCAACTCGGTCTCGATCAAGCCTCTGGTGACTCTCTGGTCATTGACATAAAATTTTTTATCGGGAGTGATGGTTACACTCACACGTTGCATGATAATATTTGAACTTTTGCTTGAGGGCAAATTTACCGGTAATCCGGAAGGGGTGATAAATGTAGATGTAAGCATAAAAAAGATCAATAACAGAAAAATTATATCTGTCATGGATGACATGCTAAATGCCGAGCTAACTTTATGTTTACTTTCCAGGGCCATAATTACCTTGGTTCTTGTAATAAGTCTATAAAATCAATAGATGTAAACTCCATGTTGTGGACTACCTTTTGTACCCTGGTTACCAAATAATTATAACCCAAATAGGCAATTATTCCAACACACAATCCAGCTGCAGTGGTGAGCATGGCTTCATAAATTCCTGCTGATAACAGTTTCGGACTTACTGCACCTTCTTCCTGGGCAATAGACATAAATGCACGTATCATGCCGGTAACAGTTCCTAAAAACCCAATCATAGGTGCGGCTCCAGAAATAGTTGCCAACAAAGAAAGGTTTTTCTCGAGGTTATAAATCTCAATTTTCCCCGCATTTTCTATGGATACTTCAATATTTTTTAGTGGACTGCCTATTCTACTCAAACCTTTGCCAATCATTCTACCGATTGGGGTATCACTTTGCTGACTTACCAACTTAGCACCACTCAAATCACCTTCAGTAACAAGTTTTTTAATATTATCCATAAATCCGGAAGGTGTCTTTGCAGCTCTTCCTATGGTTCTGATGCGCTCCACAAAAACATAAACCGCAACAAAGGACAACATAAAAATGGGGATCATCATATAACCCCCTTGAAATATTAGGCTGATTAAAGCCAATGAATCCTCACCGCCGTTCACGCTTAATGTGTCTGCCGGTAAGGATGTTGTAATCTGTAGTATCTCCATTTATTAATATCGAATTACCCAAACGTCAGGTCCTATTTCATTTTTAAGCTGTTCAGACCTGATTGATGCATCATTTAGCGATACGTAATCAGCAACAGAAAGTCTATGAAACTTCTTATTTCCAAGCGGTGTCAATATGTTGCAAGTCATACCTTGAGCAGCCAATTTATAAGCATAGTCTCTTACCAAATCAGAATCAATTGAACTCGCTACAATAACATGATAACGTCCGTTAGGTGCACCTAAATCAAATACTCCGGTCTGTGTTTCAGCCACCGGTTCCGGCTCTGGTTCTTGCACAACTACTTCCGGCTCCGGCTCTTGCACAGGTTGCACAACCACTGGTGCTGGTTTCCTTGTGGCAGTCGATTCAGGAGCATCATCTTTGTTGACCCACATTAAAATGCCGATAATTAGAAATATTAGAATAACAACACCAAGAATAATCCATCCAACCGGACTTTTCTTTTTCTCATATTCTTCTTCATAATATGAGGATTGATATCCGTCATCATTGGAATCACTATCTACAGTATCATCATCAACATTGTAAGCTGAATCAATTGTCTCATCGGCTAAAGAATCTTCAGTAGAAGCATCGCTGTCATCAATGGTCTCTTCTTCCTTATTATCCTCCCAAATTTCAGCATTTGGTTCGGCTAAATCGGTATTGTCATCTTCAGAGTTTTCAATCTCCGGCAAACCGAAATCATCTGCATTTTCTTCAATTTTTTTTGACTTAGGATCCAATTCTTCGTCGTCGTTATTAGATAGCTCTTTACCTTCCATATAGCATATGTTTTAGTGAAATGGTATTAGACTTTAATAGCCAGTAAATGTATAATAAAAATTTTGCAGGTTCAAAGCAATTAACTATTTGTTTAGCCTTGTATTCAATAAAACCATCGCTTCTTTCCTGTATTTCCAATAGCTAAAAACTTACCGAAAACCCTACAATAGCCAACAGCCCCCTCGTTTGATATCTATTATATAATTGATAATTGTTGTTCAAAATATTATTTACGCTGACAAACGCACTATACTTTTCAGATAGCATATAATCAATTTTCAGATTCAAATCTACAGCTCCCGATAAAGTATTGCTTATAGGATTTGCACCTCTCAAATCAACAGATTTAATTCCTGATCTCACGAAAAAATCTGTTGTCAGTTTTATTTTATCATAAAAAATATACCAAAATGAATAATCCATTTCCAATGTTGGTCGATGCCATGCTTCATCAAGCTCTCCCGTACTATATGCATTTGCCTTGACAGACAGCATTGTGCCTAAATTATTACCCTTATAATAAGATAAAGACAAAAACCCCTGGAATAGTGATGTATTTCCTCTGTCGTACAAAATGCTGAATTTATTAAACTCATTGGGGTCATTTACATAAAAATACATGTTCTTGTATATTGCTGAGCGTACGCCAATGTCAAATGCCAGATTTTGTATCACACTGCCTTTAAGGCCTAATACAATGTCGAAATTTTTATTGGTATGCGCAATTGGTTGATTGGAGTTGATATATGGATTTTCATTAGCAATTTTTTTGAATGTCACCTCTTCAACATCACCATCCAATGACCCATAGGCTGTAATATTGTCACTTAGCTCATAGGCGACATTCAATGCCGGGAAAATCTGTGTTTTAGTACTATTTAGTGTATCATTATTATTGACTACCTTAATTCCCACGTCAAAAGTAAAAGCATTTTTACTAAACATAAATGATGGATATACCCTTACCAATGATCGGTTGATTTGAGCTGGGTTTTTATAATTAGCAAATAAATAGTCTATTTCCAGTTTAGCCTGCATTATATCGTTCAAGATATACTTGCCATGAAATCCGGTTTTGATAGCCAACTCACTTGCCTCATATTTGTCTGAAGTGTTGTTAACTCTCCCAAATACTTTATATTGAAAAGCACTTCCAGCATCAATGCTTTGTAGATTCAAACCTATGTTTATATTATTAAAAGTCTGTTTAATAGTATCTTTGTTTACCTCGGTCCCGGCATCATAACCATAAAAACGATACCCGTCACGAGCATAACCCAAGTCGCCTCCAATGCTTGCCTTTCGTCCAATAAACTTGCCGAACAAATTTACATTAGTGTGACTATCCCCAGAGTTTCCTCCATCAACAGGCCCATTTACTGACGAAAGATGATTTAATTTAAGTCCATAATTTGTTGTTTTACTTTTACCACTATTAAGTGAGGCATCAAGGAAGGGGGTTAAATAATTACCAATTCCGATTTTGATATAACTATCGGGCTTTGAGGTGATTTTAGGGTCTTTGAGTTTCAAAACGCGCAACCTCGTTTTGATATCGTTCAAAGGAGGAGCATAGTCTTTAAAAGTATATTGAATTGCTTCGGTTTCTGTAGCATTTATTTCATCAGGAAGTACTTTTTTGAAAATTCGCTGCGCTGAAGGCAAAGAGATTTCAAGCTCCTTATTTATTTGAAATTCACCTTCGACTATTTCCCCTTCGTCTTTTATAAAATCAGACTCCTGGGCTTTTGAAGGTATTATCCCAATCAACAAAATGGCAAATACAAAATATATGCTAAACCTCATAACCTTACTTAATTTCGGTATCTTCTACTTCCAAAGTATCTAATTCTGTAGTCTCAATTTCCTCTTCAACTTTTTCATCAAGCGTGAGTAATTTCAATTGTGCCTGATCGACAATTTCCTCGATTGGCGAATTATCAATTACAGATTGCAACGTTGCTTTAGCCTGAAAATCTTCACCTATCGCCAGATAATTATCTGCAATCAAAAGAAACGACTTTCCGAGCCAGAATTCATAAATAGAAAAACTACTGTTGAGTATAAATAATTTATCAATGGATTCCTGATATAGTTCACTATCAAAAAGAATTTCTGCTATCATATAAAGCGCTTCAGCTCCATTTTCATCCTTGGCACTTTCTACCGTCTGCTCAAAGTAATTCCTTGCCTTATCTTTTTCTCCAAGTACCAAATATGATTTACCTGACATCAATAATGCTTCATTCTTAGCATTTAAAGCAACTTGTCCTTTTTCAAGTATTTGCTCAGCATACTTAATGGATTCATTGTACTTTTTCAAAATAAAGTTAGCCTTCATCAGTCCTCTCCACGCTGCCAATTGCTCCTTTTTTGTAGAAGCAATTTTTTCAAGGTTTTCAAAATGTTCGACAGATTTTTCAAAATTTTCAGTTGCAAATTCCAATTCAGCGATTCTTTGAATAACTCTGTTGTGTCGATTAAAACCTATTTCACTGGAGATACTATAATACTTTTTCAGCGCTTCAATATTATTTTGTATGCGATAGTACGAATCGGCAATCAAATATTTAGCTTCTGTGGCCATTCCGCTTGCGGGATAAGACGCCAAAAAACTTTCAAGCCCTTTGATCGCCAAATCATATTGTTGATTGAAGTATTGCGACTTAGCAGCTTCAAATTCTATACTCTCCAATTGGCTGCTTTCAGGATTTGCTTCTCGAAATTCTGATAAGTACGTATTAAAATCTTTTGTGTCTCCAGACCTTTGTAACACTTGTTGAAGTCCAAGCAAAGCATTCTGAGCAATTTCATGAGTCGAATACTTATCCAATATATATTTATAATCTGCCTCTGCTACATGATCATTTCCAACATTTGTAGAAGCAATAGCCCTACTTTGCAACGCATAGGGGACATAACTACTTTCCGGATATCCGTTTATTAACTTGGTGAAAACTTCAATGGCATAGGAATACGACCCGTTTTCAAAATTAAATTGCGCCATTTGATAAAGGGTGTTTGCGGTATGCCTGGATTTGGGATAGTCTTTCAAGACAATTTTGAAGTTGCGATTTGCTTCATCCATATTACCCATTATTCCATAAACAACTCCTTTTCTGAAATAGCAATAATCTGCCTGTTTACGATTAAATTTAATGGCCTCATCAAGTACCAACAATGATTTTTGATACAATTTATTGGCGTAAAACGTATCTCCCAACCTAATTAATGCATCTCGGTATTTTACTTTATTTTCATCACTATTTGCATGATCAATATAATATTGAAAATGCCCTTGGGCTTTTTTATAATCTTTCAGGTTGAAATAAGCATAGCCAATCCCATACCTTGTGTTTAAGTATTCCGGAGAATTATTTTCTGAATCTGCTCTGAAAACTGCTGCGTAGGACGCAACGGCGTCATCATATTTTAACGCTACTGAATATGCCTCTGCTTTCCAAAAATTGGCTTTTATTACAAATTGTTTCGCTAAAGGTTGCTGAAGTGATTTATCAAACATTTGTACAGCAGGGTAAAATTTACCGTTATTAAATAACTCAGTTCCTTTAAAAAAGGCGATTTGCTGGTATGCTTTATTTATACGAGTACTTCGACGACTCATGCCTTCAATATGCTGAAGTGCCATATCATAGTTTTTAGAGTTGAGGTAGGCATCGGTTAATATTTCATCAATATTTTCTACTCTGGCACTCCCCGGATATTTACTTTTATAGTCGATGATAGACTTTATCGCTTCATTAAAATTCCCAACATCCAAATTCAATTTGGCATATTGAAACAATGCGTCCTCTTCCAGGTTTCTATTAAAACTATTATCTTTCGCCAGCTTGTAGGCTGATAAAGCATAATTCTTATTATTAGTCTGTATATATAAATTACCCAAATAGTAAGACGATATAAATCCAAGCGTATCATTTTTTAGCGCCACTTGTTTAAAACTCTCGATTGCTTCTACTGGCCTACCGGAAGACATTTGTACGTAGGCAATCCTAAATAATAAATCCCGACCGGTTTTTCCACGTTTTCCATTTAAATAAGAATTGTAATAGTTAGAGGCCTCTTCAAAATCGTTCTTTTGAAAATAGGCCTCTCCTATGTACAAATTTATTTCAGATTTATCTCGGACATTTTTTTTATTCAAGGCCTGCTTTCCATACTCAATTAATTCGTCGTATCGCTTTTGTTTATAATAAACCTTGACGAGCATGGAAGGAATGACAGGAGCGTATGCCCCATTTTTTTCTGCTCTGGTAAAATCATATAAAGCCCGATCGTACTCTTTCTTCTCAAAATTCAAATAACCTGAATAGTAGCTGGCAGGAAACTGATACTTGTTCTCTTCTCGCTTGAGGTCATTAAACATTTTGTAGGCCTTGTCAAATTTCTTCTGAGTAAAATAGGCATATCCCAATTTAAACTTGGCTTCGTATTGAAGAGAGGGGCTCAATTTTGGAAGGTATAACTTTTCAAAATACTTGATGGCCAATTTGTAGTTCTTCTCATTGTATTTCAAGTTTCCCAATTCATAGTACGCCAAAGCTGCTTTGGGGTGGTATGGATAATCAAAAATAAATACCTCGATTAATGCCTCTCCATCTTGATTGTTAATTTGAAGGGCGCAAAATGCAATATAATACTGCGCATCGGCCAGCTTTAGGGGATCTTTCCCCCGAACAATGTAATCTTCAAAAGATTTGCCTGCTGCCAAATATTTGCTCTGATTCAGCTGATCCATGGCAAGCCTAAAAGGTGTATCTTCGGAAGTAAAATTTAGAGAAGATTGTCCGCGAACTACAATGAAAGAAAATAGAATTGCGGTAAGGCTAAAAAAAAGTATACGCATAAAACATAGTCATCTAAAAGAGCGATTATCTTCAATGAAAACTTCTATTCATTGTTAAAATTGTTTTTTACAAAAATAAATTTATTGTGAGAAGAAGAAGGAATTTTTCTAAAAAAGATAATAATTGTTCAGATGAATCTAATTAAAGTTCTTGTATTGATGGTTTGTAAACCATTCAATTTTTAAGATATGAAAGTATATTTTGGAAGATTTAATATGTTATTGGCTTTTCTGATTGCTTAACACAATTTTACATAGCTTCCCAACCATTTGATATCCATTTTATGCTTCTCAAAAAGTTCGGAAATATTTGGGTCATCAATATGTCCATTAATATCAATATAAAAATAATAGTTAAACGTTTTCCCTTTTTTTGCTGGCCTGCTTTCAAGCTTGGTCATATTGATACCTGCATTGTAAAAGTCTTGCAATAGCAACATCAAACTCCCAGGCTTGTCTGAAGTTTTAGCCAAAAGACTGGTTTTGTCATTATCACTCTTTTGATTTTTTATGTCTTTGCTAATAATCAAAAACCTCGTAAAATTATCTGTAGAGTCTTCGATGTTATCAAAAAGAATCGGAAGATTGTGCATCCTGGCTGCAATATGGGGACACATGGCCGCACTACCTTCTTCTTCCAGAGCGATTTTTGCAGCTTTTGAGGTGGAGTTGACAGGTATTAATTCTACCTGAGCGCCATTGAAAGATTCATTGATAAATTTTTTGCATTGCTTAAATCCAATGTCTTTAGAATAAATTTTTCTTACTTGTTGCAGGTTTTCGCATTTGGTAGCAAAAGCAAAGTGAATAGGTAAGGGAACCTCCGCGGTAATATACAAATCCATCGCGCCAAGCAAGTCAATAGTTTCACTTACTACTCCTTCTTGATTATTTTCCAGCGGTACAACACCAAACCTTGCCCTGCCGGTATTCATGGCTTCAAAAACAGATCTTATCGAATCCAAGGCCAGATACTTGCTCATGGCCCCAAATTGACTTTCTGCGGCTTGATGCGTAAAGCTTCCCTCAGGTCCCAGATAGGCAACCAATTCGGGTAATTCAAAATTTCTGCTTAAGGCAAATATCTCAAGAAAAATAGCTTCTATTGCCGCACGATTCAAGTGCCCTTTATGATTATTGTATAATCTATCAATAATACTTTTTTCACGCTCTGGTCGATAAACAGCTGTTTTACTGTGCTTTTTCAGTTCACCAACTTTCTTAATGACAGACATTCGCTCATTGAGTATATCAATCAGCTTATCGTCGATAGTGTCTATTTTATTGCGTAAGTCGTCTAAAGAATTGGATTTCATTTTTCTGAAATAATTTCGATAATGTCTTAAAAAAAGGAAACAAAACTATCTAATTATTATGATTAAACAAATTGGAAGTAAACCTGAATTATTTATAAATATATTTCAATAATTCATAATTTAAGGCATTAATTCTATCACTTCATCGAGCCCTTATGAATATTGAAAATTTGAAATTAGAACTTGATCAAACTAAAGAAGAAAAATACAAATTATTGAAACTGGTTAACCATGATATTCGATCGCCCTTTAATCGAATCTTTGCATTGTTACAGCTTTTTGAAATGGATAATTCTGAAATATCCCCTTCTCAAAATAAGTACATTGAATTAATGTATTTATCGATTCTAAGTGGCTTAGAAATGATGCAAAATTTGAAAGATATGAGGGAGATTGATGCCGGAAATATTACTATTGATAAGGCAGAATACGATTTGACTCAAATTGTACAATCAGCTGTAAAGTCGTTTTACAAACAAGTTGAAATAAAAAAGTTAAATATTACAACAGAGATCCCCAATGACACATCAATTATAAATTCTGATGAATATTTTGTGAAGCGAGTAATAGAGAATGTGCTATCCAATGCTATAAAATTTTCCAAAGAAGGTGGGAAAATAATTATTCGACTAAATGCTATTGATACTGGTTATTCAATAGAAACTCAGGATTTTGGTTGCGGCATCAAACCGGAAGAAGAACATCTATTATTTCAGAAATACATGAAATTGTCCAGCATTGCATCAGGAGGAGAAGGGTCTTTGGGTTTGGGGCTGCATAATACTACTTATTTTTTGAAGAGATTAAATGGCAGTATTTCTTTGATTAGAAAAAAGGAAATTGGGTCTTCTTTTATTATAAAATTCAAGAAATAGCAGCAGCTATTTTTTAATGATGTTAATTAAATATTTTCCATATCCGCTTTTCAACAACGGTCTAGCTAACTTTTCTAATTTGCTCTCATCAATAAAATTCATACGAAAAGCTGTTTCTTCAATGCACCCAATCTTTAACCCTTGACGTTCTTCAATCACCTGTACAAAAGTACCTGCCTGCATCAACGAATTAAATGTTCCGGTATCCAACCAGGCAGTCCCCCTATCCAAAATCCTAACATGAAGCTTATTTTGCCCAAGGTAAGTTTTGTTTACATCAGTTATCTCATACTCACCACGTTTACTTGGTTGTAATTTTTTCGCAATATCAACAACGTCATTGTCATAAAAATACAATCCGGGAACCGCATAGTTTGATTTTGGCTTATCGGGCTTTTCTTCAATCGAGACCGCCTTAAACTGCTCATCAAATTCAACAACTCCATATCGCTCCGGGTCAGTAACATGGTAGGCAAATACAACCCCCCCGTCAGGATTATTATTTGATTGAAGAAGCTGTGACATTCCGCTGCCATAAAAAATATTATCTCCTAAAACTAAAGCTACTTTTTCCTTACCAATAAATTTCTCTCCTAAGACAAATGCCTGGGCAAGACCATTTGGTATTTCTTGTACTGCATAAGAAAATTCGCAGCCAAATTTTTTCCCATCTCCCAGTAAGTTTTTAAACATTGGTAGATCAAGAGGTGTTGATATTATCAATATTTCCCTGATGCCTGAAAGCATGAGTGTTGACAATGGATAATATATCATTGGTTTGTCATAGACTGGCATCATTTGCTTGCTCATAGCAAGCGTTAATGGATGCAATCTTGTTCCGGAACCACCGGCTAAAATGATACCCTTCATTATTTCCTGTTTTGGTATTGATCCTTATAATAATCCAAATATGCACCAGTAGTAACATTTGCAAGCCAATCTTTATTAGCAAGATACCAATTAATTGTTTTGCCAATACCTTCCTCAAACTGCAAGGATGGCTGCCAATTAAATTCGTTCATAATTTTTGATGCATCAATAGCATATCGCAAATCATGACCGGCTCTGTCTTGAACGTAGGTTATCAATTTTTCAGAAGTTCCGGATGGCCGCCCTATTTTCTCATCAACAGTTTTACATAAGATTTTAATCAAATCAAGATTTTTCCATTCATTAAACCCTCCAATATTATATGTCTCTCCAATTTTACCTTGGTGAAATATGACATCAATAGCTCTTGCATGGTCTTCGACATACAGCCAATCTCTCACATTTTCTCCTTTTCCATAGACCGGTAAAGGTTTTTTATTTAGAATATTATTAATAAATAACGGGATTAGTTTTTCCGGAAATTGATTGGGTCCATAATTATTTGAACAGTTAGAGATAACAATTGGAAGTCCATATGTATTTTGATAAGCCCTCACAAAGTGATCACTGCCAGCTTTTGAGGCAGAGTATGGAGATTGCGGATCATAAGCTGTTGTCTCCAGAAAGAATCCCCCATCATCAAGAGATCCATACACTTCGTCAGTAGAGACATGATAAAAAAGCTTTTTTGAAAAATTATCTTTCCACAGGTTTTTTGCTGCGTTTAACAGATTTACGGTGCCAACAACATTGGTTTGAATAAATTCTATTGGGTTGGTAATTGATCGATCAACATGAGACTCAGCAGCCAAATGGATAACAGAATCAAACTGGTGCTTTTCAAATAGTTCCTGAATAAACTGACCATCAATAATATCACCCCTGACAAATGAATAATTGGGATTATCTTCAATATCTATCAGGTTTTCCAGGTTACCGGCATATGTGAGATTATCCAGATTTACTATCTGATAATTTTTATGATTTTTCAAAAATAACCTTACTACATGAGAACCAATAAACCCAGCTCCACCGGTGATCAGAATTTTTTTCATGTAACGAAAATGCTATTTTTTAATATACCCTTCAAAATCGTTGTGCTCTTTTTTATACAAATTCTCTTGAGAAAGAGAATTGAAATATTCATAAGTAATTTTTAGTCCTTCCGATCTTGATACTTTTGGCTCCCATCCCAATTCCTTTGTTGCCAAAGTAATATCAGGCTGTCGTTGTGTTGGATCATCCTGTGGCAGGGGCTCATAAACTACCTTCTGATCCGTTCCGGTTAACTTGATAATTTCCTCTGCAAAATCTTTTATTGTGATTTCATCAGGATTTCCAATATTTACTGGACTTGTGAAATCGCTTTTCAATAACCTATAAATTCCTTCTACAAGGTCATCAACAAAACAAAAAGATCTTGTCTGAGACCCATCTCCAAAAATTGTCAGGTCTTCACCCCTCAAGGCCTGTCCTATAAATGCTGGTAAAACCCTGCCGTCATTGAGTCGCATTCTAGGGCCATAGGTATTAAATATTCTGATTATTCTTGTTTCTACCTTATGGTAAGTATGATATGCCATGGTAATTGCCTCCTGAAATCTCTTTGCTTCGTCATACACACCCCTTGGGCCAACAGGGTTTACATTTCCCCAATAGCCTTCAGTCTGAGGATGTACATGCGGATCGCCATAAACTTCAGAAGTTGAGGCAACTAATATTCTGGCTTTTTTATCTTTTGCCAAACCTAAAAGATTGTGTGTCCCCAGCGAACTTACTTTTAAGGTCTGAATTGGGATTTTTAAATAGTCAATGGGACTTGCCGGAGAAGCAAAATGAAGAATATAATCTAAGTCGCCAGAAACATGAACAAAATTTGAAACATCATGTTCATAAAAATTAAAATGCGGCAGATGAAACAGATGTTCAATATTTTTAAGGTTTCCTGTAATCAAATTGTCCATTGCCAACACTTCATAATCCTCTGCTATGAAGCGGTCGCAAAGATGAGATCCTAAAAATCCCGCTGCTCCGGTAATTAATATTTTTTTCTTAGCCATTTACTTCTTTCCTTCCAATACTTATATATTTAAAGCCCAACTCTTTCATTTGTTTAGTAGGATATAGATTCCTTCCATCAAAAATAACTTTTTCTTTTAACTTCTCAGTCATTAAATTAAAATCCGGCTGACGAAATACCGGCCATTCAGTTATTATCAACAATGCATCTGCGCCTTCCAGAGCATTGTATTCATCTTCAAATAATTTGATTTTATTACCATAAATTTTATCAATATTTTCCATGGCTTCCGGATCATATGCCTGAACCTTAGCACCTTCTTTTAGCAATTCATTGATATTGTAAAGAGCCGGAGCTTCTCTAATATCATCTGTGTAGGGCTTAAAGGCCAATCCCCATATAGCGATGGTCTTCCCTTTCAAATCACCAAAATAATCCTTTAACTTATAAAAGAGCTTTAGTTTTTGTTCTTGATTAACTTCCATTACGGAATTTAATATTTGAAAATTATAACCAGCATTCTCTGCCGATTTGGCCAAAGCCTGAACATCTTTTGGAAAACAGCTACCACCATATCCTATACCGGCAAATAAAAATCGCTTTCCTATTCTCGAATCCAGACCAATTCCTTTTCTTACATCATCGACATTTGCGCCAAGCTTTTCGCACAAATTGGCTACCTCATTCATAAAACTAATTTTAGTAGCTAAAAAGGAATTTGCAGCATATTTTGTGAGCTCAGCTGAACTTTCATCCATAAAAACTATAGGATTACCCTGACGAACCAATGGAGCATATAAAGCATCCATAATTGAAACCGCTTTCATTGAGCTGGTTCCAATTACCACTCTGTCTGGTTTCATAAAATCCTCAACCGCTACACCTTCTCTCAAAAACTCAGGATTTGAGACGACATCAAAATCTACTTTACAATTTTCTGCGATTTTCGTTCTTACCTTTTCAGCTGTGCCAACAGGAACTGTACTTTTATCAACAATAACTACATACTCTTTAAGTAGTGGTCCTAAGTCTTCTGAAACCTTAAGTATGTATTTTAAGTCAGCTGAACCATCTTCACCAGGAGGCGTAGGTAAAGCCAAAAAAATTACCTTGGCGTCTTTTATTCCTTCTACTAAATTTGTGGTGAATTTTAATCTCCCATGTTTAACGTTTCTTTCGAACAACACGTCCAACCCGGGTTCATATATGGGAATCTTACGATTCTTTAGATTATTTATTTTTTCTTCATCAATATCTACACAAGTTACTTGATTACCCAATTCAGAAAAACATGTTCCAGTTACCAGGCCAACATAACCGGTGCCAATTACAGCAATTTTCATACGATTCAGTGGTTAGATTTTATAATAAAAAATGAGAAACAAAAGTATTATTTATCCTTCTACAATTATCATTTTATCAAGACAAAAGTTGGATTTTTAATAAGATGTAAGAAAAATCTTATTTGCACATAACCACGGCCGAACATATTATGTTTTAAAAAAAAGATGGTGATTTTGAGGCTTGATTATTTCTGAAAAATCAATAAATATATTGCAGTCACTTTCAATGAAAAATAATTGGGAAATTATAAATATTTCAATTAAATATTACCCTGAATTGTTGTTCTGGCAGCAATTATTGCGGGCCGATAAGAGGCCATTATTGTTATTGAAATGATACTCAATCCCGTATATAAAAAATCAGGAAACTGCATTTTCACTGGATAAGCATCTACAACTGCAGATTGCATCCCCATAGAAATAACTCCAAATTCCTGTTGTATTGAACAAATGGCCAAACCCAAAAAAAGACCAAGGAATGCTCCAATAAATGAAATCATTGCACCTTCAGTTAAAAAAATTGCTTTGATTAATCTGCTATCTGCTCCTAGTGCTGATAAAACAGCAATATCCTTTTTCTTGTCAATTGCCAGCATGGTCAAGGAAAAGAAAATATTGAAGGATGCTATGGCGAGAATGAATGAAAAAACAATAAACACAAAGAGCTTCTCAATCTTTAACACCTTGAAAAAATCTGCATGTAACTCCTCACTCGTCAACACCTTGAAATCATTGCCCACAAATTTTTTAACACTTTCTTTCACATCCGAAATACTATAGTCAGCATTGACTTTCAATTCAAGCGAAGTCCTCCTATTTCCGTAATCCATCAGTTCAATTGCAAAATCGAGAGGCACAAATACATAATTCATATCGTATTGCTTTTCTATTGCATATACTCCCACAGGTAATATAACCTTATGATTTGTTAAGTTTCCCGGCATTATTCCACTTGTCTGTTTTCGCTTTGGGTAGTAGAATTGCAGCGTATGCATTTTGCTCAAGCGGTTAATTGATAAAGATGTTTGAACGCCACGAGCGATAATGGCATAATTCACACCGTCTTCTTCCAACGCCAATCTCCCTTGTATTATATTTTGATCAATTCTATGGTGGTCAATAAAGTTTTTTTCAACACCTTTTAATTTGACAACCATCTCATCGTTTTTATACTTGGCATAAGCATTATCCTCAACAACTTGTGTTACAATATCAACTCCATCTATTGATTTTATTCCAGCTAAAAATTCCGGCTTTAATTCAAAACTTTTTCCTTTTGAAGCTTCAACCTTAAGTTCCGGATCGAAGTTCATGTTTAATTCTCGGATTAAATCTTCAAGGCCATTAAAAACAGATAGGACAATCACCAAGGCCATTGTGCCAATAGCTACCCCTGACATTGAAATGATAGATATTACATTAATGAAATTCTTTTTCTTTTCTGAGAGAAAATACTTGCGCGCTATGAATAGAGGTAGATTCAAGAAAATCCGGATTAACTATTCTCCATCTGGAGGTATGTGTAATTTCTTAAATATTTCATCCATATTTTGTGCCTGCTCAGCACCTAAATCTAAAAAAAACTTTAATTCTGGAATTTTGCGGATTTGTTTTCCAATTTTTTTAGATAATGATCGCTTGATATCACCTTTATGGTGCTGAACAATATCTAACATTTTTTCCTTATCACCATCCAAAACCAGACTCAAATAAACATCTGCTATACTAAAATCCGGTGTTACATCGACCTGTGTAACAGAGATAATATTTCCTAAAAAAAAACTTTTTTGATCTTTCTGAAATATTTCAGCCAATTCTTTTTGAATAAGTCTTGAAAACTTTAATTGGCGTGTATTCATAATAAAAATTAAATATTTATTGTCAACTATTATTAGTTAATAAACGAGTATTTCTATATTGTCGCATATTACTTATTAATGAACAAATATACTATTGTTAGGCTATTTTAGAAAAAATGATCCATACCGACTAATCCTCATTTTCATTGTATTGTTTCTTTTCAGGTTGCCTTATCTAATTTCTAATAATTGGCTCACCATACCTGAACTAAGCTGGATGATTGTCGGAGAGCGCTTAAATGAAGGGGCAATGTTGTATGTCGGTGTTTGGGATGACATAGGACCATTATCAGCATTGGTATATCGCTTAATTAATTTTTTGTTTGGTCGGTCTCAACTATCAATACAAATTCTTGGGATTTTTCTGTTTTTTTTCCAGGTATTTTTCATGAATTATATTTCATTGAAACATAAAATGTATAATGAAAATAATTATTTACCTGCCCTTTTTTACGGAATATTAGGCTTGTCCTTTTTTAATATAATGGTCCTTTCCCCACAACTAATGGGATTGACATTTGTCCTTTTATCCTTAAATAGTTTATTCAAACATATCGAAACCAGAGATAGGATTGATGGTAATCTTTTGAATATTGGACTCTATATTGGAATTGCCTCATTGTTCTATTTACCTTATTTAAATTTAATTTTTGTCCATATAATAGGGCTATTATTTTTCACAAATACAATAGGTAGAAGATATCTATTATTGCTTTATGGAGCTTTTGTTCCTTTAATTATTTGCTGGTTGATTTATTCGGGGTATGGAAAAAATGATGAGTTATTCGGAAATTTCTTTACTTCAATATTCAAAACGAGTTATGAACACTATTTGTCATTTAAAACTATCCTGATTTTATTTGGGTCTTCAATTCTTTTATTTTCTTTATCATCCTTTAAAACACTATCGGGTTTTGGCTTTACCGTATTTCAGGTAAGAGTTCAAAAGGTTATGTTTTTTGCCGCTATTGTCACCTTGGCTATTTATGCTTTTTACACTGAAGGCGATGGTTACAGTTTAGTTATGTTTTGCCCATGGGGAAGTTTTTTTCTAAGTCATTTTTTTCTTTCATTAAAAAATAAATTAAAAAGAGAATTAAGTTTTTTGGTTTATTTCTTATTGGTCATCTTTTTCTATTTTGGCATAACCTTTTATTCTATCAGTATCTATGATCAAATAAATATAAACCGATTGTTGTTTGTTGAGGATCAAAAGTCTCCGGCATATGCCAACAGGAAAGTCCTAGTGATAGGCCCAGATATCAGCCCGTATTATTTTTCGAAGCAGGCAACCCCATATTTCAACTGGGAATTATCAAAAGGCCAACTTGAAAAATTGGATTATTACGACAATTTGGA
Source organism: uncultured Roseivirgaceae bacterium (assembly GCA_964507705.1). Taxonomy (GTDB): domain Bacteria; phylum Bacteroidota; class Bacteroidia; order Cytophagales; family Cyclobacteriaceae; genus JAAUQL01. The sequence continues at coordinate 96,185 of CAZDRA010000002.1, read as the reverse complement.
ATCAATCAACAATAATTTAAGAAGCGATATGCCTGATTTTATTATCGATCAAATTAATTTGGTGCCAAAATTATTTGATCACATTCCTCCACTTGCAATGGAATATGCGTTAACCGAACCAGGCATTTATAAAAGAAAGGATATCAACAACTAATTTTGCCAATTCTTCTTTTGTGCCTTCCGCCTTCAAATTCAGTATTAAAAAAAACATCCAATATTTCTATAGCCTCATTTATTGAAATAAACCTCCCAGGGAGACAGACTATATTGGCGTTATTATGACCTTTGGCTAATTTACTTACTTCTTTATTCCAGCAAAGTGCTGATCGAATCCCCTGATGTTTATTGGCAGTCATATCAACTCCAATGCCTGTTCCGCATATCAATATGCCAATATCAAACTGACCATTTTCTACCTCACTTGCTACGGCATGTGCAAAGTCTGGAAAATCAACACTTTCTTTTGAATACGTACCAAAATCTTTGATATCAACTTTTAGGGAATTGAGCCATTCAACAACTTTTTCTTTCAATTCAAAACCTGCATGATCACTACCTATGGCAATTTTCAACTTTTTCATCTTGGTTAAATAATTTTCAAATAATGAATATAGGCACAAACTCTCTATTCCACTTATGCCACGAGTTCATAATTATTAAAGTAATATTAATATCAGTCTACTAACTAAACGACATTGATAGGTTATTCCAAAAGTTTTTTATCTTCTTCTCTTTTAATTGAGTTGGCGATAACAATACTCACTTCATACAGAATGAGAAGTGGAAAGCACATCAATATTTGGCTAATTGGGTCCGGAGGAGTAATAAAAGCTGACAAAACGAGAATTACAACAATAGCATGCTTTCGATATATTTTCAGAAACTCAGGTGTAATAATACCAGCCTTAGTCAGAAAATAAACTACAACAGGTAATTGAAACATTATTCCACAAGCAAATACTAGCATCAATACTGTTGAAACGTAACTTGTAAGATCAATTTCGTTTGATATACTTTCGTCAAGCTTAAAGTTTGTAAGAAAATTTATTGAAATCGGAGCTACTACATAATAGCCAAACATAATTCCACTTAAAAACAGAAGTGAAACAAAAAAAACAGCTCCACGACTTAAATTCTTTTCATTTTTATACAAGCCGGGTTTTATAAATCTCCAAAACTCCCAGAAAGCATATGGAAATGCAACTATCAAGCCTATTACAAAACTTGAAGTTATTGCCATAGTAAACTGGGCAGTCATTCTTCTGTTTTGTATAATAAAAGGCAATTCGTCTATGCAAAAGAATTCGGCACCTGTCAGGCTGCCCAGGCGGCAAAACATCTCATAGGTCCAGAAATCTGGCCTTGAAGGAGCAAGAATAATATAGTGCCATATAGGTTGACGAAATATGAAAGCTGCAATTGCAATGACCACAATCGAACCCAAGGACCTGATCACATGCCATCTCAGTTCTTCAAGATGATCTAAGAAAGACATTTCTCTTTCAGCCTTGTGCAGGTTTTCGTCATTTACATCGTATTCTTCTTCCACTATCTAATTATTTATAAAGAGGAAAATCCCCCATCCATGAATTTACTCCTTCTTTGATCTCTTTTAATTTTTTATCGTCGTCCTTATTCATCAATACATCATCAATAAGATCAACAGTTTTTTCCATTTCTACTTCCTTCATTCCTCTAGTGGTGATGGCGGCAGTTCCTACTCTTATCCCTGATGTTACAAATGGTGATCTGGTATCAAATGGCACCATATTTTTATTGATGGTGATATCAGCTTTAATTAATGCGTTTTCTGCATCCCTACCAGATATTTCTCCTTTAGGCCTCAAATCTATCAACATCAGATGATTGTCAGTACCTCCAGAAATCACGTGATATCCCTTTTCCATAAACTTTTTTGCCATGACGTCAGCATTCTTTTTTACCTGAAGAATATATTTCATATAATCATCAGAAAGAGCTTCTCCAAATGCAATGGCCTTTGAGGCAATTACATGCTCAAGTGGCCCCCCTTGGGTCCCTGGAAAGACTCCCGAATCTAAAAGTGAGGATATTTTTCGGGTCACTCCCTTCATTGTTTTTATTCCAAATGGGTTTTCAAAATCATCTCTTAGCATGATCATGCCGCCTCTTGGGCCACGGAGTGTTTTGTGTGTTGTGGTAGTCACAATATGGCAATATTCCAGGGGATCATTCAATAAGCCCCGTGCAATCAAGCCGGCTGGGTGTGAAATATCAGCTAAAAGTAAGGCTCCAACTTGATCTGCTATTTCTCTTAATCTTTTATAATCCCACTCTCGGCTATAAGCAGAGGCACCACATATAATAAGTTTTGGGTGCTCTTTTTTTGCAATTTCTTCTACATTGTCAAAGTTGATCAGGCCTGTTTCTTTTTCAACACCATAAAAAGATGGCTGATAAAGCTTTCCTGAAAAATTTACTGAAGAACCATGTGTAAGGTGTCCTCCATGAGAAAGGTCAAAACCTAATATTTTATCCCCCGCATTTAGCACAGCAAGCATTACCGCAGCATTAGCTTGGGCACCTGAATGTGGTTGTACATTTGCCCATTCAGCACCAAATAATTCCTTAACCCTGTCAATGGCGAGGTCTTCAATTTCATCTACAACTTCGCAGCCACCATAATATCTTTTTCCAGGAAGCCCTTCAGCATATTTGTTAGTTAAAACTGTTCCCATTGCCTCAATGACTTGTGTGGAGGCAAAATTTTCTGATGCTATCAGCTCAATGCCATTTTCTTGACGATCTTGCTCCTTTTGAATTAATTCGAAAACAGTTTTATCTCTTAACATATCAATGTATTTACTACAAATTTTAGGTATAAATAATTAGTCATTTCATTAGGGTAATAGCAAGCTTGTATTTATTCCACATTGAGATATCTTTTGCAAGTATCAAGCAATTACTAATATAAAGTGGGCATCCAGAATGAAAATGAAGCGCAAAAATAAGCTAAGGAAAAGGAATTCACAATAAAATTCCATTATTCCAAATTTGCCTATTGATAATATGTTCAATTATAAAATCAACAAGGTTTATATAAATCTAAAAGGTGAGAATATTAAATATATTTATAATCCAATTTGTAAATCAATAGTTGTCAAGTTTCACGAGGTTGTTTAAGAAAACTTGAATTATAATCTTGTTTCAAGTTTAGTATTTTATTTTTAAAATCGATTGGTTTTTCTATAAATATTTCTGGTTTTAATTCATGCCATTTTTCGATTGCATTAAAAGGTGTTTTCACATTGAGTTCTTTTCTGATTCCTCCATGCCTTCGATAGATTAAATAATAGATTAGAAAAGTATTTAAAGCTGTAATCATTTCCTGCTTATTGTTATAATGATCTTTTAGTATTGTAGCTCTTTTAATAGTTCCATTGACCCTTTCAACCATTCCATTAGTCTTTGGGGTACTTGGTTTTGTGAGCCTGTGATCAATATTATTCTCTTTGCATAGCGCATCAAGCTTTGAAGGTTTTTGGCAAAGGTTTCCTTTTTTAGACTTTATAAGTCTATTGGTAAATTCAAGTCCATTATCTGTAAGTACATGAGTTATACCAAAGGGAAAAAAAGACAAACATTTATTCATAAAACCTTCTGCGTTCTCACTAGTTTTGCTATCGTAAACTTCATAGTACATAGCTCTTGTTGCTCTATCTATGGCAACAAAAAGGTAATATTATTTACCCTCAAATTTCGGTAAATAAGTTACGTCTATATGTAAAAATCCAGGCTCATATTCTTTAAATTTTTTAGCTTTCTCTCTTTCCTTTTGAGGCACTTTATTTATTGCTGTTCTACAAAATAATCTGTAAACGGAGCTTCGTGTTATTTCAGGGTTAACCTCTAAGAGAGCCTCTCAGACTTCATCTAAAGGGAGCCACGCTGTTTGCCTCAAAGAGATACCCAAAGCTTCCTCCATAGAACTCAAGGCATAGTTTATGTTAATCGGGCGAGAGCTTTTATCGGTCAGTTTTTCTCGATTTTTCCATTTACTTATCGTAGCTTCTGATGTCTTGTATATATTGGCTAACTCAAAATTAGTCAAATTACTTTCTTGAATTTGTGAGCGAATGTGTAAATTCGTCACGGCGTTCGAATGATATTCTTGTTTCATTTTTTATTGCTTTTTTTGCGAAAAGAAAATTAATAAAACAAGTCTTCTTTGGACGCTTTCTTTTCTCTCATTGTTCCGTTTCGCTACGCATCACTCCACAATGAGAGAAAAGAAAAAAAACATCAACAACGTGGTGAAACTTTACAGGTACTCACTTTTCAGCATTAGATTATGTGATTTTTGGGCTATATGTCCTCCTGATTGTTGGTATCGGACTATGGATTTCCCGTACAAAAAAAGGAGCTTTTTATTATCATTTTGATCAGGATGTATGTAAAAAGCACTGCGAAACCAATACTCTTTTTTAAATTTAAAAGCTACTAAAATGTTAGAAAACATGAAGATAAAAGTTTGCAAAGCCAATCTTGACCTGGTAAAGCATGGACTTGTGATTTTTACATGGGGAAATGTAAGTGCCATAGATCGTGAAAAAGGATTGATCGTTGTCAAGCCAAGCGGCATTAACTATGACAGCATGAAACCTGAAGATATGGTGGTGGTAGATTTAGAAGGAAATGTTATAGAAGGTAATTATAAACCTTCTTCAGATACGAATACACATATTATTTTATATAAAAATTTTCTCAATATCGGTGGAGTTGTGCATACACACTCCGAATGGGCAACCATTTGGGCACAAGCCGGTCAGCCGATACCTGCACTTGGCACTACACATGCAGATTATTTTTATGGTAACATTCCATGCACAAGAAAATTAACTGAATCTGAGATTAATTCAGATTATGAAAAGGAAACGGGTAACGTCATTATAGAGACTTTTCAAAATATTGATTCAAATAAAATTCCCGGAGTTTTAGTTAATAATCACGGCCCATTTTCCTGGGGGAAAGATGCCCAAGAGGCCGTTCATAATTCTGTCGTGATGGAAGCAGTTTCAAAAATGGCCTATCATACGTTGAATATTAATAAAGTTCCTTCCATAAATCAGGAGTTACTGGATAGGCACTATCTTAGAAAACATGGAAAAGATGCGTATTACGGTCAAGGTTAGACCTCGAGTTATTGCAATTTATACAAGAACCCAAAGCCTGGAAAATTTGAATTAATTTTAATAAAATCAAGGTGACCTCGATTTATAAGTCCATGGGAAATAAAAAAAATTGTCATAGGTGTTGATACTACTGGTTCTACACCAAAAGTTGTAAACAAGGAGGGCACTCCTCTGGCTTTGACAGAAGGCTTCAATGAAAATGCCATACTCGCCGCAACTGCATCTAGAGTTTGTCAAAATGTAAATACTGCCAAAAACACCATGGGTAATGGATTTGAAACAAAATATTATTGATAATACTTCGATGGTTTTTTGCACCTATCTGATTGATAGTTGATTATGGAATTAATAAGTTGGATGTTAGTTCCTTAATATTCAGTTGTTTAATTAATAATTCATCATTTATAATTAATACTTTAACGAAGTGTTGATTGACACATAGACACTTAAAAATCGAATGAAAACTAACCTACATCAATATGAAGTCTGGTTTATGACTGGTAGCCAGCACCTCTATGGAAAAGAAACTTTAAAGCAAGTTGCCACTCACTCAAAAGAAATATCCGGGGCATTTAACAGATCGCCAATCATCCCTGTTAAGGTTATTTTCAAGCCAGTGTTAACTAATCCGACATCAATTTACAAACTTTGTCTTGACGCCAACAATACCGAAAACTGTGTTGGTATCATCGCATGGATGCATACTTTCTCTCCTGCCAAAATGTGGATTGGAGGTCTTAAAATCCTTCATAAACCCCTGTTGCATCTTCATACTCAATACAACAGGGATATTCCATGGTCGACTATTGATATGGATTTTATGAACCTCAACCAGTCTGCACATGGTGGTAGGGAATTTGGTTTCATCAACTCGCGAATGCGGTTAAACAGAAAAGTAGTCGTGGGTCATTGGCAAGATGAAGAGGTAATTCAAAAACTAAATGTCTGGTCGCGGGTTGCTTGTGCAAAACAAGATATGCAGGGAATGAAAATTGCCAGAATTGGTGACAACATGAGGCAGGTGGCTGTGACAGAGGGAGATAAAGTTTCTGCAGAAATAAAATTTGGTTATTCCGTCAACGGTTATAGTCTTGGTGATGTTGTTGAATATATGAATCAGGTATCGGACCTGGAAGTTAAAAAGCTCACTAAGGAGTATGACGAACTTTATGTAATGATGGATACTATGAAACCTGGTGGTGTACAAAGATATTCGTTGGTAGAGGCTGCAAGAATCGAATTGGGATTAAAAGCATTTTTGGAAGAAGGTGGTTTTGAAGGATTTACGAATACTTTTGAAAACCTCCATGGGATAGCACAGCTTCCAGGAATTGCTACTCAAAGATTGATGGCTGCCGGTTATGGATTTGGTGCTGAGGGCGATTGGAAAACTGCCGCTTTGGTGAGAGCAATGAAAGTGATGGCAAGTGGAATGAAAGAAGGCAGCTCGTTTATGGAAGATTATACCTACCATTTCCAGCCTGGCAACAATAGCGTCTTAGGGTCGCACATGCTGGAGATATGCCCGACAATTGCCAACGCAAAACAAAGTTGTGAAGTGCATCCGTTGGGCATTGGAGGAAAAGCCGATCCTGTTCGCTTGGTATTTAATGGTGCCGTTGGCGATGCTATAAATGCTTCTGTTATTGATCTGGGCGATAGGTTTCGTTTGTTGGTGAATGAAGTAAAAGCCATCGAAATGAAAGAACCTGTACCAAACCTTCCCGTGGCACGAGTTTTATGGAAACCGCTTCCCAATTTAGAGACCGCTGCCACTGCTTGGATTCTCGGCGGCGGAGCGCACCACACCTGCTATAGTCAGGCTGTGAATACAGCGTTTATGGAAGACTTTGCAAATATGTTTGAAATCGAAATGATTTTGATTGATAATGAAACCAAACTTCGGGATCTTAAAAATGAATTGAGATGGAATGAAGTTTATTATCGTATGAATAAGGAGTATTGATTCCTGAAGGAGGAAGTGTGATACTGGCTATTTGCCTACTCTTGCAGGATGTGCCTAGCCGGTAGGTTTATTCCTGTGCCAGTCGAATATGTGCCACAAACTATCTACGCCATACTTTTCAAAAACTCAGGAATGAAAAACCCTTCATTTTCCCAGTCTCATTTAATACATCACTTCGTTTAAAGATGAATTATTAATTAATCAACTGAATCAGAAGATTAACACTAAATTTGTTTATCCGATAACCAGCTAATAATCTGATAGATGCAAAAATATACCGAAGTATTATCAATAGGTATGAATTTGTAGAAAGAGGAGGTTTTTGCTTTTACTGGGTTGGTTTGAGATATGGTAGTTTTTGATGTTTGCCGGCAGGCCCCGGAATAAATCCGGGGACTATCGTTTAGCGATATTGTCGGATTTATTCCAGCACCTGTCTGCTATGTGCAAAAAAATACACCTATTGAAATCCCTTCAAAAACCCAGTGGCAAAACATCTTTACTTCCCAGAAATTTCATTTCCTTCCATGAATACTCAAGCACTGGGCTAACTTTCACTTGTGGAGATTGTACCTTATTATTTACCAAAACGGACTTTCGCTTTACGTTAGTTCTTATGAAATCATCCAATTCTCCATAACTCATCTCGCCATTGGATATCTGCAATCCTTTGAGCAAATAATATGTAAATATTCCATGTGCTTTTTCTTTATAAGGAAAGGCCGTCTGATCTCCTGTCGAAGCGGAGAAAACTATCAGATTTCCCATGACAAATGGAGACTTGGGTTTTATACGAATTCCTCTCGCTGCAACAAGACTGCGATTTCTTCCACCTCCGCTAAAGCAGGCATCTAAAAATACCGTAACACGTTTCGATTCATTTTCTGTCAATTTATTGAAAACATCTTCCAGTTTCAATGCATAATCCAAATTTGAGCTGCTAACGTCCACCGGTATTATATATGGTTCGTTGGTATCTTCTTTTGGCAAACCATGTCCGGCGTAGTAAAATATCAATTTGGCCTCTCCCTCATAAGCTCCGGCAATAGCACTTAGGCGAGCGATCTTTTGTTTCATCTGTCCTGCTGTTGCATTGATCAGAAGTGTAATGTTTTCAGTTGGCACACCGAGGGTATTGATAAGATATTTCTTAAAAGTTTTGGCATCAACAGAGGCAAAATCCACATTTGTATCTGTATTCAAATCCATCTGGAAAGAACTGTAATCTTCGTTTCCGATCACCAAAGCAAATGTTTTATTATTTATTTCATTGGTAATTGGGATATCAACATCCACATCAGATTGACCAATAATAGTGAGGGGGCCAGGCAATTTTAGGCCAATATTTTCACTCACTTTAAGGAGATTATAAGTTATGCTTTCAAAATCCAAATCAACCGTAGAGTTAGCCACAGTATGGAAATCTTGAGAAATATCATATTTGAAATCCCTTCCATTGTATTTGACATCAAGGGAAGTTATCAGAAATTTATCTCCCGATAATGTGTATGCAGGATTGCCAAGCCAAACCTCATTCCAATTTTCCTTCATGTCTTTGGCATATTCCAATGGGACCGGAAGCATTATGCTGTTTGCTCCCGGAATAATAATATTGAATTTTTCATAATCCGCTTCATACAGACCAATAGAAGTCTGCTTAAAATTTACATTATTGAAGGCAAGCGATTTAATGGCCAGAGAAGCAAATTTCTGAATTTGAGATGATCTGTTTTCTTCAGAAACACGCAATAAATATTCAGGTGTTTTCTCATACTCACCCTTCAATTGCCAATTGGAATACATATTTCCAACAAGAATTTTCACTTGATCTTCGAGAGAAACTGATTGGGTATATCGACCTATTCCACTAAATGAAGGTTCGATAACCCAAGCTTCGTTTTTATCAATCACACCAAATTTCCCATCATACTTCACTACTGCCAGGCCATTAGAAAAAGGAAATGCCGCACCATACCTCTGCTCAATAACAAACCGGCCACTTTGGTTGATATATCCCCAGTTGTTATTCTTTTTCACAGCGGCAAGACCTTCTTTAAAATAATTGGCGTCATCATATTGTGCCCTGATGACCATTGCACCATTTTGATCAATAAAACCATATTTCATACCTTTCTTGACAAGGGCCAATCCTTCAGAAAATGAATAGGCTTCATTGTAATCGTGCTTAATCAGCCAGTTGCCAGATCGTTCGATATATCCTTTGTGTCCATTATAAATTACAAACGCGAGACCCTCTGAAAATGGAAGAGCTTGATCAAAACTTTGTTGCAATATTTTATCTCCTGCTTTATTAATATATACAAAACCATCATCATTTTTTATTAAAGCCTTACCAGCAGAAAATGAGCTGACCACCTTTAGTTTTGGTTCAAAATGCCAGGATCCTTCAGTATTGATATATCCCCAGGAGTTGTTTAGCATTACGCAAGCAACTCCTTCTTTAAATGGTTTTGCATCTTGATATTTTGGTTGAATAACCCATGCGTTATTTCTATCAATATATCCCCAATGTCCATAAAATTTTACGGCAGCCAATCCTTCTGAAAAATGATATGCTTCCTCATACTTTGAAGAGATAATCCATTCGCCTTCCTTATTGATAAAACCCCACTTGCCATATTGCTTAGCAGACATTAGATAATCTGCCCCCTGCTCCTGGCCAAATGAACCATTTATGGTCAAAATGAAATAAGCTAAAAATCCAAATATGATATTTTTCATCATCAGGGATGTTAAATTATTTTATAAAGTAATGCTCAGTTTACAATTTTGAGTTTCACTTGTCTATAATAAAAATCTGGGTTGTTCATTCGATTATTTTCCAACCAATTGGTTAGTGAAGAGGCCTGCAGTGATTTTGGCGTTTCATACTTTAATCCAGAATCAAGATTAACCAGACTTGGTTTTGTAAATTCCTCTGTAGAAAATACCACGTACAATTCCACAAACTCTTCGCCCTTTTCTGTAAGCATAATCATCTCGTCAATTAAATAATTAGAAAAATTTTCGAATAAATCATTTTCCGCATTAGGATCGAAGAAAATGTAATTCTTATCAGCTATAACCGGAACAGCATTGATAAACTTTGCCGGCATATTTTTGTATGGCAATAACCTAAAGGCCTCTTTGTCATTGATTCCCAATGCTTCGGCTTCCACTGTATAAATTGACAAGTATCCATTAACAGGAGAATTAAAATGAAAATACATTGACTCACCGTTTTCAAAAAAGCTGGTTTTGCAAACGTCTTTATTGCAAGAAGAAGTAAAAAAATTGAATTGAACATCAGGTTGGGAAAGTTCTCTCACTTTGCCATCTATCTTGAGGCTCATCCAAAGCTCATGCCTATTTCTACGTCCGTCCTTAATCTTTCTCATTTCCTCTTTGAAATCTTCACCGGTAGTTTTTAGCCATTCCCCACGAATTGTGGTTTTGCCAAAAATCCTGAATTGTGTATTCCCATCATCAATATCTACAAAAGATTCCTGGGTTACGTAGGTGCCGTACTCTCTTTCAATGGCATTGATAATCGCCTGTGTTCTCAGCTTCTCTTTCAGGTCATCCATACTCATATCTTCTTCAAGCCTGAAAAGTGCTGTACCCGAAGCTTGCCTGATCGGTAGGCTTGTACTTTTATACTTTTGGGTGAAAGCACTTTCCTGATCAAAAAGAATGAAAATCAATATGAACAGTAAATATTTCATGAAAATTTGGTTTGAGATCTCAAATAAACTATTGATTTATTCTGGTTAAAAATCCATCAGCTTGTCCAGCTTGTCATGCAAAATATCTGTCTGGTCTTCGAGTTGCTTTCTGATGGCTTTTTTGGCAACTTCCTGGGCCAGATCGTTGTTGTATCCTACCCGAACAGAAACTTCTACGTTTTTATCAATTTTATTATAAATCTCAAATAAGAAGATCACTCGACCTATTTCCTGCGCAATGATATTTTTTGATGCCGCTACAGTCTTGGTGACCGAGGCAGCTTCTTCATTGTTGAGCTGGTTATTGGCAATGCTATTCTCAATCAGTGCGGCAACATTGGTCTGAACCAATCCGGCCAATTCTAATTTTGCCAATTCTGTTGCCTGGAGTTTTGCTGCCGATTGCGTTTCAGCGACTGAATTTCCGGTTGCGACAATGTAAAGCGGATACCCGTTTTCATCTTGTTTATATTGGAGTTCCCACGATTTTTCTATTTGCTTGTCCATTGGCAATGCTCCGGGGGCTACATACCACCCTCTTTTTCTAAATCTTTTGGCTTCTTTTCTTGCTTGTTTATAAGCCTTTTTTTTCATTTCCTTTTTAGCCTGCTTATTAGGATTTTTTGCCAATGACTCATTTATTGGAGCGATGAGAAATAGTACAATTAAGATTGCGAATATTGAATTTAAATTTTTCATAATAAGTTAGATTTGTTTGACATGGTAAAAACAATTATTAGGCCAAAATGAAAAATGCGAGAGAATGAAGAAAAAAGGTATTGGATTTATTGAAGATATAAAGTGGCTTATCAACTATCTCTAATATTTAGTTTTGATTATTATTAGAATAATTTATTTATAAAATAATTTGAATTACTCAATTTATAAGTGCTTTAACCATTCAATATTTGATGGAAATGATCGCATGGGTGCTTGCGATTTGCAAATTGTGCTTCCTCATTAAAAGTATAAAATCGGAAATTTGAGCAGGACGACTTCTATTGGAGAAATGATGGGTTTTGGTGTTGAGCAGTCTTTTGCTAAATATTAGATCTGAAGCAAAAAAAAACCTGTCAAATGACAGGTTTTTGATAACGATTAAAAAATTTGTCCCACATGAAAAAAAATAACGTGGATAATCAATTTAACTAATAATTAATTTTATTTTAACGGTCAATGCTATTTACTCATCTCTACAAGGTCTCCCGAATCCAATACATAATATTTCGTTTCAGGGTCTGTAGATTTCTTTAAAGGAATATATTTTATTTTGGTTGTTTCAAATTGCTTTTTCTTTTTAAAAGGTTTTACAAAGTTGGTTAAGAAGACAACCATCCAGACGAGAGAGATAAGATAAAGTATAAATAAAATCATAGCGTTAATATTAATTATTAGTGATTCCTTTTTTAATTATGTGATAAAAGTAAGAGCACTAATTCTCTCAACCTAACTAAGTGAAATGGTCAGAGCACCCTTGTAAGATTATAATATTATCATAAGCATTTTAGGTGTTTTGTCAGAAATCCGTTTTCTAAACCTGAATAAAAAATTATATAAAAATCAACATGATTAGTAATTCGAAACTTTAATGACACATGTTCAAGATGCTTCTTTATACCTACTTATAGTAAATATAGTCGTGCAATAAAAATAATCCAGTATTTTGATTTTCGTTACATTATTATAAAACACTAACTCAAATATTAGTTTTTGTACATGTGTAAAAAATAATTTTATTGTATATTTTTGGTGAGATTATGTATCAAAAAGACCCTTGATTTAGTCATCAAAATAAATTTTTTGACAAAAAATTTATTTTTTCAGGTCTTCTCAATTATAATTTTTCAGAATATAAATTGTACTTTTCCAATAAATACAGATTGACAAAATTGCAAAACTATGAACATTGATATTCCATCACTCAAGACAATCTGCGAAACGGCAGGTGCTCCCGGACATGAAAATTTAATCAGGAATTTGGTCATTAAAAAAATCAAAGCACATGTTGATAGCTATCATATTGATAATATCGGAAATGTGATTGCCTATAAAAAAGGCTCAAAAGTTGGCCACCAAGAAAAAGTGATGGTAGCTGCCCACATGGACGAAATTGGGTTTGTCGTGACACATATCGAAGAGGGAGGATTTGTAAGATTTCATACCCTTGGAGGTTTCGATCCGAAAACGCTTACTGCACAAAGAGTAAATATCCATGGAAAATCTAGCATCCCTGGAGTTTTGGGCACAAAACCAATTCACGTGATGTCGGCGGATGAGCGATTAAAAATGCCCAAGTCAACAGATTATTTCATTGATACGGGCATGAAAAAAGAAAAGCTTGAGAAAATCATAAAGGTTGGTGATCCAATTACTTGGGAAAGAGAGTTGGTCGAGATGGGTGATTGCGTCAATTGCAAATCTATTGATAATCGTGTTTCAGTATTTATTTTGATTGAAGCATTGAAAAAATTGAAAAATATACCTTTTGATCTTTATGCAGTTTTCACTGTTCAGGAAGAGGTAGGACTGCGAGGAGCGAATGTGAGTACCCATGCCATAAATCCCACCTTTGGTATTGCCCTGGACACCACAATCGCATACGATGTACCTGGCGCCCAGGCCCACGAAAAAATTACTGAGCTGGGCAAAGGTGCCGCTATAAAAATATTGGATGGATCTGTCATTTGCGACACAAGAATGGTCGAGTATTTAAAACAAACAGCCGACAAACATAAAATCACATGGCAACCCGAGGTACTACCTGCAGGTGGAACTGATACCGCTGCCTTGCAAAGAATGGGGAAAGATGGCTCGATCTCAGGAGCAATTTCCGTCCCGACAAGGCACTTGCATCAAGTGATAGAAATGGCCAATAAAGAGGATATAGAAAAATGTATCAATCTACTCGTTGGTGCAATTGAAGAGTTAGATAAATTTGATTGGAGTCATTGATAATAGCTGGAAGCTTATCTTTTATTTTCAAAGTGTGATTTTACCTCGATGATAAACTGTTGAAATTCCTCTTTGAATAACTCATAATACTCAAGTAATTCTGAAATAGATTCTTCCAATTTAGAATCGTGATTTATTCTTTTTGACATTCCCGTAAGGGCCTGACCAATACCATCAGTTGTAGCGTAGGATAATAGCCAGTTTCGCTTTTTCATAAATGGAAACATATATTGTGACTTAGCGGGCAAAACCTGAAAATTAGATTCTATAGTTTGGTAAATTGCCCCTGAAAATGATAATAATGATTTATCGGAGTAGTTTTCCCAAAGATTTGCCAGAAAGTGATCGTAGTACATATCAATGATCACACCGGAAAAATGCCTGTATTTATCAAAAAGACGCTGTCTTCCTTGTCGTACCAGTTCATGGCTATCGGTAAATTGATCGATGTGCCTGTGCATCATGATACCTTCTGAAATTTTTGACGGATAATCCTTGTACTTTTTTCCTTTTACAAAATCGGCAATAAAGTTTCCGATAAGGAGATCCGAATCATGGTGTGATAAATAAAAATGCCCTAAGAAATTCATTGATGGTCTCCTTTTAATAATTTTTAAATATATAATGTATAATAACCATCTATCTTTAATACTGTTTTAATTGTGGTCTTTAATAAAAATTATTATGCTTGGAATATAGCAAACGAAATAAAGGTAATCTCATGGAGTTTTATTGGCCTTTTTCATAAAGGGTAAAAAGTTGTTAACACTTTCTTGGCGTTCGGAAAATTCAAACAATATAGAATTTGATAACGACAATGTTTATTTACGAAAACTCTAATTCAATGATAGTGGTTTCTCAATACCTATAATTGTAAAAACCACTAAAACTTATGACAATCTTTTTAAAATTGAATACCTTAAATCTACTTTACGAAGGTAAAGTACATATTGTAAAATATAATTTTTGCAACCAAACCTTCAAGGATTTTTAGTATGCCTTGTCTTTGATTTCCATAATTTAGAGACATTTGCAAGTGAATCCTTGAAGGTTTTAAGTCAATTGAAAGATTAAAGCTAACTTCGTAAAGTAGAATTAATAGTAATTTCGAATTAATATCAACTATAAAGTTAAACTCTGAAAATCAAACGATTGAAACTGCTAATGTGCTATCAAAAAGCGCAGGTTGTGGAGGAGCAACTGCTGATTGTTTGGCTGATGCAAATACTAATCATGGATGGATTTCTGTTTGGACCTTTGCTCAAACTGCATTTATTCCTGCAACTGCACTTGCATTAACGGTAGCATGTGCTGCTAATGAGCGCTTGTAAACTTATAAAATCATGAAAAATATTTTTATATATTATTTGGCAATATTATTACCGATTCCTTTACTCATTTGGAGTCTTTACAATAATTCTATTACATTCTTTATTATTCTGATGTTCAACGTAGTTTATAGAGGTTTCATTGATGGTCAAAGATTAGTTGAAAAAAAGATAATTAATAAAAAAGACTTATGGAAAGCCTTTATGCCCTTTTGGAAATTTAAGTATTTTAGATCATTATACTTTGAAAAATAAGATATATAAAAACAACGTGGCAAAACTTTACGTGTAATTAATAATTGAAAATTGAAAGACATATTTGGTCAGGCTTTACTGGATTTTCATCGTGGTAATTTTAAATTACCATTGCTACTGCACAATGAATATGGTGAACCTGATACTATTTCCTTAGAAAATTTTTTTAATAAAGAGAATAATTTTTCAGACCTGGAAACCTTTGCACTCACCCAGGTAAATGGTAAAATATTAGACGTGGGAGCAGCAAGCGGCAGGCATTCCATTTATTTACAAAAACATGGATACGACATTACCGCCTTAGATGCATCGACCTCGTGTTGCACAATAATAAAGGAAACCGGGGTTAACAAAATTGTAAATGCAGATATATACAATTATGGAAAGGTAAAATACGACACTATTCTCATGCTTATGAATGGGATTGGAATAGCGAGGAGCATCGCCGGATTGAAGAAGCTTTTATTGCATTTTAAAAAATTGGTCAACCCCTCAGGGTTTTTGCTTTTTGATTCTTCTGACGTCACTTATCTTTATGAAGGAAACCCGCTTCCGGATGCAAAATATTTTGGACAGCTGTCTTTTCACTATGAGTATAAAAATGAAATGGGCAGTAGATTCACTTGGCTTTATATCGATCAGGACAAATTAATGGAAATAGCATATTCTTTAGGGTGGCATTGTCATGTTTTATTTGAAGATGAAACAAATGCTTATTTGGTACGATTACAAATGAGGTAGCTTTGGAAGATTATTTTGACTGGGAAAAAGCAAAAGCTTTTGTTTACTTATTGGCCGATGGAGATGATGACAATAAGGTAGCAATAAGCGATGAAATGTTGTTGGTCACGCATAAAACAAAAAAACGACTATTCCCCATAAATCAAATTGTACAACTAAAAGTTGAATATAAAAAGATGCTATTTCCTCTGATTATGGGAGGCATCATTACACCTTTTGCGTTTTTATCTTATTTCACCAATTTATTTTCTCCATGGATTCATCTCGTTTCTATGCTTTCGGGGATGTATTTTTTTTATTTAGGTTGGTCAGGAAAATCTTCTTTTACCATTGTTCTTAAAAATAGTAGTGAGGATAATTTTTATCTGCCGTCAATCAGCCGAAATCTATGGGCTTTTATTGACTTTGTAAATAGCATCATCGCAGACACATCAAGCTCTGGCCTCAAGGCATATTTATTTTTTGAGATTGAGCAAGAGCATGCCGATTCATTTTTTGATATATCTTCAAAAGCTGAAAACATCTCTATTTTCCCAGTATTGGGATCGACATATAGTCAATGGAAAAAAGATAAAAGAAGAATCAAGGAAGAAAATTTAATTGTTATAGACCCATTGTTGACAGGAACAGAAATACATTTTTCGTTTGATGAAAAGACCAAACAAATGCGCCCCCAACTTGATCGTCCTGTTCCAAAAAGTTCTAAAGTGGATAGTTCCGATTTTCATTAAGTAAATTTTCTATTAAATTATAACAGATTACTTTTGAACTTGTAACTGACATTTTGGTTAACTTTGAATCTATTGAAATAGTAATGCGAGGCTTTAATTTACTTAATTGAGAAAATTAGTCAGGAAACCACAGATAATTGATACTTCTAAAACCTATGACCCCATCTTGTCTGATGATGAGGAATGGCCGGTTGTGAGGTTGGCAAAAAACAGAAAACAATTTATAGAAAAGATAATTGAAAATAGTTTTAAAAGATTAAAGAAGCTTCGACCAAATCTGAATACCCTCATAGAAGAGCTGGAACTCACAAGATATCGTGAAAAAATAAGGTATGAGTCCCACCCATGGAAGGTTGATCCCGAAGATGAGGTTGAATTTTGGAACAGCGTAAAATCCCGTTTGTTAGAACTCGGCAATACCGGCAAGGACAAAAAACAAGAGCTTGCCGATCAAATTCTTAGAGAGATTGTTTCCCGATATGTGCATGAAATAGCAGGCAATTTCAAACAATCACATTATCGTCTTGCCAGAAAAATAATTCAATTTGGTTTTGCCAGATTATTGAATGCCGCCAGAGTCAAAAAGTTTGGCTCCTTGTGGAGGGGAGACCTCACGCTGCTGGATAAAATACAAATTACCGGCGAAACAGCACAGCTTAGAAAATTGGCAAAAATCGGTACAGTAGTTATGGTTCCTACCCATTTTTCCAATCTCGATTCCATTCTTATAGGCTGGGTAATTCATACACTTGGTCTTCCGCCATTTATTTATGGTGCAGGTCTCAATCTATTTAACATGGAGATATTCGCCTATTTTATGAATAGTCTTGGTGCATATAAAGTAGATCGAAGAAAGAAAAATATGTTGTATCTCGAATCATTGCGCACGTATTCGGGCATGGCGATTAAGGATAAATGCCATAGTCTTTTTTTTCCGGGAGGTACGCGATCCCGTTCCGGTAAGATTGAAACAAAACTAAAACTTGGACTACTGGGAACTGCAATAGGGGCACAAAGGGCTAACTATGAAAATAGCGACAAAGGAAGAGATCATAAAATTTTTATCGTCCCGGTAGTCACCAATTACAACTTTGTACTGGAGGCACCAGGACTTATAAGAAATCACCTGGAAAGCCAGGGACAGGAGAGGTATTATCAAGAAAGTAATAAATACGAACAATCAGGTAGGATACTGAAATTTTTAGTTGAATTTTTTACCAAAGGAAATAATATCTCAGTGTCCATTGGTAAAGGTCTTGATCTATTTGGCAATTATGTCGATGATGAAGGCATGAGCATTAATGCCTCTGGAAATCGAATAAACACGCGCGATTACTTCCTTTCGAGAGGACGTATTTCTGCCGATGAGCAGCGTGAAGAAGAATATACCCGCATGCTCAGCAAAGTTATTATAAAGGAATATTATAGAATTAATCGTGTACAATCCAGCCATTTGGTAGCATTTACTGCTTTTATAATGATAAGAAATTATCATAGTAAATTGGATCTTTACAGTGTTTTGAGACTACCTGCTGATGAAATAGAAATTAAATACGAGGAGTTTCGCAAGGTTTTTTCAAAATTGAGAAATGGTGTTATTGATTTGTTCAATAAAGATAAAGTAGATATGGCTACGCACCTCACAGACGACATTGACAAGGTTATAAATTTGGGGATATCAAATGTGGGAATTTATCATACCAGAAGACCATTGCTCAAAAATAAAGCAGGTAATATCATCACTCAGGATATAAATAATTTGTATTACTATCACAACAGAATGGACGGGTATGAGCTTGAAAAATTCCTATAATAAACCGGTAGGGGTAATTGGTGCGGGAAGCTTCGGCTCTGCCATTGCTAATATCCTTGCTAAAAATACTGACGTGATACTCTATGCCAGAAACATAAAAGTGGTCAGCGAAATCGCTGAATCAAAAATGTTGCATGGCAAGAAAATGAGTGCTCGAATTACCCCAACTAATGATTTGCAATTTGTTGCAGAAAGTTGCGATATTATTTTCCCGATTGTTCCTTCCAATAATTTTGCTGAGCTAATTGATAATTTGGCTCCATTTCTAAAGCCTTATCACATTCTCATCCATGGTACAAAAGGTCTTGTTATTGCTAAAAAAGACTGGGAAAAAGATGAGGATTTGAAAATCGCAAAAGATGATGTTTATACCATGAGCAGGCTCATCAGAAAGCGAAGCCTGGCTGTGAGGGTGGGATGTTTGGCCGGACCAAATCTGGCAAAAGAACTATCCGATGATCAGCCTGCAGCAACAGTTGTGGCGAGTCATTTTGATGAAGTGATCCGGGAGGGACAGCGGCTTTTACGAAATGATAGATTTCAGGTTTATGGCAGCAAGGATTTACTTGGCATAGAGCTCACTGGGGTTTTGAAGAACATCATCGCCATTGCTGCCGGTGCCCTAAGCGGAATGGGGTATGGAGAAAATGCACGATCGATGTTGATCAGCAGAGGTCTGATTGAAATGATCTATCTGGGCCATATGCTTGGTGCCAATACGCAAGCATTTTTGGGACTGGCCGGTGTTGGTGATCTTGTGGCTACCTGCTCCAGTAAGTTGAGTAGAAATTTTACGGTTGGAGAGCGACTGGGGAAAGGCGAAAAAATAGAAGATATATTAGCAACAATGGAAGAAACAGCCGAAGGAATTAATACCATAAAAATTATCATTCGGCTGATGAAAGGATATCAAATGCGATCTCCCATTACCGAATCACTCAATAAGGTGATTCTTGGCGAAATGAACATGGAGCAAGCATTGCGTTTTTTGATGAAGTCGCCTTTTAATATTGATATCGACTTTATGTAGTGCCCGGCTATTAAGTGTATTTTACTCAAATGTCCAATTTTTCGTCATCTCGACCAGAGGGAGAAATCTTAAGTTGAAATAATCACCAATGTCCTATTCACTCGTTCAATTGATCATAAGATTTCTCGCTACACCTGTCTGCCGACAAAGGCAGGCTCGAAATGACCAAGAAGGGAAATGATACGAATTTGTAGAAAAATGAGATTGTTACTTTATATACAACAAAACCTTAAGTCAATGGCATTACCTGTTCCGAGGTCTGTCGGCAATTTGAAAAATCATTTCTTGCGGCTGGTAGGAACCTGGGAATTAACTGGTATTTTTTGACGTCATTGACAACCTAAGACCATTGCAAAACGGGCATAATTTCAGTTTTCATATTTTTTAGATTTACCGCCATTAAAATTGGTCTAAATTGTTGTCAAAAGAGGTTTTTGAGCCTTATTTTTGATGATTAGACGCAATTATCCTAGGAGAACGGTATAAATTATAGCAAATAGCTTCCATTAAATTTTGTGTATGCATCTTTTCAATACCTCTATACCTAGCTATTCCGCCAGAAAACCATCTTTTAATTCCCCCAAAGGTACGCTCAACTTTAAATCGTGTTTGACCTACTAATTTATTAAATCTACTTTCCCACTTGGTTAATGGTTTATTTTTAAGTGCCTTTTTTAGAATGTGATTTTTTAAGTTTCGTTTCTTTAAGAGGGCTACATTTTTTTTGATCGATAACCTTTATCGGCTTTTAAGGAATGTCTTTCGGTAAATCAGCTGTATCTAAAACTTCTTCAAGATTCGCAATTTCATTTGTACTTGCGGGAGTTGTTAAAACACCAAGAACCAAGCCTTCATCGTCTATAACATGATGCTTTTTATAACCGAAATGGTATTTTTCTCTTTTTTTGAGCCAGCGAGCCTCCGTATCTACATTGGAGGAATACTCTTTTGTAACTTTAACCTCCTGCTCATCTTCTCTACCTTTAGTCACTTTGTAATTACTTTTCCCTTTAGGACGTAAAGGAGTTTCAATCACACTTGCATCAATTATTGCTCCTGTTTTGACAATTATTTGATGTATCTCTAATTGTTTATTTATAAATTTAAACTTTTGGTCTGAACAGTCTAATAACCTACTATTGAAATAACACTGATTTACTAATTGATAGATTTAACCCGCCGATGAATAATACAAATTGAGTTTATTTTGCCAATGAATACTTATCCTTAATATAAAAATTATAATATCCATTTGTAGATTTTGCACCTTTCAAAGCAGTCCAAATCCCTTTTGGTACATTTTGATGTATTGTTGTTTTATTCTTACTCTGGATTATGAGATAGCCTAAGTTATTGTCTTGGGAATAAAAACTTACACTGGTTATCCAGCTTTTATCTTTAGGGATGATTGATTCAGTAGTCGTAAATGTCGATTTTTCTTTGTTTGAAATCACATCTTTTTCAACTGTGTTTTTTTCTGTTGGTATAACATTTCTATCCTCATGTGCTTCCAAATATAATCCTGTAAAAATTAATGCAATCATTAATGTAATGCGTCTCATATTAATATATTTATATTATTTAATGTTATATTCCTATACTATCACTATGGTAACCTACTGTTTATAATAAATGAGTTATTTTTTTCTTATAAGAATTGGGAAAATGAATTATTTGAAATGTGCTTAACTATTTGTTCGGCTTATTGTTGCAAGTCCAGTGCGGTTCTCGCTGGGCGGAAATAATGGCAGACCAACTTGCTACAGGAGTTATTACGGAAGAAGACATTTCAGAATTTGACGAAAAACTCCCAAAATATCCTCTTGAAATATGCGGGCAAAAAGGATTGAGGTGGATAGTAATTTTAAAAGCGTTCAATTAATAGATTATTTATACATTACCACCCTTGTTGGTCTCTGCCTACCGTCGCAGAGACCAACAGGGGCGACGGATCTTGCAAGACTGGGAAAAGAGGTGTTTTATATTGCTGGATTTTTGAAGGGTATGCTATAGATATATTTCTGCGAACCTCGGACAGATGCCGGAACAGGTCCGGCAATTTAAGATTATTTCTTCACGCCCACAGCCCTGATCACCGCAGCATCTCCCTGGTGATGCATTCCTTCATCCAATAAAACCTTTGTTTCTTCCAGCACCATAAAGTTAATTTTTGGAAATAATGCTTCTATTTCATCTTTGCTGTATAACAAGTCCAAGTTTTTTGGTCCACCAGATTCTCTGTCTATTTGGCTTTTGCTAAAAACTTCTATGATCAATCTTCCTCCAGGTGCAAGGCAATCCTCAAGATTAGCAAATAATATTTTTCTTTCTTCTTCTACAAAATGTGCATAAATTAGCCCGATGGCATCGTACGACATGGAAGGTTTGAAATCAACGGCATCCTGAATTTGATAGTCAATATTTACTTCGTACTCCTGTGCCAGAGCGAGTGCTTTTTTCTTACCCTCTTCACTAAAATCAAATGCAGTAACTCCCCAGCCTTTTACGGCTGCATAGACAGCATTTCTTCCCTCACCTTCAGCCGGAAGTAAAATGTTTCCTTTTTGCAATTCATTGAGCTGCTGAGTGAAAAATACATTTGGAGCTTTTCCATACATATATATATTTTGTCCGAAGCGCTCATTCCAAAATTCTTTCATTATTAGCTTATCGTTGAATTTATATCTGAAAATTTTCCCGCAAATGTAACCTTATATTTGCCATCATTGCCCATCTGCAGTTAATATATATATCCAGCCATGCAATTATTATAATTACAGTTGAAGGCAATGCTTTGATAGTACGTTCATTATAAAAACGCATCAGAATGAGCTGCAAGCCCAGAGATAATTGCCGTACTAAATTGATTGCAAATCGAAAGTACAAACCATCTACTTTAACTGCCGAATCTCCTTTTCAATTAGCTCTTTCAATTGTCTGGAACTATTTTTTCCGTTAGAGAC
The DNA here is from genome assembly GCA_964507705.1 of uncultured Roseivirgaceae bacterium. Taxonomy (GTDB): domain Bacteria; phylum Bacteroidota; class Bacteroidia; order Cytophagales; family Cyclobacteriaceae; genus JAAUQL01. The sequence goes on along the minus strand of CAZDRA010000002.1, from coordinate 73,510 downwards.
ATATGATATTTCGTAAGTTTTTAGGTTGTTTTTGTCATCAACAACTTTGATGTCGGGAGTAGATTTGTATGAACTCCATGGGGAATTTAAGATGAGTTCGGTAAGCTTTTGACAGGCGTCGGTTTCATCGACGTCTTTATCCAGTTTGATTATAAAAGTACTTTCTCCACCACTTTTTTCCTGGATATTTAGCTCAATGGATTTTTGATCAATCTTGGAATATGGAATTTTGAAATCGCTCCCGTTTTCTGATTTTACTTCCATCACAAGTGTTCCCAATTTTTTCACCACTCCTCTGGTTTGATCCGACTTAAAAAATTGACCATGTGATGGGTTAAATCGAGACTTGATTTGAACACCTGAAATATAGTCTTTTATAAAAAACCAATAAACCAATACAAAGCCCAGAGTTATAATCAGTGTGTTAACATAAAGATGAAATTTTGAACTTTCAAATAAGGTGTTTGAAACCCAGATGATAAACAATGCCCAAGCGATCAACTCTATAATTGGGAAGAACCGCCTGAAGTTTTTTAACAGATTACTCTCATTATTTAGTCTGTCCAACATTTTTCTAACTAGAAAATTAATTGAAAGAAAAATAACCAGGAATATTATAATAGTTGGAATTTTCACAATAGTTCTTTTTGTTTTAAAATACTCACTACGAGCGGATCGACGTAGGGATTTATTATAAAAACTCCATCAGATTTCTCAACCACCAGACCATTCAATCGCAAAGGGCGAAGCGCAATTTCCATTTCTTGCTCTGTCGAAGCAAAGACCCTTGCAAGCTTGTTGAAATCCATCCGTTTATGCATCGATATTTGCTGTAGCAACATTAGAGCTTCTTCATCAATATTCGAGAGTATTTCAAAGTCTGGGAGATTTGGATATTCTATAACCAGTTGTTCATTTTTATACTGCAAAATGTTGCTGAGCCAAGCGTTTAATGTCACGCCTGGATTGCCCTTACTATAATCAAAATATTTGGTGAATAGCTTTGCCAGGCGGAGGTGCGACAGGTTTTCTTCCTGATGATCTTCTAAAAGGAAACTCAACCCGCTGGACTTATGTCGTTTCATGATCAGTGTTTTGAGACTTTCCGAATCCAGGGGTTGGCATTGAATTACGCCAATCATATGATCCTGGAGATTCAATACATTATTGACCAGCTCATAAGCAAAGATGTTCATATTGATCACAAACAGGTACGATTTGCTGTACCGATCGATGTCTTGCATGATCTCTCGTATCAGTTCCAATCCCTTTGGCGATCTTTCCCACCACAATTCCATATCGTGAATTACGAACACACTGCCGAATGGGACGGTGTTGAATATTTCTGATTTGTCTCTTAATATTCCAGTGGCTTTGCTCAATTCATGTTCAAAATCTTTGGCTTGCAACGACCCATCGACTGGTGGAAAAATGTGAAATATCTGATTGACTTTGAATTGTTTTTTCAGTACAATCTGGCAAAGATTTGTTTTACCACAGTTTCGCTCACCGGTCACAATGATACCCCCTTTAATCCCCGAGTGGTACCGTTCAATGGCTTTGGTAAATGCAGCTTGCTCGCGAATCATACCGACCCATAATTCTTCCGAGATATTTGACCTGCCACTAAACAGGCTTTTATAATAGTGGGGTGCGGTATTCATCACTTTCGCAGAGGGAGAAACATGCTCGACAATATCGAGGATTTTTTCATTTCGCGATTTATTCTTTTCAGTCTCAATCAATCTTTTTGCCAACAATACACCCTCACTTTTGGTGTACCAAATCCTGGCAAGCTGTTTCATAATGGAGGTATTTATGGCTTTGAGCCGATATCCGATTATGTCTCTTATGCGTCGGCTTTTGTAGTCGCGAAGTTGCACAGTGAGTGCTTTAGAACTTTCAATTAATTTGTATGATGAAAGCGGATCAAAAGCTTCTTGTAGTGCATCCTTAAATTGTTCGCAAATAGAATCATTTAATTGATCAATTTCTTGTTTTTTTTCATCAAGTAATTCTACCATATCACTGATGATAGCGCCTTTGCCATGCGAGCCCAATTCAGATTCATTGTCGAGATTGTCAATACTAAATCTTGTAAGACTCATTTGATCCTTAATCTCATGGATTATTCTCACCAATTCCTCTTCGGCTTTTCCCAGCCGGTCTGCAATGGGTCCAACAAATCGGGATTCGAAAAAATGTCGCGATATTTTAGCCACAGGAACGGTGACTGATTCGAGATGGCTTTTGTCTGAATTTTCCTCAAATGGCAATGCCATTTCCTTTGGCAAAATATCTACCAGTTTCATCACATCGTGGTTGAGCAACTCAAATTCTTTAAAAACTTTGATGCTACTATCTCCATTAAACTCGACCTTGACTTCTCTCATTAATTCGAGTTCATGCGAATGAGAAACAATTTTATTTTTTAGCTGATCTATATCTCTAATCAATTTCTGGTAGAAATTTACATTTATGTCAGATTCATAATCATCAATAAGTTTTGATGTCCGGCTCATAAAGGATGTCATCCGCACGTCCGTATTTAATTTATTATAATACAAAATCACCTTGTCGTACCATTGTTCCGGAAAGGCCAGTACCAACTTTCTTGCTTTCCCAACAATCTTAGAAACTCGTGTTTTTTGTTTTATGAGTTGGTTTACATTGACTTCTTCAAGGTCGTAGCCCATGCCTACAATTTCTCTTCTGAAGGAGGAAAGAAGATTTTGAGTGATGTCAGTCTGCTCAGCTTTTACCTCCCTTTCAAGTTGCTGAACCTCACTTAATAGCTTGGTTCTCACTTTTTCTATCTGGAGAGTGGTAAGCTTCTCGCTAATTAAATTAGCACCCGATTGATTGATAAAGTCATCAATTGCATTGATTTGATTTTTTAATGAGTAAATAAACTGGTACGACCAAGTCTCAAATTTGTTAAGAATTTGATGCAATACGATTATTTGCCTGTTTCTTAGATAGTGCTCAGAAAGTGTTCGATAATGGACAATGATTGGGATGGTCTTTTTAGCAAATGGGTGTGTGAGCTTTTTCCATGCTTTGTATCGTTTCAATTTTATGGAATCACCCTTGTTCAATTTAAATCTTGAGGTATGATGTTCGATTCGATAACCGTTTGTTACCGCAGATATTTTTTGATCCATTTTATGGATATACCATTGAATCCCATCTTCGGTTAAATTTTTAAGCTCACTAAATTTATTTTCTTGTTTCTTTTCAAAAAGCGATGTGATGTTAAAGTAAAACTCATTTTTTATTTTGAAATAAGCTTTGTTCCTTCTGAACTGATCATTGATTTCATTGGCTTTTATAAAATTTTGGGTAGTAGATTCTATAGATTCTTTTATGTTTTGAATCCAATCATTTGATTCCAAAAAATGGGGTAAAAATGTTCGGTCGAAAAATTTATTCGCCAGGCTGTGCATATCTGTATCTACCCGATTGATTTCTTCGGTTAGCATTGGCAATAAAAACTGAGGCATTTGCACAAGATCAATTTTTTCCTCTTTGGCAAGTGCAGTTGTTTTTTCATTCAGTTCCAGATCATATTCTTCAAATAGATTTGATGCATTAATTAAAAGAGTAGATCCCAAAAGAGGTAACAATTTATTCGCCTCATCCATAAAGATATCCATATTTTCATATCTTCTGTTGGGTAATCCAACAATGGTCAAGTCTGTTTCAGAAGATTCCCGCTCTATGAGTTCATATGTAGAAAGCTTTTCAATGGAATTATCTACCAGTTTTATTTCCACTGCTATGCGATATTGATCTATGATTCGCTCCAGGGTAGCATAAACTTTTTCTGTCAACAGCGCATTGGTAATTGGCACAAAGAGTCTAATATTCATGTCTTTCCAGATGTCGTCACTCGAAAGATATCGAATGATGCTGATGGCAAAGGATAAGTTGCTGCCATATCCGCTCCACCAAATATCAATACTTTTGCTGCTCCCAAAACCTCGCTCTTCACTATAATTTAGAAAAATGGAGTTCAACTGACTTTTATTGAAACTCGTAATCAAATTCCCGAAATCTGCCTGGCGCTTATTGTCCTTTATCCATCCCATCAGAATGGTATTGGGTTTTATGCCAGAAAACCCGTAGACCCTGGATATTTCATCAATACCTTCATACAAATCTTTGGTGGCATATTTTAGGGTGAAATATCTTCCCGTTTCCTTTTCTTCTGGCTGTGGAAGTTTTTCTTCATTTTTTACTGCCGAAGAAAGACCAGAGATGATTAAATCAAAGGCAGTAAGTATCCCCAGCTTGCCGGTCAGTGCTTTGCCGAGTTTCAGTAAATATGGCCGACTCTCCTGGGCACCATGAAACAATAATATGTTGGGCCGCCAATTCCTGTTGTGTACAGATTTTGCACTCAGGTATTCAAGGCCAGATTTTACCAATGAAGCCCAAACGCCACTCCATGTGTCACCGGTTTGAAGAGAAAGTTCTTTTCGTTTTAAATATAAAAACACCAAACCAAGAAGGATGGAGGCACCAATGGTTGCGAGAATATCTAGCTGGATCATTACCAGAAAACATGCCACAGCACCCAGCAGACTTACCCAAATAGGAGTTTTAAAATCGGGTCTGAAATCGGCACTTGTCCATCGCTCAAAGGCACAACTAAGATTTAGAAAACCATAAGTAGTGATAAAAAATATAGAAACAATCCTGGCAATTACGTCCAATTCACCAATTAGGATGCCGGCTTCAGCAATGATAAATGTAAGAAGAAGAGCATTTCTTGGTTCATTGGTTTTGCCAACACCTCTTGAAAAAAACCGATGCATAATGCCATCCACAGCTGTGGCTTGTAATATTCTTGGCGCACCCAATATACTTCCCAATGCCGACGAAAGTGTTGCGCCCCAGATTCCCGCTACAACCAGTTGCGGAACCCAGGAAATTTTCAATAACACGTTACTATCATTTGCCAATAAATCTCCATCGACAGTATATGCAAAGAAAAATGACAGGCCGATATAGGCTACAAGACCTACCAAAATAGCGGATATCGAACCTATGGGTATGGATTTTTTGGCATCTTTCAGGTCACCGGACATACTCACACCTGCCTCAAATCCAGTGACTGCAGGAAAAAATATTCCGAAAAGCACCATTAAAGAAACAGTCGAAGAACCGGATCTGATCAGTGGCACAGCGGGAGTAAAATCATGTTGACCAACGAAAATCGATACCAATGACAATACGATGGCAGCCATAATCACGTACTGTGTTTTTATGGCCAACGAAGTGCTGATAAACGTAATGGTAGTAACACAGAGTAATATTATGGTACCGGCTATGCGAATGTTGTCCTTAGTTACTTCGTATCCCCAATAAGATAAAAAGCTTTCGGAAAACCCAATGAGATATAAGCTTACGCTAAATGACAAACCTACAAAAAGTGCCAGACCCAGTGTTCCTCCAATTGGTAAACCAAGGCTTCTCGAAATCATATAATAGGTTCCGCCGGCTTTTACTTTTTTGTCTGTGGCAATGGATGAAACACTCAATCCTGTAGAAAGAGATATAATATGTGCAACAATGATAATTCCAATAGTGGCAATGAGTCCGGCCTGACCAATAATCATTGGAAGCCTGAGAAACATGATAACGCCAAGAATGGTAAGGATCGAAGGAGTGAAAACGCCTCCGAAAGTTCCAAATTTATTTGATTTGGCCATTAGGTTTGCATAAGTGGTTTTGTTGTCAATGCACAATACTTGCACACCAAATTCTATGGAAATTTATAAAATTGATTGTTCATTTTAGCTAAAAAACAGATTTTTTATTGATATATATTTTATCCTCTGTACCCAATTAATAAAGGTGCAATTCACCAATAAGATAAAGAATTACCAACGCTCGACTTTCCATGGTCAAAAAGAATATTTGTGATTTATCACAGTTTTTAATTACATGCGTTATGTTACTTTGGTTTCATCTTGAGGAATAATTGCGAATCTTGGAATGATTAATGAACTTTCGATCATTCAAAAATAACTACGATATGAATATTTTTTTAAGATTTTTTTCAACTGCTATTTTGCTTTTGTTATTATTAAATACTTTCTCTAAGGCGCAGGTAGTAGGAAGTAAATTTCCTCAAATGGAAACAGCAACCGCAGATGGCAAAGAAGTAATATTGCCCCAAGATACCAAAGGGAAATATACGCTTCTCGGATTGGCATTTTCGAAAAAATCGGAGGATGACCTCAACAGTTGGATGGAGCCGATATTCTGGAAATTTATTGATAAACCAAAAGGGCAAATGAATCAGCTATTCGGCGGCCAGCAATATGATGTCAACGCATATTTCGTGCCCATGTTTACCGGAATAAAAACTGCCGCCACAAAAACTGCCAAAAAGAATGCTATGAAAAAACTTGACCTCAGGTTAATTCCAAGTATATTATTTTACAAAGGAAAGCTAAAACCCTTTAAAGAATCACTCGATTTTCAGAAAAAAGATATCCCCTATTTCTTTGTGCTGGATAAAGAAGGGAATATTGTATTTGCCACTTCAGGAAAATTTTCAGAGGAAAAAATGAGCCAGATAGAAGAGGTCATTGGAGAGTAAAAAATAATTCCTCGAATTATTTAGATCAATTTCAAGCAATATTTTTTTATTATATCGCCTTATATTTTTTGACTTTGAAAGGTTGATTTGCATTATTGCATTTGATCTGTTTTATCCATATCAACCATTTTGATCCTTAATAATTAAATTGAATTATGTTAAATTTTTCTGAAGCCCTTCTATCGCGATTGGCCATACATCAAGTTGGCAATAAATCCAATGAAGAAGGCATTGTCAACTCCGAACAAGAAGTAGAAATAAATGGCTCAATATCTTCTTTGCTCACCACTTACTTTACCAAACCATTTAAAGATCAGGAATTTTATAATTTCTCTCATAACACCAACCTCAATTTGAATGAGGTATATACATATGCAAAAAGTATTTTTCTTGATAAGACAGCCTTGCAAATGCAATCATTGAATCTTGCCAAGCATCTGTACGAAGCATCTAATCATCCGAATATCAAACCGGGGGAATTGTATGTGGCGTATTTTGATAATTGCTATTTGCAAGATGAATTGACAGAAGTTGTGGGCATTTTTAAGTCAGAAAAAAAAGAAACTTTTTTGAAAGTATTCCCGGAAGGCAACACATTTAATGTAAGTCGCGATGATGGCATCAATATCAACAATCTCGACAAAGGGTGTTTAATTTTTAATGTAAATGAGCAGGAAGGATATAAAGTGCTTTTGGTAGATAATACCAACAAAGGCGAGGATGCAAAATATTGGAAAGAGCTATTTTTGAATGTAAAACCCAATGAAGACACCTACTTTCATACCAAAAACTACCTCCAGATGTGCAAAGATTTTTCGAGCGAAGCATTTCCTGAAGCAGACAGAATAGATCAACTGTCGCTGGTACAGGAATCTGCAAAATTCTTTAAGGAAGAAGATGTGTTTGATAAAGTTCATTTTCAGAAAAAAGTATTGCAAGAACCAGAAATTATTAGTGCTTTTGAATCATATCAGGAAAACTACCAGGAGGAAAATGAAATGAAAATTTATGATGAATTTGATATCAATTCCGAGGCAGTAAAGAAAATGAAGCGGGCATTTAAAAGTGTGATCAAACTGGATAAAAATTTTCATGTATATGTCCATGGAAATAGGAACTATATCAAAAAAGGGTTTGATGGAGATAGCAATATGAATTTTTATCAATTGTTCTATAAGGAAGAAAGCTGACCTAAAATGTGTCTAAATAATATTAAAGGTATAATCTTCGATGCCGAGGGTGTAGTGGTTGATACCGAGTCGCTATGGGACAAAAGCCAGATAGAAGTACTGGAAAAAAGAAGCCTTTTTTATAACCGAGAATATTTAAAACCAAGGATGGTGGGTCAGACAATTCTGGAAGGGGCGCAATTGATCATTGACTATTACGGCTTAGATGAAAGTGCTCAGGAATTGGCAAATGAACGACAAGTTATAATTCAGGATCTTTTTGAAACGGAGATTGGATATGTTAATGGATTTTTGCCTTTTGTAAAATTGCTGAAGAACACAAGAAGATATTCAATCAGTATTGCAACTGCGATGAGCAAAGACTTAATGTTAAAAGTTGAGCAGCAGCTGAATTTGAAACAAATTTTTAACGAACATATTTATTTCACTGAAGATGTAGGTGACAAATCAAAACCTGCTCCTGATGTCTTCTTTCTGGCGGCAGAAAAACTAAAAATCGATCCAAACAAATGCCTGGTGATCGAAGATGCACCACATGGAATAGAGGCGGCTAACAGGGCAGGTATGAAATCTGTTGGGATTACCACGACTTTTTCTGCACGCCACCTATCCGAAGCTAATTATGTTGTTGAGGATTGTAAGGAGATAAGTTCATTGCTTGAGCTAGGCAGACAATGAAGGAGTTGAGGCCGGCTCAAATGCTTATTGAAACTGCAATTTTTAATAAATTTTTCATAGCTCAAATACTTTTTAAGACTGATTTACGTAAATTGAACTTAGATAATTTTTTACCATGGAAATACCTCAGAAAACCTATACGCTAATCCTTTCGAGTCTACATTGCTATTTTGTAGAAGAGCATCAATACGATGATGTTTATTTGAAATATGATGGAAAAAAAATATGGCCTGTAGGGAAAAAACAACAACCCATCATGATGGATACTACCACAGATCTTAATATCGAGATTGAGGGTTTAGTTAAAGATCAAAAAATTGTAATTGAACTGTGGGATTGGGATCTCATTTCTCCCAATGACAAACTCGGCACATTTACATTGGAGATAGATGGAGAACCTGGCCCTTTTCATGCCGATATGGCTCAAAATAAAAGAGAAACAAAAAAAGCAAAATACACGATAGACTGGGAATCGATATAATGTTTTTGTAAAAAGGTTGTTTTTTTATCCAGTCTAAAAAAATTATTTTAAACTTGCGCTCTAAAAATACGACTATGTTTGATCCAGCTATTTCTGATTCCGTCAACTTGTTTGTTATAATTGCAGTTTCTTTAATTGCCTTTGTTAAGGCCGTCATAGTAGTTGACGTTTATAAAAAGACAGCACAAAAAAAAGACACTAACAAAAAATAAGATTACTATCCTTTTGCCGCTGTTGTGCTATTTGTAGAATAGTTATTGGGAGAGTATCGGAAAAATTAATTACATAAAAAAAGCTTATGATAAATCATAAGCTTTTTTTATTAGGTATGGTTAAATGTTAAGTCAGTTTAATCTATTTTGAACAGTTAAATCTTCTCCAAATATCCTGTATTGATCAAATATTGATCGTACTGCCCATTTAATATATTTCTCATTTTGGTATGGATTTCCAAACATGGTTGTGGCATATCCCTGCCAAACAACTCTTCTTTTCTTTCTATCCCAAAGAATTACAATGATTGTGCCCTCATACATATTGTAGGTGACGGGATTATAGGCCTCTTCGTCATTTTCATAAACAAGCCAATTTTCAAAGTCTGGTTGATTATAACCATAAAAATTAAAATCTCCATAAAACATTTTAAATGAAACTAAAAGATCAGGTCTCTTTTTGTTGAATTTATAACCCTGCAATTCCATCCTTCTTTTTATTGATTTTTGAATGGCGCCACGTTGTTCGACCGAGTCTTTGTTGGCTCCAATCTCTGTCATAAAATCAAAGGATTTGTAGCTTTTAAATGAACCTGCATAGCTATAGTCGGATTCGACCAGGTATTCATTTCTCATGCAGGATCCAAAAGCCAACCCGACACAGCACAATAATAAAGCGTAGTATTTCATAAGGTTAAATTTTATCTGAGTATCAATATAACAATAAATTTGTTTCCGTCAATCTAATCCAACGTATTTTGGATATGACCATAACAAAATATTTAACCTTGATGTTTTAAAAAAATTATTAATGTATTGCAAGCAAAAAAAATGATAAGATTATATTTAAAATGTTATGGACAAAAACTAATTAAACTAAAGTTGGCAACTTAGACTGTCTTTACAAAGACCATTGTAACTGAATTATTAATAATTGAACTATCCCAATCAGAAATCCAAGCACGCCTCCCAAAATCTCAATAAATTTAAACTCTTTTTTCATAATAGAAAATAAAATCTGCTCAAGTTTTTCGGAAGAAAATGCTTCCACTTTTTGAGTGACTATTTTTTCTATGTCAATTTCTTTCTCCAATTTTTCAGAATATTTGTTTAAAATGTCTGGTAAAATGTGTTGGAACTCAGCATGAAGCGTTTCTTTAATTTTTGCTTTTGCACCATCATTGAGAAACATGGCCAACATGGGCAAGGCAGACTTTAATTTTACTTCTATAAAATCTTCAAGTTTTTCGTCCAAAACTTTATTTATCTCCTCAGCAGATGAAGTACTTGTAAATCTGTCTTTAATATCATTAAAGGAAAATAGTTCGGTTGCAACCATTGTACCTAACCTCTCTGCCAGCACCTTTTGTCTTTTAGGGAAAATACCCTGGATACTGAATAATAGTAAGTCAACCTTTTTCCTTGGGTGAAACAGCATCTTTATAGCAAGATAGTTAGTGACCCACCCAATGATTGCAGCAATAAATGGAAGTGTATATATGAGCATAAATAAGTTTATTATATAGAATTCGCACAATATTAAATTAAAATCAAGCCGAATTCAAACGCGTTTTTTAATAAAAAAACTGAATCTTTGATATACTATAGAATTTAAATATTCTATTAATTATCATTACATGAAATTTCTTATTTTTTGGCTTATGAAATCATTGTGGGTTGTCTTATTGTTTTGTGGTTTTTTTTCCAAATCAAATCAAATGACAAGATTATTAGAATATAATGGATCGAAGGTGAAGACTACCTTTGATATCGACGAGAAATTTATCGGAAAATACATTGGTAAAAAGTCAGGTTTTTTGGAATTGAAAATTGGTGGAATTGGAGTTTATCAATATGATTATCCAGGGATTACTGAGGGCTGTTCGGGTGAGCACATAGAATTTACCTGGGGATTTATTGTTGATGAGAATGATAAAATAGTAAAATTTGAAAGACCTTATGGATTTTCATATCCCATCATTTATAATTGCACCGGCGACAACGCATTTCAAGGGTGCACCAAAAGATCTATGGTGGATTATATCTTAGAATATAAGGATGGATCAATTACCATTTCATCTTCAGATGACTGGGAAAAAGTGAATAATTAGGCTTTGAAAATTTTCAGTCATGGCGGGGTCTTCTGTCAGTCAATCTATCTCTTTCGCACGGTTCTTTGCAAGAGACCCCGCGTGAACAATCACTAAGCTCTTTTCAACTCAATAATGGTTATCTCCGGCAATATACCTATTCGCCCAGGATATCCCAGAAAACCAAACCCACGATTTACATAGAGGTATTGATTGTCTTGTTGATATAGATCTGCCCATTGCTTATACAAGTATTTTGAAGGACTCCATTTGAAATTCCCAATTTCAACGCCAAACTGAAACCCGTGTGTATGGCCAGCAAACATCACATCAATATCACCAAACTGAGGTCTCACTTGCGCATCCCAATGACTTGGATCATGGGATAACAAAATCTTTACAGGCAACTCTTCTGCTCCTTGATGGGCCTTGTTCAAATCACCATATTTAGAAAACCGACCTGCACCCCAGTTTTCTATCCCGATAATGCCAATTTCTTCGCCATCTACTTTAAGCGTCCTGTTTTCATTGAGCAAAATATCCCACCCGAGCTCTCTATGGGTCTGTATAAGGTCTGAAAGATTTTTTTTCTTTTCATTAATGGTATTCCAACTTTTATAGTCGCCATAATCGTGATTTCCCAAAGTAGAAAACACACCAAGTGGAGCTTTCACTTTCGAAAACAATGCTTTATATTCTCCCACCTCACTAGCCTCATCATTGACTAGATCTCCAGTAAAAAAAACAACGTCAGGCTTTTCTCCAAGCAACATGTCAATCCCTTTTTTTACTCCCTTTTTACTAAAAAAGCTGCCACTGTGTATATCTGACAACTGGCCAATTTTTATTCCGTCAAATGCTGCCGGAAGATTGGGTAGTGTAATTGTTCTGCGGTGAATTCTGTAGTTATGGGCTCCAGAGGCAATTCCAAAACCAAAAGTTGCCAAAGGGGCTGCAACGGCAATAAGTGAGGTTTTGGAAATAAATTCAGATCTGCTCATTCCATTGCCTACTGGGTTTTCTGGAAGCTTTGCCGGAAATATTTTTCCTAATATCCATTGCCCTGCTCTAAAAATATCATCTATGACCAGCGTGAGAACGCCAAATATTTTTGAAATGTATAGCATGGCAATTCCGGCCACGATCAGTCTTCTTACATCTCTTGAAAAAAAATCGGCAGGCATAAGATTGATGATGATAATGCACACGATGCTTATTGCGGTCAGTGCCCAGAATGCAATAAATAGACTCCTTTTCCATGGTAATGACATACCTTGAACAGTAATTTTGACAGCCTGAAAAATATACAGATCTATAATTATAAAGAATGCAGAAAACCCAAGGATCATCAACGTCTTGCTCATATTTTATATCAATTAATTATTTTTATTTTAAGAAATAGCATCTTGTTTTTCAATTACAAAAATCATCTCTATTTCATTTTTACTCCCTTCATCCTCAACGAAATCTTATCTGCAATCAAGTACATTACGGGTACGATCACGAGGGTTAAGAATGTTGCGAATATTAAACCAAAAATTACCGTCCATGCCATTGGGCCCCAGAAATTAGCGTTATCGCCACCGATATAGAAATTTGGATCGAAACGGCTAAACAATGCTGCATAATCAATGTTCATGCCTATGGCCATGGGAATTAACCCCAGAACTGTAGTAATGGCTGTCAACAATACCGGGCGTAACCTTATTTTGCCCGCTGTCCGGATGCTGTCGATCAAATCATCGAAACTGAGATATTCATTGTCCTTCAAGTCCAGCTCTGCACGCCTTCGCTTTCTAACGAGATTTGTGTAGTCAATCAGTACAATGGCATTATTTACCACAACACCGGCAAGGGAAATAATTCCTATTCCTGTCATGATAATAATGAAGTCCATATTGAATATGACCAAACCAAGGAATACGCCAATTGTACTCAAGAGTACGGAAGCCATGATGATGAACGGTGAGGATATAGAATTGAATTGCGCTACGATAATCAGAAAAATTGAAAATATGGCTATCATCAGGGCTTTCAATAAAAACTCACTAGACTCTTGCTGCTCTTCCTGTTCACCGGTAAATTTCATGGTGTAGCCTTCGGGTAAGTCATAGTCGGAGAGTAACAATTTAAGCTCGGCTACGATCTCGTTGGCATTGTACCCCTCGATCACATTACTGTACAGAGATATTACTCTATCGAGGTCTTTTCGCTTTACGGAACCATATGTTGAAGAATATTCTAAACTTGCTACCGAAGAGATAGGTACTTGCTTGAGTTTACCCATTTTGTCTCTAAAAGTAACTTTCTTATTAATCAATGCATCGATATCATACCTATACTCATCTTTTAGTCGCAACTGAATAGGGTACTCATCTTCACCTTCTTTGTACTTCGATATTTCTAAACCGAAAAGTGCCGTTCTCAATTCGGTGGCTATCGAGTATGTCGAAAGCCCAAATCGTCTTGCTTTATCACGATCTATATTGACGAGGAGTTCGGGTTTCCCTGTTTCCAAATCAGATTTCAACTCCTGAACTCCGGGGACGTTTTCATCGTTGATAACACTCATCAGCTTTTCTGATATCCCGATAAGGCGTTCATAATTCTCTCCACTTACTTCGATGTTGATCGGCTTGCCAACCGGTGGGCCCATGAGGTCTTTATCAATTGTAATCTGCACACCGGGATATTTTGTGAGCCCTTGCCTTATTTCCTCCATCACCTTCTTGGTATTTACCCCATTTCTAAATTCATATTCTACAAAAGAAACTGTGATCAGAGATTTATTTGGCGTTTCCTGCTGACCCGACATTTGATTGGGGTCGCTGGCTCCTTCGCCAACCTGGGCCATGAAAGATTCTACGGCATGCTCATAAGGTTTTAGCAGGCTAAATATTTCATCTTCAATTTTCTCAGTAAAAGCATTGGTTTCTTCAATATCAATTCCTATGGGTTTTTCAATAAATATATTGATATAGTTTGGCTCATTTTCTGGGAAGAGGGCTACTTTAGGTTGGCTGGCACCAAACCATACGATAGAAAAAACAAGCAGTGCAAATGTGCCAATTAAAAAGAAATAGGGTCTTGGACCGGTCAATGCATATCTTATCACATGAGAATATCCATTTTCCAGAAATGGAAGAAACCGATTTTGAAACCAGTAAACAGCAGGCGTCAAAATGAAAACATTAAATGGTATGCCAATGGCTATCAGCATCAAAATGTTAGCTATGGTGTTTTCCCGCATCGCATAAAATCCAATACTCACCAGAGCAAGCACTGCCGTTACTATATAAAGTTTAGTGCGCTTTATTTTTGCTTCTTCTATTTTCATAAACATTGATGTCAATACCGGATTGATCACCAGGGCTACGAACAATGACGAAGAAAGCACGATGATAAGAGTTATGGGCAGGTATTTCATAAACTCACCCATCATGCCACTCCAAAAAGCCAGTGGAAGGAAAGCGGCTAAAGTGGTGGCCGTGGAAGAAATAATGGGGAGTGCGACTTCGCCAACGCCTTCTTTGGCAGCCCGAATCGGACTATAGCCTTCCTGCATCATTCGGTAAATATTTTCTACCACCACAATACCATTATCAACCAACATGCCCAATGCCAATATTAGTCCAAAAAGCACCATCATATTGGCCGAATATCCAATGGCTGTCAATATGATAAATGCAATGAACATGGACATGGGTATGGCAATGCCAACAAAGAGCGCATTGCGCAAACCCATAAAAAACATCAGCACAAGCGTAACAAGAATAACCCCTGTAATGATGCTATTTTCAAGGTTGTTTACCATGCTTCTTGTCACCTTCGATTGGTCATTGGTGATGGTTATATCAAGCCCTTCAGGAAACTTATTTAATTTTGCCAAGGCAATAATATCTCTGATTTTTTGAGATGTTATCAAGAGGTTTTCACCACTTCTTTTTACCACATCGACTGTAACTACCGGATGCCTGTTTGATCGTGCATAACTTTTACGGTCCTCATAAGAATCAGTTACCGTGGCAACATCTCTTACATAGACAATCCTAAAATCTTCATCTTTTACGATAACATCTTTTATTTCATCAACAGTTTTAAATTCCCCATCTACCCTTAGGGTTCTTCTGAATTCGTTGGCAAGAATATTACCTCCAGATAAGGTGACATTTTCAGATGATATCGCATCACTTATATCTTTAAAACTCACCTCTACCATTTCCATTTTATGGATATCAGCATCTACCCTTATCTCTCTTTCAAGGGAGCCTTTTATCTCGCATTTCGAAACTTCGCTTAGTTTTTCTATCTCATCTTCAAGATATTCAGCATAAGTTTTTAGTTCGTTATTGCTATAATCTCCAGAAATATTGATGTACATAATGGGAAATTCCGAGAAATTTATATCCATCACACTCGGTTCACTATCCAAGTCTGTGGGCAATTCGCTCTTAGCTTTGTCAACAGCATCTTTTACATCTTGCTTGGCTTTTGAGACATCTTCATCGGGGTTAAACTCAACGATGATGGTGGAATAATCCTGAACAGAAGTCGATTTGATATTCTTAATTCCTGCAAGAGATTTTAGCTCTTTTTCGATCGGTCGCGTTATGAGGTTTTCAATATCTATTGGGGAGTTGCCGGGATATGGAGTCCCTACATAAATAGTAGGAATGACAACCTCAGGGAAGCTCTCTTTTGGTATGGTGTTATAGGAATAAAGACCCATTATCACAATAATCAATGTGAGTATGATCACACTCGTACTATTATCGATGGATATTGAGCTTGGCCCAAACTCCTTTACGATCTTATCTTTTATATGCTTATTTTCCATGGATGTGGTTCAACACTTCGTTTAATTATTAATTATAAATGATGAATTATAAATTAAACACCTGATGATTAGTTGTTTGTAAGACATTTTGCAAGTCATGTAAATTCCTCATCATCAATCTCATCATCAATGTGTAAAAGTTTTATAACGCACCATTGCGGTTAATACTGAAATCCTATAATATATTTTCTACTACTTCTATTTTACCCCCATCTGCCACATCTCTGAAGCCTTCATTTATAAGTGATTCTTCACCCACAAGACCATTTGTGATCAAGGTTCTATTTTTATAAGTGATCCCCCTGTCAATTTTAATTTTATTCGCCGTGAGCTCTTCACCATCTTTTTTTGTTATAAATACAAAGTCTCCTTTATTGTCTTTCTGAATAAGTTTTGTGGGGATTACCACAGCTTCCATTTTTTCAAAATCTTTTAGTTTTACGATGGCCAACAGGTTGGGTTTAATAGTAAAATTAGTTTTAGGCAACAATGCTTCAATAGAAAATGTCCTGTTCATTTCGTCAATTATCTGGCCCACAGAACTAATTTTAGAATCGATAGATTTATCAATAGAAGGGAAATAAATGACTACTTTGCTCCCTTTCTTAAATTTACCAATATGTGCTTCGCTAAGATCGGCCTTTATGTACATCTTCTTGTGGTTGACTATCCTCACTAACGGAGACCCCATTTGTGCCATTTCCCCTTCTTTCACCACAACAAGTTCAATAGTTCCGGCAAATGGAGCCCTGATCTGAGATTTAGAAATTTGAGTCTTTATGTTGGCGATTTGATTTTCGAGAGATTCTTTTCTGTTCTTTGCTTCAAGATATTGAATCTCTGTACCTATATTTCTGTCCCACAAATTTGACTGCTTTTCGAACATGATTTTTGCCAAGCTCAATTCTGTTTCCAATTGATCTAAACTTCTTTGATATAACTCAATATCCATACTCATAATGAGTTGCCTTGCTTTGACGTCATCGCCCTCTCTCACATATATTTTCTTGATATTGCCCATATTTTCAGAGCTGATTAGTACATTTTTTCTGGACTTCACGGCACCACTCACTTCTACGAAATGTTGAAATGTGTCTCTTTCTACAATTGAAGTTGTAACCAGAGTTGCCTTTCGGTGTTTTTTTGCAAAGTCAGGATCCATGGCCGAAATCTCTTTTTCAAGCTCAGAAATAGCATTTCTCACTTCATGAAGCTGGCCTTTTTTAGACTTCAATTCTTCCTTTTTAGCTTGAAGAGGATCTTTTTGCTCGCAAGAATAAATCGTTGCCGCAATAATTGTTAAGATTAATATCGTTTTAATTTTCATTATATATTGAGTTTTTCGGTTAGTCTATTTTTAGTATTCCAAGTGCTTTTTGATAATCTACATGTGCAATCATGGCATCGTACAAAGCATTGAAAAAATTGCTTTGCGCAACTTTGAAGGCATTGTCAGCATCTATTACTTCTAAATTGGAGCCAACGCCTTCCTGGTATTTTATCTTGGTTTGATTATATACCGATTCTGCCAATGATGAGTTCTCTTTCTGGTTTTTCACAAGGTCAAGATTCATGATTAAGGTTTTGCGCATTTGCTTTACTTCCATCTGTATGGAATTTTCAAGCATTCGCCTTTGGTAATCGAGCTGTTGAATCTTTATTTTATTTTGCTGGATTTTTTTTGATTTATACAATCCATCAAATATTGGCAGGTTAAATGACAAGCCGGCCAATTGATAATCTGTCCAGACTTTATCATTTCCAAATTCTCCCAGTTTTCCAAACTCCGCAACACCGGCATTCATTCCCCATGAAGCAACCAAATCTATATTTGGTAAATACTGGACTTTATTATTCTTCATCTCCAATTCCGCCAATTCCTGATTGGTCTCAAGCAATGAATATTCTATTCTATTTTGATAGCTGTAATTCATTTTCAATTCTTCTTCGACATTAAAATTGAGATCAGAAAGTTTATCTGCTATTTCTATGCTCGAAGCCACAGGCATACCCATTTGAAATTTCAATAATTCCTTGCTTATTTCCACTGCTCTTTCAGAGTTTGATCTTCGCGTTTTTATATTGTTGTACTCAACTTTTATTCTATTGAGGTCCAGCAACTCTACAAATCCATTTTCTTGCATAATGGCCGTTTCGTGTACCAGCGAGTCGAGTCTTTGGTAATTTGAAACTACTGTTTCCTGCAACATTTGATTTACAAGCACAGAATAATAAGCCTTTGTGACTGCTTCTGCTACATCTATTTTGGACTTTATATGATCTTTTTTGGATAGCTCCTGATATGTTTTTGATGCCTTAAGGCCAACAAAATAAGAACCATTGAAAATCATTTGTTTTAAATTTATGCCCATTTGTCCATCATAAGGTGTCCCAAACTGCAATTCTATTAATTCTCCTTCTGGTAAAGTGGGATCAAATTGACTGCCATCAAAAAAAGTGCTCCTGAGAATAAAGTTTTTATTGAATGTTGCTGAGGCATCTATTTGCGGCAATCCCTCAGATAAAAATTCTCCGGTTTTAGCTTTGGAAGCATCAATCTCCAAGTTGGCAATGATAATATTTTCATTATGCTCAAATGCATATTGAAGGCACTCTTGAAGCGTGTAACTACCCGTTGAGCTGTCCTGACCTATTGATGCAGATGAAATCAGCAATAGGAAAAGTAGTATAGTTGGTTTAAGTTGTTTCATTTATATTGACTTTTGCTTGTACGATTCTAATAATTTATGCCCTTTCTCTGATAAAATACCATGCGCAAAATGATCGAAAATTTGCTCATTAATATCACCAATTGTAAACTTATCTTCAGGAAAATACCCCTTATCAAAGGTGAGCTCTATCTCTCCTATTCTTAAATAAGAAAGAATTTCGGGATTAATGCCGCTGCGGTAGAAACCTTCTTCAATGCCAAGTTTCAGGTTGTTCATTACAGCGTTGAATATAACTTCTTGCTTATGTCTTTTGTAGTTTTCCCAGGAGCGCTTATAGTATTTTTTCAAATCAAATAATATGCTCCTGTTGGTATTTCTCATCCTCTCCTGAATGCATATCGAAAGATTATAAAGATGCTCAACCGCATTGCCGCTATCTCTTTCCATTTCTTCCATCTCCACTTTTTCCATTTCGAAATACATGGATGTAGTTAGATATATGATTTCCTCTTTATCCTTGAAGTGCAAATAGATTGTCTTTTTAGATATCCCCAGGTGTTTTGCTATATCATCCATTGTCACACTTTTCAAACCATACTTCATGAAAAGCTCTATGGATTCTGATATAATTTTTTCTTTTACTGTGTTTTTTTCCATTGGCATGCAAAACTAAGGAAACTTTAATATTATTTTTAGTTTCCCAATCTTTTTATAAACTGAATTCATCTTAAAAGGTTATGGATTTCAAATTTAATTTGAAATAAAATAGTGCAATGGTAGATTGCATTTATAAACGGTAATAAAAAGTTTTGAAAGAAATCCATTCCAATAGAAATATAAGTTTGAAAATAACTTCCATTAATGCAGTTTTTAACTGTCGGGTACTGGGAGATGGACCTGATCACATCATAGCATTTCATGGGTTTGGACAGAATGGAGATGCTTTTTTGCCGATTGTGGCAAGACATCCAAAATACACCATTTATGCTTTTGATCTACCATTTCATGGTGATACCAAGATTCCTATCAATTCTAATTGCATAACAAACCTTCAAGTTGTAGAGCTAATTCATGAATTGATTAAGCTAACTTCTATCAAAAATATCTCCATCCTGGGATTTAGTATCGGAGCAAGATTCGTTTTTCCGATTATTGAAAAATTTAGTCCGATTATCTCAAATGTTTGGTTGCTGGCCCCCGATGGTATTTATGAAAATAATTGGTTTCGATTGGCAACCGGATTTTCAATGTCAAGGCATTTTTTTAAAAGCGTATTGAAATTTCCACACCTATTAATAAAAATTGGCAGGGGAGCTCGTCAATTAAATATTGTTGACAAAAAAACACTTCTATTTGTTACTAAATCCATCGATACAGAAAAAAAGAGATCGAGGCTTTTCTTTACCTGGACCTATCTTCGGAATCTAAATATTAATGCTCCCTTTCTCTCTGAAAAATTAAAGGAATCAAATCTTGAAATTTCAGTTTTTCTTGGTCGTCATGATGGTATGATTTCAAAATCTCGAATTGATTCTAATATGAAAATGATTCCAAATTATAAGGTAATTATGCTACCATGTGATCATCATGATCTTATAAATTGTTTTGCACAAAATTTTACTCATTAGCGTCTGTCTATAATTTCCGATCTCTGCGTTACGCCTGCCTACGGTAAGCAGGCTTGTATCTAAAAACTCATTTACATGTGTAAACTCCGTTTATCCCAGAATTGTCATTAGCCACTAAATCTCAAATACACAAAGGTTATACAAAAAACCTTCGTGTATCTTAGAGACTTCTTGTTTTTGCTATCGCCATGGCATATTTACATCCTCTAACGAGTTATAATGCTAAATTTTACTCTTGAATAGTTGTTCTTAATCAAATAGCACCTTAACCTCTTTTTTAGTAACTTTACCCATAGCATTGCGTGGCAAAGCTTTTACACTTTTAAAATGTTTTGGTATTTTATAATTTGATAACCTGGAAGATGCCCAATGCCTAAGATCCGAAAGATTTAGACTGGTACCATCCTTTAAAACAACAACTGCAGCTACAGCCTCGCCCCAAGTAGAATCGGATAGTGCAATCACAGCACATTCAACAATAGCTTTATGATTTAGCAATGCGTCTTCTATCTCCAAGGCCGAAATTTTATACCCACCAGATTTTATAATATCTACTGACATTCGACCCAAAATACGATAGTAGCCTCCGTCAAGTATTGCCATATCCCCGGTTTTAAACCAATCACCACTGAAGGATTCTCTGGTGGTCTTGGGATTAGCCCAGTACTCCCTGAATACGGATGGGCCTTTAACCCAAATTTCACCCAGCTTATTTTCTAAAGAGATTTTCTTTCCGGATTCATTTACCAGGCATACCTCCACCCCTGGCAAGGCTTTACCAATGGTACCAGGAATGCGCTCCCCAACCAAAGGATTGGATATGGCCATGCCTATTTCGGTCATACCGTAGCGTTCCAAAAGTATTTGTCCTGTAAGCTGCTCCCATTGTTTATGAACCGTCACAGGTAATGCAGCAGACCCGGAAACCATTAACCGCATTTTCTTAAACCCATCGCAATAAAGTGTTCTGGTTTTAATATCTGCAGCATTTAGATGTTCTATTATTTTTATATAAACAGTAGGTACTGCCATAAACACCGTGTATTGGTTAGATGAAACACCGGACAAAATAGTCTTAATGTTAAACTTTCCACAGAAATCAACACGGCCTCCTGCCCAAAGGGCACATAAAAGTATATTTATGATACCATGCACATGGTGTAAGGGTAAAAATAACGGGATACTATCGCTGCTTCGCCACCCCCAGGCTTCAACCAAAGCAGTAATTTGAGCTTCAATAGCAGCATGGGTAGATACAACCCCTTTGGGTTTATTGGTTGTGCCACTGGTATAAAGAATCATAGCCCTTCTTTGGGTATCTAAAACGGGTAATTGATTGGTGCTTTTAACGGCAACCAATTGTTCAAATAGTAATAATTCAATTCCTAAATCTTTACATAAAGGCTGAATTTTAGTACTCATTTCTTTAGTTGCCACCACTCTGGTCACTCCTGCATTGGTAAGTACATATTCTAACTCATTACGTACAGATTCTATGTTTAGCGGAAGGGCAATACCACCAGCACGCCAAATGCCCAACATAGTTGATGCATACGCAAAGCTACCTGGCATAAAAAAAGCAATACGTTCTTCTTCACAGTCCTGCAACCTGCCCAAAAGAGAAAGGGCAATGGTTTTGGAGTGCATTAAGAGTTGGTCATAACTTAACGTTTGGTTACCATCTTTAAGGGCAATGGCAGTACCATGTGTACGTGCACGGTCAAAAAGTTTAATTAGTCTAAATGGAGTTTCCATATTTATTTAACAAGGGATTATAGAATAGCTCTTATACTCATAAATAAAATCGATGGACATAACAAGCATCCTACGCCTGTATAAAACGTAGCTGTCATTGCTCCGTAGGGAACCAGTTTTGGGTCGGTAGCAGCCAATCCTCCTGCTACACCACTGGTTGTTCCAATTAACCCTCCAAATATTAAAGCTGATTGGGGGTTATTAAGGCCTATATATGGTGCTAGCATAGGGGTAACTATCATCACCAAGATAGATTTTATCAATCCGGCTGCAATACTAAGGGTAATAATTTCAGAGCTTGCTCCTATGGCTGCTCCGGTAATTGGCCCTACTATATAGGTAACCGTTCCTGCAGCAATGGTGGTTATATCTACTGGATTTGTATATCCAAAAACCAAAGCAGTACCGGCACCTATAACAAAAGAAACAAAAACACCGATAAAAATAGAGACGATACCACTTATACCAGTTTTTTTTAGTTCACCCATATTTACCCCAAAAGCTGTTGCCACAATTGCAAAGTCGCGTAGCATAGCACCACCCATGATGCCTATTCCTGTTAGCAATTCTAAATCAGCCAACCCTTTTTTACCACCGGTAAAAATGCCTCCAATGTATGCAAGCACCAGTCCGATTATAATAGCAATTGCCGAACCGTGTATACGACCACGGGTTAATTTTGCTGATACAAAATACGAAAGCCATACAATTAATCCGATAGCTGCAAAGGCGACAACTAAATTGTTTTTTAAGAAAACGATTCGCAGGGCATCCATCATTATTTGCCATTGATTTTAAAGGCACTAATTTGTGAACCTTCTTTATTAGAGGATTTTTTTTCGGCTGTTTTTTTGAGTAAAGGAACTAAGGCAAAACTAACAATTGTTGTTAAAACGCCAGCCAAGACGGCTACATACCCACCTTTTAATGCACCTATAACATTTTGTTTTGCAGCCATTGCAACTATAATAGGAATGTACATGGCACTCCAAAATTTTATACCAAAAAAAGTGGATTCATTGTGAATAACATACTTTTTCCACTTGTGAGAAATAAAAATAAGTAATAACATAGCTATACCAACGCCACCTACATTAGCTTCTACACCTATGGCTGCTCCTAGCAACTCGCCTAATAAAAGACCTGTAATTAAACACCCTGCAAGCAGGGCAACTCCATATAAAACCATAAACCAAATATAGATTTTTTATACTAAATATTGCCCGAAAGTTTTATAAGGACAACCCTACTAATAGATTACAAATATTTGATATAGTAACTGTGCAAAGACTCTACCAAATAGGAAGCGCTCCTTTTTTATAAAACTTCAATTTCTCCATCATTAAGAAATGAATAAGTTTTCAACTAAGCCATCAACATTTTACATTCTTGTTTTACCTAAGCAATAATTCGCAAATCAGGATTATTGGCACAAAAAAATTATATTGCGATTTGTCTATTTAACACTTGTAAAAATGAAATATCTCAACGGTTCTGTTTGTTTAATAATGGTTTTACTCTTTGCCACATGTACATCAGGCACTAAAAAAGAAAATTACACCTCAGAAAATATTGATGAGGAATCACGAAAGATTAATGATTTTTTTCAGCATTCATTTGATGGCGCAGTTGACAGAAGCCCTGAATCTCAAACGTATTTGGCTATTAAAGAAGACCAGGGACAGTGGGATGATATTTCAGATGAACATGCGCAAAAGGAAATCGAAATCACCAAACAAGAATTACAGTGGCTAAAAGACTCTATTGATTTTGAGGCATTAAACCAAATGGACAAAACGAGTTATAATCTGTTTGTCTCCAGCGCAAATAGAGATATCAATAATTTCAAATACAGGTTTTACAACTACCCCGTCAATCAGATGTTTGGCGCACATTCGGGCAAACCTGCCATGCTCATCAATATGCATCAAATATCCAATGTGGAAGATGCGCTAGCTTATATCTCGAGGTTAAAAGGCATGAAGCCGCTATTTGATCAATTGATAAAAAACTTAATTATACGAGAAGATAAAGGCATTGTGCCTCCAAAGTTTGTTTTTCCAAGGGTAATTCAGGATTGCAAAAATTTATTAGTTGGCGATCCATTCACTGCAGGAAATCCCAGCACATTATTTGCCGATTTCTCCAATAAAATTAGTACGCTCGATATCGAGCAAATTGAAAAGGATGAATTATTACTAAAAGCTAAAAATGCATTACTCGAAAGCGTAAAACCTGCCTATGGGTCTTTGATAACCTTTTTGGAAGATCAGGAAAAACGAGCTTCAACAGAGGCTGGTGCATGGAAGTTTTCCGATGGTGAAGCATTTTACAACATGGCCCTCAAAAGGACAACTACCACGGACTTGACAGCAGATGAAATTCATAATATTGGCTTAGAAGAAGTGGCGAGAATCCATGGTGAAATGAAAGACATCATGAAGGAAGTTGAGTTTCATGGAGATTTAATGGATTTTTTTATTTTTATGAGAGAGGACGATCAATTCTACTATCCCAATACTGATGAAGGTAAAATCGCATATATGGATAGTGCCACTGCCATAATTAACATGATGAGAACCAGGCTTGATGAGCTTTTTATCACCAAGCCAAAAGCAGAGATTATTGTGAAAAGAGTAGAGGCCTTCAGGGAAAAATCAACCGGGGCAGCCTTCTATCAAATACCGGCGCCGGATGGTAGCCGCCCTGGTACATATTATGCAAATATGGCAAATACCAGAGATATGCCTATCTACGAAATGGAAGCCCTGGCTTACCATGAAGGAATCCCGGGACACCATATGCAGTTGTCCATCGCCCAAGAAATGGAGGGTTTACCAAAGTTCAGAGCATATTCGAGCTATACAGCATACATAGAAGGCTGGGGCTTGTATTGTGAATTTATCCCAAAGGAGATGGGCCTTTATGCCAATCCGTATTCCAATTACGGAAGGCTTGCCGCAGAACTTTGGCGTGCATGTCGGCTCGTAGTCGATACCGGAATTCACAGTAAAAAATGGACTCGTGAAGAAGGTATTGCTTACTACAAAAGCAATACATCAAATAGTGAAAGAGATTGCGAAAGAATGGTTGAGCGTCATATTGTAATGCCATCTCAGGCCACAGCATATAAAATCGGAATGCTCAAAATATTGGAAGTGAGGGCCATGGCCAAAAAGCAACTGGGAGATAAATTTGACATTCGAGAATTTCACGATGTTGTATTGACCAGCGGTCCTGTACCACTGGATTTATTAGAAGAAATGGTCAATGACTGGGTAAAGTCTAACCTGGATAATCCAGGAGATAATTAGAGCTTGCCTGTCCGGTACGCAGGTTGACTTTGATATAATTAATTGTTTCTGAAAATTTTATTTTTAGACTAATCTGGCTTATTGACCTAATTGTCAATGTCTTATCTGTGAAAAGGTTATATTTATGAATTATTGAGGCTAAATACTAATCCTTGTAAATATTTTTAATATCAGCAACAAATGCTGAATTAATATCATTGATTCGTTTTGCTCTCAAATATCTATTGAAGTTATAGCTATCAAAATTTTCTGCCAGCGAATCCATACTGGATATATGTACATCACTAGACGCATGGATAAATTGATGGTTTCCGAGCCATAGTCCTACGTGCGTAGCCTGCTCGCCACCATCATCATTTACCTTTCCAAAAAACAGCAGATCACCTGTCTGTAGTTTATCAAAACCCCCTTCTTTATCCACCAAAACCCCTGCATTAATTTGCTGAGAGGCATCTCTTGGCAATACAATCCCATGGAGTAAATAGACAGTTTTAGTAAAACCACTACAATCCAATCCCTTGGTTGAAGTGCCTCCCCAGAGGTATGGAATGCCTAACAATTCTTTTGCTGTTTTAGAAACCTCTTCTTGATTGAGGTTCGTTTGATCAATCCAGAAATCAAATATTTCAGCTTCATCTTTTTTTACAAAAGCTTTTCTATTGTCGGGGTATGTAACTAAGAAGTGATCATCAATTTCACGATCTAATAACAAAACATTACCGGAAACCAAATCTGAAACCCTTTGTGTTTCTGTTTCATTCATGGAAAAACCACTGGTGTTCAGATAGATTAGTTTGGGCTTGCTTTTCCAACTCGCAAACTGATCATGATCCATAAGAGTAAGACTTCCGCTGTTTGTCCATGCAATATATTTGTCTGGCGTCTGGGCCAAATACCAACCACCTTCTTTTTTCAGAAGGTTAACAGGGGTTCCCAGTAAAGCTTGGGTGGCAAGCTCGGCGCTATGCTTTGGCGCAGTGCGAAGATTGGCAACAGATACATTAATTATAGCCAATGTTTTATCTCCTACACTTTCATTGGGCAATAAAGCAATTTCATCTATTACAGCAATTTTATCCTTTTGAAAACGATGCAATAACGAAATTTTTGCTTCCTCCAAATTGGTTTCTCCAGAAAGTAAAAAAGGTTGAGAATTTCCCGATTTGATATTGAAAATAGCTGTGCGATCATCAGGTGCAAACTCCGTTTTTACTTCATCGATTAAGTGCTGGATTTTACTGATTCTGTTTTTGTTTTCGCATGAATATATACCGACCAGTATTAATATTGTAAATATATATTTAGTCATAAATTTTTTTCATCTCATAAATTATTAACCCCCAGTTCCTATAAAATCAACCCCCAGACCATTTCTTTCTGAAATAGATATTTTCCCGAATTCAAAAGATAGTCCTTCTGCCAGATCATTGGACAAAAGTAATGGACCATCCAGATCTGCGTAGTCAACATACTGAAGAAGTTGGGCAGCCGCAGAGATGCCTATCGATGATTCGGTCATGCAACCTACCATGATTTTAAGCTCCAATTTTCTGGCGGTTTTTATCATTCTCAATGCTGGAGATAGACCTCCACACTTGAGCAATTTAATATTAATTCCATGAAATTTTTGATAACATTTTTCCACATCTGATTCCGTACAACAACTTTCATCAGCGAACAATGGAAGAGCAGCATTGATAAAACAATTTTCCTGATTTGTATCTCCTGCAGCTAGTGGCTGCTCAATAAATTCAACATCGAGATTTTTCAAAGCCCTGGATAATTGAAGGGTTTTATCAAAATCCCAGGCGCAGTTGGCATCAACCCTGATTGCGGAATTTGTATGCTTCCTGATAAATTTGATCATGTCAAGGTCATTCTTGGCACCCAATTTTATTTTATAAATCGGCCATGGCAAATCATGCATCTTTTCGAGTAGGGCACTTTCATGATCAATTCCAAGGGTATAGCTGGTCAAGGGAATAATATTTTCTGGAAGGTCAATCAAATTGGAAACAGAACTCCCGACCAATTTACCATACAAGTCCCAGCTGGCATTGTTAAGCGCAGCAAGTGCAAAAGAGTTTACCTCTAAATAATCTGAAAAATCATCAAACAATTGATCTGGAGTTTTAAAGCAATAATCCTCCAATCGCTTTTGCATTGACTTAAAACAGTCTCTTAAATTGGCGATCGTGATATTATAATAAGGATTTATTGTCGCTTCCCCATACCCCAATTGACCTTCATGTTGCAATTGCAGAACAATTATGGGTTGGCTGAAATAGGTATGTCTCGAAATTGAAAATGGGTATTTCAACTTCATATTAAATTCATAAGTTTTTATTTTCATATAAAAGTATTGAGCCTAAGTGTCTGTTCAGAAATAAACTATACATTTATGCTCGTTATTTTATGCGCTAATTGCGTTGAAAAGCCTTGTCATAGCGGTGCTATGCCTACGTTTTTCGCCTTATTATCACATACTAACTTCGCTTATTCTGTAAACTTTATTTCTGAACAGACACTGACTTGATTTGAGTAAATATAATGCAGTAAAATTATCTTTTTCAAGATACCTTTTTTAAGGATAAATCCTCTCTGACAGCTGGTAAAATTTATGGTTTATCAAATTGGGTCGAGCCAATAAAAACTACAATTTACTATTGGCGTCCATGGCTTATTTGAAATGCAAGTTCTCCTTTTTTGTTTGCTCTAATCAGCTTACTTTTGGCGCAATTTTAATTTTTGAAAAGCATTATGAAAAAGATATTAGGAATGGGCAATGCCCTGGTAGATATATTGGTGAAAATTGATGATGATCAATTACTGGATAAGTTTGAACTTCCTAAGGGAAGCATGCAATTGGTTGATAAAGAAAAGTCGCAACAATTGATCGAAGCAATGAGTCACCTGAAATATGAAATTGCCTCAGGTGGATCGGCTGCTAACACCATCAATGGATTAGCGAATTTAGATACACCTTGTGGATATATCGGTAAAATTTACGACGATGAATTTGGTGAGACTTTCACCAAAGATATGACTGATAAAGGGATCGAGGCTATTTTGTTAAATGGAAATCAAGATACCGGTATAGCAACTACATTGATTAGTGAAGATTCGCAAAGAACATTTGCAACTTTTCTTGGAGCTGCTGTAGAAATGACACCTGATGATCTAAAAGAAGGCTTTTTTGATGGATATGATTATTTTCACATTGAGGGATATTTAGTTCAAAATCAGGCATTGATAGAAACTGCTGTGAAACTGGCAAAAAAATGTGGTGTGAAAGTTTCACTTGATTTGGCCAGCTACAATGTTGTGGAAGACAACCTTGAATTCTTAAAAAAGTTGGTTGTCGAATATGTAGATATTGTTTTTGCAAATGAGGAAGAATCCTTGGCATTCACTGGCCTTGAGCCGGAAGCCGCATTGCAGGAAATATCAAAAATGTGTGAATTTGCCATTGTGAAAGTTGGCGCAAAAGGGTCTCTTGTTAAAACTAAAGATGAAGAAGTATCAGTTGATGCCATTCAGGCCAAGCCAATAGACACTACCGGAGCTGGAGATTTGTATGCTTCTGGGTTTTTATATGGGTTGGCCAACAATCTTTCTCTGGAGAAATGTAGCAAGCTTGGCGGTCTTTTGGGTGGAAATGTGATAGAAGTGATAGGCCCAAAAATGAATGAATCCCGATGGACAACCATCAAATCTGAAGTATCAAAAATTGTTGCAGCATAAGATAAGTACCTCTGAGAAAACCTATCTTATTGGAGCCCCTGGGGAAAAGAGATGTTTTCTTTGAGATGCCTAATGCTGTCGCCAAATAGAACCAGTTCATAAATTTTGCAAAATTATAAGCACTGCGAAAATTCAATACTTTTTCGAAAGGTTCTAACCTCAATAATTCATGAATATTTTCCATTTAGGCGTAAGACATTGACAGTCAGTGTATTCAGCCAAAACACCAGAAAAATTAAATTTTCAGAGGCGATTTTTGATTTCAAGGTCAATGTCGTGATCTCTAACCTGCCTACCGGACAGGCAGGCTCATTACAAGTATCAATAATTATTCCCTGCATTATGCAGGCTAAATAACTTTTTCGAAAGCAAAAAATATCAACCAAACTATAATAAACAATGGGATTAATATCGGTAATGAATACCTGATAATGAATCCAAAGAATGAAGGCATTTTTATTCCTGTCTGCTCGGCAATTGATTTCACCATGAAATTAGGACCATTTCCAATGTAGGTCATGGCCCCAAAAAATACCGCTGCAATTGAGATGGATTTCAACATCAGTGCTGAATCATGAAATCCATTGCTCGCGAATTTTATCACATCTGGAATTGAGTTGATGCTTGCACCTTGGGCAGCCATGCCGGCAGCAAGAAAATTCAGATAAGTGGGAGCATTATCTAAAAAACCAGAAAGTATTCCTGTACCCCAATAAAGGGTATTGTGGCTTATGAGATTTGCCCCTGTTGGTGATTGAGCAAAATTGCCTACCAACTCCAGCGCAGGCATCATAGTTCCGAATATTCCAACAAAAATAAAGGCTACTTCTTTGATGGGTTCAAAGTTAAAATCATTGGTTTTTAATAATTTTTTATCTCCTAAGCTAAAAGATAAATATGCTACAGTAAGCATAATGACCTCCCTCAAAAAAGAAAATTTTTGGCCATCGTAATATATAGCAGGAACCCAGTCAAAAACATTAGGATCAAGAAATACTGCCAATATAATAATCAATAACCACAAAAAGTTTTTACCTCCCTTTATGTTGATTTTTCCACTATAGGCATTCGAGTCTTCTGAATCATCGGATTTATTCTTTTTATCATAGAAATAAAATATTACTATAAGTAAAATAACGGCAAAAAGCCATGGATAAAAATTGTGTGTCAGTGTCCAGAAAAAAGGTACTCCTTTAAGAAAACCAAGAAAAAGTGGTGGGTCACCGATTGGGGTAAGTGAACCTCCTACATTACTTACCACAAAAATGAAAAATATAATGTGATATGGTTTTATGCGACTTTTATTTACCCTGATAAATGGACGGATAAGCAGCATTGAGGCTCCGGTAGTGCCGATAACATTTGCGATTACTGCACCTATCAGAAGAATTACTGAATTTACAGCAGGGGTTCCCTTTTTTTCTACCTTTATCATAATTCCACCCGAGGCAACATATAATCCTGTCAACAGTGCAATGAACTGCACATATTCAAATGCCGCATGAATTGGCCCGTGTGTATTTTGTAGTACAAATAGGTAATAAAGCACCACAACTAAGGCCAGTGCTACGGCGATTTTCGGATAGTGATGATGCCAAAAATGTTCATAAAATAATGGACCTGTGGCAATCATTAATAACAATAGCACAAATGGGATGACAGACCATCCGGGAGGTGCATGATGAGTGGCCTGCTCATCATCAGAAGAAATCTCAGTTACGGCTATTGATGTACTCTCAATATTATTGTTAGTTGATATTTCAAGATTATTTGCTGTGGCATTGTCGAAAGATTTTGCGGAAATTGTTGATAGGCTTAAGATTAGAATGATGAAAAGTATCTGCTTCATAAATACTATTTTAGTAGATCAAAAAATTTGAAATTACAATATTCAATTGCATAAAAAACGATAAATTTTAAGCTAATTACAAAAAAATACCTAAAACAATTATTTGAAAATACGGAAGTAAAGGCGATAATCTGGAAAGACAAGAAACATCATAAAAAGAAGTAATATTTACTTTACTGTAATTGGAGTCAGTCTATAAACTTCACCAAATTTTTTGCACACTCACAAAAGAATTCTATCAGTTTACAATCTATTCTCTAAAGACAGGTGAGCAAGAGTATGTTGTAGAAAAATATCTAAAAGATGCTTTTTTTACCAGTAATAAAAAAAAGTGGAGATAGTTAAGATTGGTGTATTCAGGCTTAAATTAGATGAGACTGATGCCATAAAAATATCTCCTGAACTCGACAATATTGACCTTATTATTCCAATATATTCGTTCAATTCTTTCCGTAAATTTTACTTGAGTTTATTTGTGAGTTTTGAGGAAAAACAGTTTTGGTGTGAGTTTCTTACTCTTGCTCGAAACTCACACTCAAAACTGTTTGGTACCGAAGGTGGGAATCGAACCCACACTCCCGGAGGAACACGATTTTGAGTCGTGCGCGTCTACCAATTCCGCCACTTCGGCATTACTTTTTCGAGCAGACGTTACTGCTCTTTTGAATTGGGGCACAATAATATTCAAAAAGGCAGACTTTAAAAAGATTAAAATAGAAATATTAGTAAGGTGCTTTGATTTCTAACCTGCCTACAGCAGGCAGGCTCATTACAAATATCAATAAAGATGACACGGCCTAAAAATCTATCATCACTTTCATTACGCCATCTGCATAGTTGTCAACCAGATCAAATGCTTCTTTGGTTTGATCAAAATGATATCGGTGTGTTATCATTTTGCGAGCATCAAATACATTATTTTTCATCATTTCCAGGGTTGGCTCTAAGGCATGATTTTGCCTTCTTATATTGGTGTAGGTGATTTCCTTTCGGCGACCTTTGTCTGCTGAGAGTTTCCACTGGTCAAATTTAGGGATACCAATCATTATCAATTTCCCTCCCGGCTTCAATAGATCAATGGCATTATCCAGGGCTTCTTGTTTTCCACAGCACTCAAATACTACATCCAGCATACTGGGTTCTTGCTCAGTAACTTTGGCAATTACATTTTCTTTATAAGGGTTTCCGGCATAATTAACTCCGTGTGATCTGGCTATCGCAAGCCTTTCCTCAATTCTGTCTGTTACAAAAATCGAAGATGCCCCTTGGGCTTTTGCAGGGAGTAGGACACTCATGCCGATAGGTCCAAAACCCAGGATACCTATTGCTGCCCCAGGCATTGGAATAGATTGCTTCACGGCATATACGCCTATTGCCAAAGGCTCGGAAAGTGCTCCATCATCCAGATTCATATTCCCTTCCAATGGAAAGCAACTGGTCTCTGGCATCATGATATATTCAGAGAGGCATCCATCGGCCTGACCCGGGCAACCCAAAAATTTCAGTTTTCTACAAGTATGTGGTCTGCCAACATTGCATTGGTCACAGTCCCAACATGGCATGGCCGGTTCTATGGCAATTTCATCCCCAACCTTAACGGATGTTACTGCGGAACCAATTTCTTCAACTATTCCTGCACCCTCGTGGCCAACAGGGAATGGATATTCGACCACCTGGCTTCCAATTTTCCCTGTGGTATAATATTGAATGTCTGACCCGCAAACTCCCACGCGCTGCATTTTTATTAATACATCTGTATTATTTAGAATTTTCGGATCAGGCAATGTTATCATTTTCATTTGTCTGATTCCTGTTAAAACCATTGCTTTCATAATCTTAGAAAAATGAGTGGTAAGAATGATCACCAACTGAACTTGATGATTTATTTTTTTGTCTTCGAAATTCAAATTACCGTCTTCTGCCACCGCCGCCGCTTGGTCTTGATCTTTGCATAGAAGCTCCTCCTCTGTTGCTATAAGAATTTGCCCTTTGATTTCCATGGTTTCTGGAATTATAATCACGATTTAGTTGGCTTCCTGACTGACTTGGTCTTGCACCGGAGGATTTATTCCATTGCCCATTACTTCTTTGTTGCCAGTTTCCGCTATTGTCTCTTTTATAGACATTCCCACTTTTGTCAGAGTAAATATTATTTTCCCTGGTCTTGGGTTGAGCCGGCTTTGTAGTTGGCCTGCCTCCAACTGATGGGCTTGCAGGCTTAGTTGATGGCCTCGTATTTGGTATTGAAGGTCTGGTAGTAGGCCTTGTGCTTGGGTTCGAAGGCCTTGTTGAAGGTCGTACTCCGGTATTTTTTACTCCATTTGCCCTGTTTTTATAAATGTTGCTTTGTGCAGCAGGTAGTGTGCTTGGTCGACGACCGGCGACATATCCAGCTCTTCTACCCGCATTATACCCATGTCTATATCCACGTCTGTAACCATGTCCATAGCCATGTCCGTAACCATGACGATATCCATATCTGTACCCATGTGGTCCCCACCATCCTCGATAGTAAGAGTGATAACCAAAGCTAATCCACCCATAACTCATACCATAACTAAATCCCCAGCCTGTCCATGGATTATAATGAATACCAAAACCATAGGTTACAGGTCTTGGATAATAATAATGAGCATACCACGGATGATACCAGTATCCTGTCCCATAAATTACTGTTCCATGATATGCATATGATCCATAATACCCAGGAGTATAGGCAACGTAAACAACTTCCGGTGTTGAGTCATAGATATATACATATTTTACATTATAAACTGGAGAACTCGGCGGGATCTCCTGCACCTCTTCCGGGACTTCAACGCAAACCTCCCATGGCCCTGATGCTTTTGATGAGATAAACCAAACGGCATCATCTACACAATAATATTTTTTGTTGATGAGCAGAACAGTTTTATCTGAGTTTTCGGCATAACTGACGGATGTTGACTCAATCTTCTTAAATTTTGGATCGCCATCATATTGTACCTCTACTGTGGCTGTTTTTCGATCTATCTCTGCGGTTTGAGGAATTGTATTTTCTAAAAGCGCATCTTTAGATTCTTGGGTTCCTGGCACACTAAATCGCACGTCAGAAATATCTGAATCTTCTGGGATCTTTTCAAAATCAGCCGGGAGGTCATTTGATGAAACATATTCCCATTTATTATCTCCAAGTTGTTTCGACTCATACCACCTTCCGGCAATTAATATAAAATACTTTTGTGAGCTTATATCCATAATTATATCGCTTTCAGAGTTTGTAAGAAAGAGTAATTCTGTACCGCTCACAGGTTCAAACTTTGGCTCACCATCTGTTTGAATAAGTTCTGCCGGTTTTGTAGTTATTATCAGCTTTGGTGCTTTATCTAATTGCATACTGACGGAATCGACATCATTTTCACTCCCTTCAAATGCTTTCTCCGCTAAATCACTAACCTCCTTTGGTGGCGAATCAATAGATTTCCATTTACTTTCTATTTCATCAGAGGAGTACCACCATTCCCCACCTTTCAAAAAGTATTTTTTGTCTTTTGGATTTTGCACTAAAAAATATGGCGTATTGAGAACATATTTAAAAGTAGAGTTTTCAATTTCTTTTAAAATAGGATCGCCATCAATAAAAACGAGAACCGCAGGTGAAGTTTCATAGTAAATGTCAGGTGAAATATTATTGTACTGATCATCATGCTTTTCATCTCCTTTTAGATGCTCAATACTGGAAGTAAACCGCTCAAGAGACATGGTCATACTTAATCCTGACAATTTCTCGCTTAGACCTTTTTTAATTTTACTTATTTGGTCATCATCACCTTCGGGAAATTTTAATGTTTCTAATACAATTTCATCAAAGGTTACAAGATGTTCATCCTTATCAGTTATCACCCTTGAAGAATACCACATCGCACCAAAGACAGTTGGTTTGTCATTGGGTTTTATAGCAATGGCTGCGCGAGCTTCAATTTTATTTTTATCAAAACTTTCTATTTGTGGCTGATAAATAGTAACAATCCCTTTCTTCAACTTTATTTCTCTGGGCCATCCCGTTGCTTCAAGATCAATATCCTTGATGATGGAGGAGGAAGAAAGTGCTACTATTAGAATGATGCTGTATAAGTATTTCATAAATTAATTATGTTGACTAAGGTATTAACAAAGGAAGGTGAAAATAATTGTTTTTTACAATGCCAATTTAAATAAACAGCTAATGTTCGCTTGATAATAATTAAATGCATTTTAAATGACCAAAGGATGTCTTAGTTGAGAAAAAACAAATAGATATTGAATATAAATTTAATATATCTGTTGCTGAGTGTAGTAATTGATGAATTATAACATAATAATTCCTTGTTATCCATCTTAGACCTACCACCTGAAATAACTACCATAGTATTGAATTCAGATTTTTTTAAATAAACAAGAACCTATATCAGCAGAAAAAAGAAATAATTATGTATTACTTTCAATTTGAGGTTTGAAAAGAAAGTCTTCCATATTACATTTGTGCTTTTGAAAAATGACCCTTAGGAAAAAGCTGCTGAAAAAAAGATTTATCTATGTCTATCATAACAATTTATAGAAGGTACTATTTAGTAATAACTTCTATTTTTTTTCTAACCAATTTGCCTTTGCATGCCCAGGAGGCAGCTTCAACAACAGATTCGGAGATTAATGTCGAACTGGCATCAGCCGGAGAAAAGTTGTTTAAAAATAACTGCTTTGTTTGCCATGATATTCACCAGCAAAAAATCGGCCCGGCATTAGCTGATGTACATAACAGAATGCCCGAAGAATGGATAAAAGCTTTTATTACTAATTCCCAAAAAGTAATAAATAGCGGTGATAAATATGCTGTTGACCTTTATAATGAGTTTAATAAAACATTGATGACGCCATTTGATTTTTCAGATGATGAACTTAATGCTGTTATCGAATTTATTAAAAGTGAAACAATTAAAGGCCCTCCGGTAGAAGAAGTAGCAGTTACTACTGGAGCTGATGGTCAGCAAGTTGCTCAGCAAGGCGTTCTATCGCCAAGTTTTGTAACCACCTTACTTATTATCCTGTTTGTAGTTTTGGGATTAATTCTGGTGATGCTTATTGTGTTAATCTCTTTATTGACTAAATATCTAAAACAAAAATCGCAACTATCCGATGATGATAAGGAAATTCTTTTCCAAACCTTTGATTTTGCTGGTTTTATAAAAAGCCCGGGATTTATTTGGGTTATGACTTTTGTGGTTACGGCCATTGTATTGAAGACAGGTATTGATGGATTGTTTACTGTGGGGGTTCAGCAAGGTTATGCCCCAGCTCAGCCGATTGCCTTTTCTCACAAACTTCATGCAGGTGATTTTCAGATTGATTGTAATTATTGCCACACAGGAGTTAGAAAAAGTAAAAATGCCAATATCCCATCTATAAATATTTGTTTGAACTGCCATAGTTCGATAGTGAAAGTTGCGGGTGCTACCGAGCTTTCACCTGAAATTCAGAAAATTTATGCCGCCAAGGAGAACAACGCACCTATAGAATGGGTAAGGGTTCATAACTTGCCTGACTTAGCATATTTCAATCACTCCCAACATGTTGAAGTGGGCGGAATAGCTTGCCAAACATGTCATGGTGAAATTCAGGAAATGGAAGTAGTGGAGCAAAACGCTAACCTAACTATGGGCTGGTGCATAGATTGTCATAGAAAAACAGAACTTAATATCAGAGACAATGGGTACTATGATAAGTTGGTAGAGGCCCATGATCAAATGTCTAAAAAACCAATGGTAGTAAAAGATATTGGAGGGCTTGAATGTGCCAAGTGTCATTATTAACGATTTAATAAACAGGATTTTACAAATCGCATAGATATATTTATGAAAGATAATAAAAAACAATACTGGAAAGGCGTCGAACAATTGACCAACAATCCGGAATTTGTTAAATATGCCGATAAGGAATTTCCACAGGGATTGCCATTCAAGGATGGTGTGCTTCAGGATGAGGAAGGAGGAAGTTCTCGACGTGATTTTCTTAAACTGATGGGATTTAGTTTGGCGGCAGCTTCGTTGGCAGCCTGTGAAGCTCCGGTAAGGAAAGCGATACCCTATCTAAATAAACCAGAAGAAATCGACCCGGGAGTCCCCAATTATTATGCTTCAACATATACAAATGGTGGAAACTATTGCAGTGTTGTTGTTAAGACAAGGGAAGGAAGACCAATAAAAATTGATTCAAATAAACTTTCCGATGTTTCGGGAAACGGTACAAATGCTCAGGCTGAAGCATCAGTACTTTCACTATACGACAAAGCAAGATTAAATTCACCTGCCATCAACAACTCTCAAGTTGAATGGGCAGAATTAGATAGCCAGATAAAAGCCAAGCTCGAAAATATTTCATCAGGAGGTGGACAAATCAGAATTGTAAGTAAGACAATTTTAAGTCCTTCTACCAAAGCTGTTATTGACGAATTTGTAAAAAGATATCCAAGTACTGAATTGGTGATGTATGATC
The DNA here is from genome assembly GCA_964507705.1 of uncultured Roseivirgaceae bacterium. Lineage (GTDB taxonomy): Bacteria > Bacteroidota > Bacteroidia > Cytophagales > Cyclobacteriaceae > JAAUQL01. Next base: position 35,940 of record CAZDRA010000002.1, on the reverse strand, counting down.
CAGTTTCTGCTTATGGAATTTTAAAGGCTAATAAAGAATCTTTTGGAAAGGCCGTAATTCCAACCTACAAGTTTGCTAAGGCAAAAACAGTGGTAAGTTTTGGAGCGGATTTTTTAGGTACATGGATCAATCCAAATAAATATTGCTCAGAATTTATAAAGAACAGGAAGCTCGATCATGGCAAAAAAGACATGTCGAGGCTATACCAGTTTGAGAGCAATCTTTCTCTAACAGGAGCAAATGCAGATTACAGAACGCCAATTAAACCATCTTCGGAAGGACTGGTAGTTGCTTCATTATATAACTTGTTGGCTACAAAAGCAGGAAGACCTACAATTGCTAGCGCAAAAGTGGATGTGAATCATTTGGAATCAGCTGCTGATGATCTTTGGAAAAATAAGGGTAAATCTCTGGTTTTATCAGGGAGCAATGATCCAAATATTCAAATCGTTATCAATGCAATAAACGATTTGTTGGGCAACATAAATTCTACAATAGATCTTAAAACACCAGTATATTTCCGACAGGGAAATGATGACCAAATGAAGCAATTTGTTGCTGAGTTGGGAGCTGGGAAAATTGAAGGAGTTATATTTTTGAACTGCAATCCGATTTATGATTCCTTTTTAGGAAATGATATAAAAGATGGATTAGGAAAAGTAAACCTAAAAGTAAGCATATCTGAATCGGCAGATGAAACAGCTGCCGATGTTGATTACCTTGCCCCGGATCATCATTATTTGGAATCATGGAATGATGCCCAACCATTGGAAGGTAGATATAGTTTGGTGCAACCAACAATTTCTCCTTTGTTCAACACTCGCCAAGCTCAAGAAACATTATTGACATGGGCCGGTAATGCAAACACCGATTATTATGAATTTTTAAAAGGATACTGGAAAGAAAACATCTTCAATACCCAGAATAAAGAATTGGATTTCCAGACATTCTTTGATCAATGCCTTCACGATGGTGTTTATGCAAATGATTTGAGAGCAATGACATTGGAATTCATCGTATTTGGTGGTGATTTAGATGCTGCCATGTCTCAAATTTCCAAGACTTATAAGGTAAATAATGAGGGCCTTGAATTGGCAATTTATGAAACAATTGCTATTGGTGATGGCTCACAAGCTAATAACCCCTGGTTGCAGGAAACACCAGATCCGATCACCAAAGCTTGTTGGGAAAATTATTTGACGATTAGTCAGGCCATGGCCAATGAGCTTGGGATAACATTGTATGAAGGTGAAACAAGCGAAGTTCAGCTTACTGTTGGTGATCAATCATTAGTTTTACCTGCGATTATTCAACCAGGCCAGGCTCAAGGAACAGTAGGGCTTGCCATTGGTTATGGAAGAACAAAAGCTGGAAGGGTTGCCAATGATGTTGGAGTAAATGCATATCCTTTGATGCAAGAGATCTCTGGAGTTGCCAACATGAACAGGACTGCTGAGGTAAAAGTTTCGACAACAGGGAAAAAAGTAAAAGTTGCGCATACGCAAACACATCAAACTTTTATGAATAGGGAATATGTAGTTCAGGAAACCAATCTTGATACGTACGTTAACCACCCGGAACATGCCTTCCATAGACCAAAGATTGCAGTATCAAATGCATTAGAAAAGAAATTAGGTGATGAAGTAATTGATGGTAAAATCCAACCAAGGGAAATATCTCTATGGAAAGGACATGATTACAACAATCATCACTGGAATATGTCAATAGACCTTAATTCTTGCATTGGGTGTAGTGCTTGCTCGGTTGCTTGCCAGGCAGAAAACAATGTGCCGGTTGTTGGCAAAGAAGAGGTGTTGAATAGAAGGGAAATGACCTGGATTAGAATTGACAGGTATTACAGTAGCGAAAAAACAGCAACAACAAATGCAGAGATGGAAATTGCTGCTGAAAACCCGGAGGTGACATTCCAGCCCATGATGTGCCAGCATTGCAATAATGCGCCATGCGAAACAGTTTGCCCCGTTGCAGCTACTACTCACAGCACTGAAGGACTCAACCAAATGGTTTATAACAGATGTATTGGAACAAGGTATTGTGCCAATAACTGTCCTTATAAAGTCAGAAGATTTAATTGGTTTAAGTACCACGATAATGTAAAATTCCCTGACAACACTTCTATGAACAATGATTTGGGTAAAATGGTACTTAACCCAGATGTTACTGTTCGTTCGAGAGGTGTGATGGAAAAATGTTCTTTCTGCGTTCAAAAAATCCAATTAGGGAAACTGGAGGCCAAGAAAAAAGGCAGAAGAGTAATTGACGGTGAAGTGACCACAGCTTGTGCGAATGCTTGCCCGACTGATGCTATTGTATTTGGAGACATTAAAGATTCTAAAAGCAGAGTATCTAAATTGCTACAGGTGAAAGACAAAGGCGATAAGCAGGAAATTCATGAACATAGAGCATATAATGTGCTTGAAGAAATAAATGTGAGGCCAAATGTTTGGTATTTGGCTAAAGTTAGAAATAAGGAAGAAAACGCATAATCTATATGGAAATAGTTTCATCCGTACGTACACCACTTGTTACAGGTGCAAAAACTGTAGCAGACGTTACTCAGGATATTTGTGAGAGGGTAGAGGCGAAACCACCAAAAACTTGGTTTTTGGCGATCGCAATTTCACTTTCATTTTTAGGTGTAGGTCTATACACAGTATCAATAACCCTTTGGGAGGGAATTGGAGTTTGGGGTTTAAATAAAACCATAGGTTGGGCATGGGATATCACCAACTTTGTTTGGTGGGTAGGTATCGGCCACGCCGGCACGTTGATTTCAGCTGTACTGTTATTGTTCAGGCAGAAATGGAGAATGTCAATCAACAGAGCTGCTGAAGCCATGACGATATTCGCAGTAATTTGCGCTTTGTTTTTTCCATTCATTCACATGGGAAGACTTTGGCTTGGGTTTTACTGGGTATTTCCACTTCCAAATACATTTGGGTCTCTTTGGGTAAATTTCAATAGTCCACTACTTTGGGATGTATTTGCCATATCAACCTACTTTACGGTATCATTGGTATTTTGGTATATCGGTTTAATCCCAGATTTTGCAACAATAAGAGACAGGGCTGTTACAGCTAAAAACAAAGTTTCTGGAGCTATTTATGGTGCATTAAGCTTTGGCTGGACAGGTAGTGCTAAGGATTGGTCAAGATATGAGTCAGTTTCCTTGATATTGGCTGGATTGGCAACACCTCTTGTACTCTCTGTTCATACCATTGTATCATTTGACTTTGCTACCTCAATAATTCCAGGTTGGCATACAACAATTTTCCCACCATATTTTGTTGCGGGAGCTGTTTTTTCGGGATTCGCCATGGTGTTGACACTTCTCTTGATAACTAGGAAAGTATATAAGTTGGAAGATTACATTACCGTCACACATATAGAATATATGAATATCATTATCATTGTGACGGGATCGATTGTGGGAATAGCCTATATGACAGAATTATTTATGGCCTGGTATTCTGGAGTTCCGGCAGAGCAATATGCATTTCTTAATAGAGCAACAGGCCCATATTGGTGGGCTTATGCTACTATGATGACTTGCAATGTTGTTTCACCGCAATTGTTTTGGTTCAAAAAAATCAGGACAAGTTTATGGGCGACTTTTGTGCTTTCAATAGTTGTGAATATTGGCATGTGGTTTGAACGATTTGTAATCATTGTAACCTCACTTCACAGAGATTATTTACCAAGTAGTTGGGCAATGTTTTATCCGACCTTTTATGATGTTGGAGATTACTTGTTCACTTTTGGATTGTTCTTCACAGCATTTTTCTTATTTGCTAAATTTTTCCCTGTAATCAATATGGCAGAGGTGAAAAGTATTCTTAAATCTACTTCTACATCTGACAAAGCAATAAAATAAATGGCAATGGGTAACACATATATTGTAGGCGTTTATGGAGATGATGACATGGCGCTAAAAGCTGTAAAAAGTATTAGAGCGGCCAATGTAAAAATACATGAAGTATTTTCGCCCTTTCCGATTCATGGGATTGATGAAGCGCTTGGGTATAAACATTCGCGATTACCCAGAGCAGCATTTGCTTTTGGCGTATTGGGATTGTCGTTAGCACTGTTGATGCAGTTCTGGATGATGGGGTATGATTGGCAAATGATTATTGGAGGAAAGAACCATGCTTCATTGCCACCTTTTATTCCGATTTCATTTGAGATAACAGTATTATTAAGTGCACTAGGCATGGTAGCTACATTCTTCATCGCAAGCGATTTAAAACCCCATAAAAAACCAAGGATTTTTGATATACGAATTACTGATGATAAACATGTTATCGCTATTGACTTGGCAGAAAATAAATTGGCAAAGGATGAGATAAGTAAGATTGTATCTCAATCTGGCGCTGAAGAAGTAAATGAAAAAAGTTTCAGTTAAAAAATTATTATAATGAATAAAAGTAATATTCATAGCATATTACTCATTGTACTGGGAGGTATTGTTTTATTGTCTTGTGAAGCCAAGGATGATTTTACAGGATTAGAATATGCACCAAATATGTATCATTCTGTTCCATACGAAGGGTTGAGTCAAATTACCGATGAAGGACAGGGGCAATGGCTGAGTAACAGAGAAGACGGTCTGGGAGAATATTATAATAGCAACCCCAACAACCCTCATAATATGAATATGAGAGAACCTGTAGCCAATACAGTGAAAAGAAATGAGAATGGATATCTACCTTATAGAATCCACAAAGATAGTGCAGCGTACGCTGGCAGGGTATTGGTAAACCCATTAGATTCAACAACAGAAATTCTTGATCAAGGAAAAATGCTGTATGGAATATACTGCGTATCGTGCCATGGAATAAGTGGACAAGGTGATGGACTTGTAGGGAAAGTAATGATGGGTGTTCCGGCGTATAATTTGGGCAGAGTTAAGGAATTACCAGAAGGTCAAGTATTTCATACAATTACACATGGTAGAGGCCGAATGATGCCTCATGCCTCTCAGGTATCTGTTGAAGAGCGATGGAAAATTGCACGATATGTTAGCGTATTACAAAATCAAAACTAAGAATAACTTAAAAGATCATCATGTCTGAAGATAAATTTATTTTTACCACTGAGCTTAAAAAAAAGCTGTTAATCGCCAAATTGGTAGGCGTGCTTTTTGTGGTGATAGGAATTTTGCTTGTAGCTTTTGGGGGCCATGAAGAAGCTGAAGCTGCCGGACATCATTACCATTGGCTACATAGAGTTTGGGTTAATCTCTGGATAAACAACGTTTACTTTGTTGGAATTGCGCTTACCGGGGTCTTGTTTTTGGCGCTGCAATATGCTTCTCAAGCAGGATGGTCAGCTTATTTCCAAAGAATACCGGAAGCATTTGGTGGTTGGTTGTATGTAGCATTTGGACTTACCTTAGTAATTTTCGGCTTATCAAATTTTGCCGGGCCTTCTCACTTCCATGTATTTCATTGGTTAGATAGTTCACTTTATATTGAAGGTGGAGAAAACTATGATGCAATAATTGCCGGTAAACAGGGATATCTTAACCTTCCATTTTTCTTAGTAAGAATGGTTGTGTATTTTTTAGTATGGATATTGATGTACCGATTTATTCGTAATGAATCTTTGAAGGAAGATATGAATGGTGGGATGGCACATTGGGGGAAAATTAGAATTTACTCAACAGTTTTCATTATCGTATTTGCAGTGACATCTTCTACTGCTGCCTGGGATTGGGTGCTGTCTATCGATACCCATTGGTTTAGTACCATGTTTGGCTGGTATGTTTTCTCAAGTTGGTTTGTCTCTGCATTGGCAGCGATCACCCTAATGGTTGTTTGGCTAAGAGATCAAGGTTATCTAATGCAATTATCTTCAAGCCATCTACATGATTTGGGAAAGTACTTGTTTGCCTTCAGTATTTTCTGGGCATATTTATGGTTCTCACAATTTTTACTGATTTATTATGCAAATATCCCAGAAGAAACAGTATATTTTGTTGAGCGACTAAATAGCGACAATTATGCATGGGTATTTTTTGTCAATCTATTCTTAAATTTTATTTTCCCTTTTTTATTCCTGATGACCAGAGATGCAAAAAGGCATACAATATTCCTCAAAGTTGTTTGTTCGGTAATTCTTATTGGACATTGGTTTGATTTTTATTTAATGATCACTCCTGGATCATTAAGCGAAAATGGGGGTTTTGGATTTATCGAAATTGGAATGGCTGCCATATTTGCAGTCAGTTTTATATATGTTGTATTGCGTACTTTATCTAAGGCGCCTGTTGTTGCTCGAAATCACCCGATGATTGAAGAAAGTCTTCATCATCGTATTTAGTAGCACCAAAAAATTATCACGAAAAACCGTGAGTTTATAAAGTATTTAGTGAAGTGGGAATAAAATTTATTGGTAGTATTTTCTATTCCTGCATTCACTCCCAAAAAGTTCATAAAGTAATAGCTTAAAATTATGATTGGATTTTCCATTGGAGTCGGCGTATTCCTCATTCTTATTATCCTGCTTCTAATTTTCAGATTGCATACATTGGTCAATGTCATGAATGAATCTGATAAAAAAGTAGGCAGCGGTTTCAATAAAACTAATGCCGTAATTGGTATGGTTTTCATGGTTTTCAGTTTGATATTGTTTATTTGGTATTCTATTAAAACCTTCGATATATATCAATTGCCCATTGCCTCAGAGCATGGAGTGCTAACTGATCGCATGTTTTGGGTTACTACTGCCATTACCGGTGTAGTTTTTATTATTACACAGGTTTTACTTTTTTATTATCCTTATAAATATCGACACAATGCTTCCCGAAGAGCATTTTATTTCCCTGACAATAACAAGCTTGAAATAATTTGGACTGTAGTGCCGGCAATAGTATTGACTGTCCTAGTCGTTTATGGTTTGGTTGTTTGGAACAAAGTGATGGCCCCTGCTCCTGAAAACGCAGAGGTAGTGGAAATAATGGGATATCAGTTTGCATGGAAAGTAAGATACCCTGGTAAAGACGAAATTCTGGGCTCATATGATTTCCGAAAGATTGATGCTACAAATGAATTTGGATTAGATTTTACTGATCGAGCCTCATTTGACGATTTTATGCCAAGAGAGCTGCATCTACCCAAAGGGCAACCTGTAGAATTTAAAATCAGAGCAAGAGATGTTATTCACTCTGTGTTTGCTCCACATTTCAGATTGAAAATGGATGCTGTACCGGGCATGCCAACAAGATTTTGGTTTGTACCCACAAAAACTACGGAAGAGATGAGAGTGGAAACGGGCAATCCAGAATTTAATTATGAAATTGCCTGTACCGAGATATGTGGTAAAGGACATTTTTCTATGCGTTTTATAATTGTGATAGAGGAGCCTGAAGACTACGAAAAGTGGAAAGCAGAACAAGTGCCTTGGTTATCTAAAAACCCGGAATATATGGCTCAAGTTCCAGAGAACTTAAAAGAACTTGCCATGATAAAATCGCAAAGTGAATCAACAATATTGAACTGACAACTGTCACTAATTATTAAAAAAATATTATAATATGGATTCAACAGTAGTAAGTGAACCTATTAATCATGAGGTAGAAGACCACTCACATGAGCACGAGGGTAATTTTATAACAAAATATGTTTTTTCTACCGATCATAAAACCATCGCTAAGCAATACCTGATAACTGCGATAATTTGGGCGCTGATAGGTGGATTTATGTCCGTAGTGTTCCGTATTCAGCTTGGGTTTCCTGATGTACAACTCGAATGGCTAAGGCCACTAATGGGCAAATGGATAACTTCTACAGGAAAAATAGATCCTGAGTTTTTCCTAGCTCTGGTAACAATGCACGGTACTATCATGGTCTTTTTTGTACTTACTGCTGGACTAAGTGGCACATTTAGCAATTTCCTAATTCCACTCCAAATTGGAGCCAGAGACATGGCTTCCGGATTTATGAACATGCTTTCATATTGGTTTTTCTTTGTCTCGAGTGTAATCATGTTTGCCTCAATATTTATAGAAACAGGTCCGGCATCTGGTGGTTGGGTGATATATCCACCATTGAGCGCATTGCCACAAGCAATGTCAGGCTCAGGATTGGGTATGACATTGTGGTTAGTATCCATGGCATTATTTATAGTTTCAACACTCTTGGGTGGTATTAATTATATAACTACTATTATAAATTTAAGAACAAAAGGAATGTCATTTATGAAACTTCCTTTGACAATATGGTCTTTTTTCCTTACAGCATGTATTGGGTTACTGTCATTCCCTGTACTATTGGGAGCAGCACTACTATTGATATTCGATCGTAGTTTTGGGACAAGTTTTTACCTATCTGATATTTATATTGCTGGTGAAGCTCTGCCAAATATGGGAGGAAGCCCAATATTATTTCAACATCTATTTTGGTTTCTTGGTCATCCAGAAGTATATATCGTTTTGCTTCCTGCTTTAGGAATAACTTCAGAAATTATATCAACCAACAGTAGAAAACCAATTTTTGGCTACAAGGCCATGATCATTTCTATGTTGGGAATAACAGTACTATCATTTGTAGTCTGGGCTCATCATATGTTTGTGAGTGGATTGAACCCCTTTCTGGGTTCGATATTTATGTTGCTCACCTTGATTATTGCTGTGCCATCATCTGTCAAGGTTTTTAATTACCTTACTACGTTGTGGAAAGGTAATATCATTTTTACACCGGCCATGCTTTTTTCTATTGGCTTGGTATCATTTTTTATCTCAGGAGGACTTACCGGCTTGCATATGGGGAATTCTGCTATAGATATCCAACTGCATGATACTTATTTTATTGTTGCTCATTTTCATTTGGTAATGGGTAGCGCAGCATTTTTTGGTCTTTTGGCAGGGGTTTATCATTGGTTTCCAAAAATGTTTGGTAGGATGATGGATGATAAATTAGGTTATATCCATTTCTGGTTCACGTTTATTGGGGTTTATATGATATTTTTCCCAATGCACTATATCGGAATTGCTGGGTTCCCAAGGAGGTATTATTCATTTACTAATTTTGATGCCTTTAGTACCTTTGTGGATTTAAATTCATTTGTTAGCATAGCGGCGTTCTTAACTTTCATTGCACAATTTATTTTCCTTTTCAATTTCTTTTATAGCATGTACAAAGGTAAAAAGGCTCCTGCGAATCCATGGGGATCCAATACCCTTGAATGGACCACACCGAGAAACCCAAAGCATGGCAATTGGCCTGGAGAAATTCCTTCAGTTCATAGATGGCCTTATGATTATAGCAAGCCTGGAGCTAAAGAAGATTTTATTCCGCAGAATGTGCCTTTTTCTGAAACGCAGGAATCTAATTTTCCAGATGAGCAAAAATTATTAAATGAAGAGAAAGCAGCTTCAAAGTCTTAATGACTCAAAATAAAAAACATATTGTTTTTAGGAGGCTGAGTTTTATAACTCTAATTGCTGTTTATTTTCTAATATTGGTTGGAGGAATTGTAAGAAGTACAGGATCAGGAATGGGTTGTCCCGATTGGCCAAAATGCTTTGGGAGTTTCATACCTCCAACTGATGTATCTGAGCTACCTGCGGATTACAAGGATTATTATGCAAGCTATAGGCACGATAAAAATGTTCGTTTCGCAAAATATTTGAATTATTTTGGGATGAATGAAAAGGCCAATGAAATTATTAATGATAAATCAATATTAATTGAGGAGGATTTTAATGTAAGCAGAACCTGGACAGAATATGCAAATCGCTTACTTGGAGCCTCAATAGGTCTGTTAATATTTGCAATGATGATTGGTTCTATTTCTTATCTAAAGGAAGATAAGCCTGTATTCTATTTGTCCATGGCTACATTTCTTATGGTAGGATTTCAAGGATGGATCGGGTCAATTGTTGTATCTACCAACCTTATGCCTTGGGTGATCACTATACATATGATACTTGCCTTGGTGATTGTCTTGTTTTTAATTTATATCAATTTCAGAATAAGAAAAGCCTCAATTAGTTCTTCTGCACCTGATAAAAAGAAGATGATTATTACAACAACTGTAATATGTTTGATCGCGATGGCAGTTCAAATTATACTCGGAACCCAGGTGAGAGAAGCAATTGATGTCATTGCAGCAGACCTTTCATTTGCATTTCGAGAAACATGGATTAGCAAAACAGGTATGAATTTTTTGATTCATAGATCATTCTCAATACTCATTATTGGAGTTCATGCATGGTTGTTATATTCAATATTGAAAAATGGGCATCAATCTCTATTATTAAAAAAAATCGGAAAATATATTTTGGTATTAATTTCCATAGAAATACTGAGTGGAGTTGCTATGGCATATTTTGGTATTCCGCCATTCATTCAGCCAATTCATTTACTATTCAGTACTATTATATTTGGAGTACTATACTATATGTATTTGATAATTGTTAATTCAACAAATAAAATTGTGATAAGTTAATATGGTAGGAACTACTGACAGAGTGGAGTTGTATTCATTCGTGACTATGAAGCTAAAGAGTTATTTTGAACTATTAAAGTTTAGATTGAGCTTTTTGGTAGCCTTTTCATCAGGGTTTGGATACATCCTTGGGAATAATGGGATAGTTGACTGGAGGCAGTTCATTGCATTTTGTATTGGGGGGTTTCTAGTAAGTGGAGGTTCTATTTCTATAAATCAAATTTTGGAAAAGGATTATGATAAATTAATGAAAAGAACAATGGGCCGTCCATTACCAACCAATAGGGTAACTAAAACAGAGGCGACCATTTATGCGATAATTTTACTTACCGTTGGATTTGTGATGATTCTAATCGTAACAAATTTATTGACTTTTCTAATTTCCTTGTTCTCAATGCTGATGTATTGTTTTGCTTATACACCTTTGAAAAGAGTAGGGCCTATTGCAGTTTTTGTTGGTGCTATTCCTGGCGCATTGCCTCCTTTGTTAGGCTGGGTGGCAGCTACCGGTAGTATTTCATATGAAGCACTAATAATTTTTGGGATTCAGTTTATATGGCAGTTCCCACATTTTTGGGCAATTGCATGGCTTGCAGATGAAGATTACAAAAAAGCGGGATTTAAGCTTTTACCTTCAGGAGGAAAAAAGGATATGAGAACGGCTATTAATATCATGATTTACACATTATTTTTATTGCCGCTGGGATTATTGCCCGCCAAATTTGAGCTTGCTGGTATTAATTCAGCTATTATCGCAACTGTATGCGGAGTTTTATTTTTAGCTCAAACTTTTAGCCTGATGAGAGATAATTCCCGAAAGTCAGCTTTGAAAATAATGTACGGTTCATTTTTATATTTACCCATTGTTCAGATTGCTTATTTAGTTGATAAGTTATAATGGTAGATCAAAATATACATATCGAAAAACCCAAGCCGATGCTGGCCATGCATCCGAAAAAATTTGCGCTTTGGTTGTTTATTGTGACTATTGTTATGCTTTTTGCCGCATTGACCAGCGCATACATAGTAAAACAATCAGATGGAAATTGGCTTTCTTTTGAATTGCCCCCAATATTTATTGTCAATACAGTAATCATTGCAATTAGTAGTCTTACTATGCATTTGGCTTATTTGGCGGCGAAAAAGGATGCCTTAAAAAAAATCACTTTAATGCTCACGGTCACCGTGATACTTGGCATTATTTTTCTTATAGGACAGTATTTGTCTTGGTCTGAATTGGTGAAAAATGATGTGTACTTCGTGAGTAACTATGCTTCGGCATCCTTCATATATATATTTACAGGGCTTCATGGATTGCATATTGTGAGTGGAATTATATTTCTATTAATCACATTAATGTCTTCGTTAAAATCAAAAATAAAATCCAAAGATCTTGTACAAATAGAAATGTGTATGACCTATTGGCATTTTTTAGGAGGCCTTTGGTTGTACTTATATTTATTCTTATTATTAAATTTATAACAAAAAACTAACCCAAATGGCATCAACAGCTGTAGTTAAAAATTCCGATAAAAACCTATGGGGAGGTGGAATAGAACCTCTTAAGGCAAGTTATGGAAAACTCATGATGTGGTTCTTCCTTTTGTCAGATGCTTTCACATTTTCTGGATTGCTCATAACATATGGCTTACTGAGGTATAGTCATAGGGCCTATGATGGAAATTTGGCAGATTATGTGGCATCACATGATTACTGGCCTATTCCGGAAAAAGTATTTGATGCTGTCCCATTTCTTCATGGTGTTTCCATACCATTGATGTTTGTGGGTATTATGACATTTATACTCATTATGAGTAGTGTGACAATGGTGCTTGCGGTAGAAGCAGGTCATCGCATGGATCGCAAAAATGTTGTCAAATGGATGCTTTGGACAATCCTTGGAGGGATTGCATTTTTAGGCTGTCAGGCTTGGGAATGGGCACATTTTATCCATGGTTCGGAGCTTGGGCTCACACTTGCCGATGGTACAACAATACATGGTGCAAATTTACTGGTCAATGAATATGGGCCGCAGCTATTTGCAGATCTGTTTTTCTTCATTACCGGCTTTCACGGGACTCATGTACTTAGTGGTGTATTACTAAACATTATGGTTTTTTACCAGGCAGCGGTAGGTACATATGAGCGCAGAGGTCATTATGAAATGGTCGAAAAGATCGGACTCTATTGGCACTTTGTCGATCTTGTTTGGGTATTTGTTTTTACATTTTTCTACTTGATATAAATTAGAATAATATGGCATTATTAGATGAAATTTCACAGATTAAGGTACCACCGGCCAATAAGGATGAAATTAGTAAACTTTGGAAAATAGCAGGGTTATTATTGGTAATAACAATCATTGAATTCGTATTTGCCTTTACTTTACCTGAACACTGGAAATTAATGAAAATCTCTATTTTCGTAGGCCTCACATTTGTCAAAGCATTTTATATAGTCTCAGAATTCATGCACTTGAAGCATGAAAGGAAAGTATTGATTTGGTCAATCGCATTGCCTTTAATATTTGTCGTCTGGCTTTGCATTGCATTGATTTACGAAGGAGGAGCTATTCTTGAAGTAAGATAAAAGCAATAATTAAAAACAGGAATGTCAGCGAACATATTTAGTTTGAACGCTGACGTTTTTAGTTTCATATTGCTCAAGCTTTTGCTAAATGAAAAAACTAATACTATTAATATTTACTCTCATCATACCCGCCTCTGTATTTGTATTTCTTAAATTTTTTGGCACAAACACATTTGAAGTACCATACTTATTTGAAAATGGAATCCCCGGATGCTTAAATTCTGATAGCCCTCATATAGTTTCAGATATTAATTTTGATGGTACATTAACCCAACAATTAAATTCATATCGCAATAGTGAGTATGTGGTTTATGGAGTATTGGAAGTAAAAAACAATGCGCAATTAAGAAAAATAATCATTCAACTGGTAAGAATTCAAGATGCATTTTATGAAATTGATCCTCCTTATTTTGCACTTTTGCTAAAAGGAAATATTGCTGACACCAAAGAGATAGAATTACTTTGTGGCAGTATGGGATTGAACAAAAGTACTACTGGTATTTTTTATGCTGATGGAACTATATTTTATGATTTTCTAAAGTGCGAAATCGCATTGATAGAAAATACAACTGATCCAGTTACAAATTTTGCCTTGGTTGATACTGAGAGAAAAATACGAAGTATTTACAATAGTTCTGAAACAGAGGAAGTTGACAAGCTGATTTTGGAATTAAAAATATTGAAACAACAGCAATAATATATTTAAATGACTGAGAACAATAAAGTATTCAAGTGGATTTTTATCACCATTTCAGTTCTGATTCCATTGCTTGTAGGCATATTTTTGATTTTACCAAAAGCCGATGCCCATGAAATACAGCCCTGGATATTTGACCTTCCTTTTTACAACGCCATCATCAACACGCTAACTGTGGTATCCTTGATTTCTGGATTTTATTGTATAAAAACAGGGAAAGTATCCCTACATAAAGTGTGCATGATTAGCGCCTTTCTACTAGGGTCATTATTTTTAATATTTTATGTGATATACCATTCAAATGTAGAATCAACAAAATTTGGTGGCGTAGGGATGATAAAAAATATTTATTTCTTCCTTTTGGCTTCACATATATTGTTATCATTTTTTGTAGTCCCCTTAGTACTGTTTGCAATTTACTTTGCAATCACCGAAAAAATTGAGTTACATAAAAAATTGGTAAAATTTACGCTTCCGGTATGGTTGTATGTGTCTATTACAGGAGTTATAATTTATCTCATGATCAGCCCATACTATATTCACTAAACAGCAAATGGCATGATAAAAACATTTTTGATACTCGTGATTTCATGGATTTTGGTGATGATTGGCTCGGTTAACCTCTTGGCTCAATGTGCTATGTGCAAGGCATCTGTGGAGACTAATGTAAATGTTGATGGGATTGGATTTGCCTCAAAGCTAAATTTTGGAATTTTGTATTTATTTGTAACCCCATATTTATTGGCCTTAATCATTGGCTTCTTTTGGTATAAAAAGAGCAAAGAGCACAAACGTAAACTTGAGGAAGTTTGATCTCAGACAATTCATTAATTCTTATCTGATTTATTATACAACTCTCCTCCTTGTTTTATAATTTTATCAGGAATCAACAGTTATGATGAAGTGAGCGCAACGAGGGGTAAAATATATACTTATCTATGGTTTTCAATAGTATTTTTTATATCTGCCTTAGCATATAAACATTATTTTATTGATGTTAAAAATACTCCGCAACAAAACGTAATTGTAGTAACAAAAAAGCTGCAAAAAGAAATATCTTCTATCGACAATCAGATAGCCGAGCTGAAGAAAACTATCCTCAATTCGCCAAGTTTGTCGTTCAAGTCATTATTGCTGAGGGCCAATTACCCATATTACATATATTCCAATAAACGAATAATATTTTGGTCAAATAATCTTTTTACTCCCAAATACAGAGATGTGATTGGAGATTTTAAACTCTCCTACGTGCAAACGGCCAATGGAATATTTGTGGTGAGAAAGGAACAATTTCTCCATGGAAGTAAAAATTTCGAAATCGTATATTTAATCCCCTTAAAAGAACACCCTGCTGTAATCAATGAATATTTAAAAAATACCTACAACAAAAACTTATTCACAGCGACAAATTTTGAAATTGCAGATACCTCTCTATATGAAGATTTTCTCGTCGTAGAAATAGATGGAGAAAATTTGTTTTCAGTAAAATTTGGCGTCACTTATTCTAACTCTGAACAAAAAACAAATAGAATTGTCCTTTTCTTAATTATATGCTCTTTTGTATTTATTGGCATTTTTATTAAACAGAGGCTAAATGTATTTGTCAATGATGGAAATGTTAGCCGCGGATTTTTATTTTTAATTTCCTGCCTTCTTATTTTACGAGGTTTGATGCTGTTAAGCGGATACTTTTTTGATATTGTTTACCTTGATCTTTTTGACCCCAAACATTATGCATCCTCTCTGGTCAATCCGTCTCTAGGTGATTTGCTATTAAATATGGTTTCACTCCTAATCTTGGGGAATTACATATTTAACAATTTTTTTAAATCGGGTATAGTCAGAAGCATCATAAAAAGTGATAAGCGTACTCAATTTATTATCTCGATACTTTGTGCTTTTTTCAGTTTCTTTTGGCTTGGCGTACATCATCAAACTTTAAAAACTTTAAACTTTGACTCGCAATGGTCAATGGATATCACACAAAATCTCGAATTTGATTATCTCAAGGTAATTAGCTTTCTGATATTTTTTATCAGTGTGGTGGTCTATTTCCTTTTCTCGCATGTTTGTTTTAGGCTCTATCTCCAATTGGTAAGGTTTAGAGGAAGAAGGTATGTATTTTCTCTATTGCTTGGCTTGATATTATTTCTCTTGTTTGCCCTGGTTTTGCGGTGGGAATTTGCATTAATCATATTGGTAAATTCTCTGTTTTTTCTTGGCATCAAATTTTTTAAATTGCCAAAATTCATAGGTAAAATTCAATACCTCACCTTCATTTATTTTTTCTCATTTGGTCTACCTGGTGCTATCATAGGTATTTATGCTAATTATCAATTTAGTAAAAATACTACTGACTATAGTAAGTCGCGGTTGGCAAATCAGTTGTTGGTAGAAAGAAATTTTTTTACTGAACTCCAATTGTCAGATGTGGCACAAAAAATCAGAGAAGATATATATATTAAAAATAGAATATTAAGTCCTTATGCGTCAAAACTAATAATTGAAAAGAAAATTAGGAGAGAGTATTTACACAATCTTGATAAATTTGACATTCAAATTTATGCATTCAATTCTAGGGGAGACCCATTTGAACAATTTAATATCAAAGACAATTATAATGACTTAATGTTAAGATTGAGTGAATTTGCAACAGAGACAGAGGGCTTGTATTTTATTAATCAAGCAAGGGGTCAGGCAATTATTAGATATCTGACTTTTGTTGAACTTAAAGATCGCGGGCAATTAATAGGTTATGTTTTATTGGATTTGACCCAAAAAAGATTCGTACCAAACTCTGTATTTCCGCTCTTGTCAAATGAAAATCTCTATGCTCAGCAGATTGATGAGATAGGCCAGTTTAGTTATGGCGTATTTAATGGTGGTGAATTGCAATACAATTTTGGAGATTTTAACTACCGAAAGAACTTACCCACATTCATTGAAAAGGCTGACATTTTATTTGATAAAAGTGTTAAAATTGGTGGATTTAATCATCTCGCATTTAGGGGAGAGGGAGATAAGTTTGTAATTATTTCTGTAAAAAAAGAATCCCTCAAAGCCAGATTTGCCAATTTTAGTTTTCTTTTTCTGGTTTATGTTTTCTCAATATTAATTATTCTAATTGTTGTAACAATTTACCAAAGCATTAAGCACATTAAAATAAATTATGCAACAAAAATTCAATTGTATTTGAATTTTGCATTTTTCACTCCACTCATTGTCGTTAGCATCACGACTATGAGTATTATAATTCAAACCTTTAAATCTTCTCTGGAAAATCAATACCTTAAATATGCCGAAAATCTCAGTGCTGAAATTTCTGGGCCACTTAAAGAATACAAAGGTGATAGGGAGGAATTTTCAGATTTAATATTTCAAATTGCAGAAACAGCAGATTTAGATATTAACGTATTTATCAATAATGGAAGGCTGGTAGCATCTAGCTTTTTTCAGATATATCAGAATGAAATATTATCCAGCAATATTAATCCTCTCGCCTACATCAAGATTATTGAAGAAGAAGAATCGGCTTTTGTTCTTGAAGTAGAAGTTGGATTATTGAAGTATAAAACTGTATATGTCGGCATAAGGTCTTACGATACAGGTTCAATCATAGGCATATTAAGTTTGCCATTTTTTACATCGCATAAAGATTTAGAAAGAAATATTGTCGAAGTGCTCTCCAATGTATTGAATATTTTCACATTCGTATTTATCATATTTCTATTTGTATCATTCATTGTATCCAGAGGCCTTACGTTTCCTTTACGTTTAATAACACAGAAAATAAAGCGTACCTCTTTGTCTGCTTATAATGAACCTCTAAGCTGGAAATCTGACGATGAAATCGGGTTGATGGTTGCAGAATATAACAGGATGCTATTGAATCTGGAAGAAAGTAAAAAAGCATTAGCCGAAAGCGAAAAAGAAACTGCATGGAAAGAAATGGCCAGGCAAGTTGCGCACGAAATTAAAAATCCACTAACGCCAATGAAGCTGACATTACAGCATATGAAAAGAATAATAGTGGATGGTAATGATGATGAAAAATCTGAAAAAAAGTTAAAGCAAATTGGCACGTTACTCAATCAAATAGAGACACTCAGTGATATTGCGACTTCTTTTTCTGATTTTGCCAAGATGCCTGACCCAAGGCTGGAAAAATTGGATATCAGCAAACTACTCAAAGAGACCATAGATTTGTACAACAAAAAAGAATTGGGACAAATTGAAACTAAAATTATAGAAGGAAAATTTATAATCGAAGGTGATAGAAAATGGCTTGGCAGGGCACTCTCCAATTTAATAATTAATGGATACCAGGCTGCGCATAACCAGTCCACCGCCAAAATTGAAGTTTCCTTGCTAGAGTTAAGTAGTGGTATCGTAAGAATTGAGATCAAAGATCATGGAATAGGTATTCCCGATCATATAAAAGATAAAATTTTTACACCCAACTTCAGTACCAAATATACAGGAAGCGGGTTAGGGCTTGCAATTGTAAAAAAAGGGATAGAACATGCCAATGGAAAGATTTGGTTTAATTCCGAGGTGGGAGATGGAACAACATTTTACATAGAATTACCGCTTGTCTAATGGCAAGGTATTGCTTACTTGTTTTTTTTATGATCCCCTTTTTGGGTCATGCTCAATCTCAGCAAAAAAAATGTAAGACCATAATTATAACCCGATCAGAGATATCACTCGATTCTCTCACTGTAATTCCTGAAAGCATTTATTTTAATAATATTGATTCTCTGGGCTTTCAATACAATCCGGATACAGGGATGATATATTTCGATTCGGATAGTGGAGATACTGTGACGATATGCTTTCAGGTGATTCCATATCAATTACATAAGACATACCATCGAAAAAATCTGGTTGAGTACAAAGAGCAACTGGTCTATTCCTCAGAAAACAATAGCAGTGAAGCAAGAATACTGGACAGAAAAGAAGAATTATTTCCAACAGAAAATATTCAGAAAAGCGGCAGCCTGAGCAGAGGTATTTCTTTCGGGAACTCCCAAAATGTAGTGGTGAACTCTGCATTAAATCTTCAACTGGATGGAAAATTGGGTGATGATTTATTTATCAGGGCATCCATCACAGACCAAAATGTACCCTTTCAGCCAGAAGGTAATACGGCCCAGATCCAGGATTTTGATAATATTTATATGGAATTGTACAATGACAATTTTTCTTTGAAAGGGGGAGATGTCGTATTAAGAAATCGCAAATCAAATTTCTTGAGATATTATAAAAATGTACAGGGAGGGATGATTAATACTAAATATAATATTGGTGAAAACTCAAAGGCCGAGACTTCAATGGGAATAAGTGTAGCAAAAGGAAAATTTGCCTCCATTCAGCTGGAAGTAGAAGAAGGGGTAGCCGGACCATACAGAATACGGATTCCGAACACCAATGATTTTATCATCATTATGGCCAATTCCGAAAAGGTGTATCTTGATGGGAAGCAACTGCAAAGGGGCTTTAATTATGATTATGTAATTGATTACAACAAAGCTGAGATACAGTTTACTAGCAACGTGCTTATCACCAAGTTTTCAAGAGTAAGAATAGATGTTGAATATTCAGATCAAAATTATAGCAGAAGTATAATTACAGGCAGCCATTATCAACAAGTAGGCAAGGCAAGTTTTTCGTTTAACTACTATTCCGAAAAGGACAATCCAAATAAACCGCTAACCATTAACCTCGATGATGACGACAAAGAATTGATGAGTAACATAGGAGATGACCTGGATCGAGCAGTAAAAGTCAGTGCGCAGGCGACTCCCTACAATCCTGATGAGGTTTTGTATGAACTTGTCGATACAATAGATTTTGATTTCAATCCTGTTCAGGTATTTCGATATTCCACAAATCCAGAGGCTACCTTGTATCGGGTTACCTATACAGAATTAGGAATTGGAAATGGCGATTATATTCTCACTAATAGTACTGCAAATGGCAGGATTTACGAGTGGGTATCTCCAATTGGCAATGTGTCGCAGGGCAGTTACGCCCCTATTATTCATATTACGGCTCCAAACCGAAAAGACATGATTACGGTTGGGGGAGCTTATGATCTCAGCAAGTATGAAAGTGTTTATACTGAAATGGCCTTTTCAAAAAATGATCTGAATTTATTTTCTGGTTTGGACAAAGATGACGATGATGGATTTGCAATTAAGAGCGGCTTTGAATCTAAAAACAGACCAATTGGGTTTTTGAAAAATTATTTTTTCTCCTCTAAGATTGATTATGAGTTTGACAATAAATACTTCAACGCTATTGATCGTTTCAGGTATATCGAATTTGACAGGGATTGGAGTTATAAGCCAATCGAGAGTAAAGACCAATCTGCAGATCACATAATGACAATCGATGTGGGGGCAGAAAAAAATGCTTTAAATAGAGTTGGATTCAAGATGGTAAAAAGGAAACGAGACATATATATAGATGGAACCCAGCAATATCTTGATTACTCCCAGACAATTAAAAATTTGCAAATTATATCGGATGCTTTTTTTCTTAGAAATGCTACCGAAACATTCAACTCAAGCTGGAACAGAATAAATGCAAAAGCATATTATAATACAAAAATTTTTGTGCCTGGTTATCAACTGACTATTGATGAAAATGAAGTGGACATCTCAGATTCAATTACCAGCACAGCAATGAATTATAGAGAACATATGTTTTTTATAAATAGCAATGACTCGCTAAAGATAAAATTTGGACTTTCCTACAGCATTAGAGAAGATAAAAGTCCACGTGCTGGAGAGTTGATTAAAGGTAATGATTCACGTACAACTCAATTATTCATCAACTCTGATTTTAATCCCCATCAAAGGCTGAACTTCCTGTTTACCTATAGAAATAATACCAATTATCTGGTTTCCGGTTCACCAAAAAAAGAGGAAACGCTTATTATCAGGACAGACTGGTACGCAAGTTTTTTCAAACGTCATATCAGATCAGACCTCACTTATGCGATTGGGAATGGCAGGGTGTTGAAGCGCGAGTTTATTTATGTACAGGTGCCAACCGGTGAGGGTACCCATACATGGAGAGATGACAATAATGATGGGATTCAGGACTTGAGTGAGTTTTATATCGCCATCAATCCTGATGAAAAGAATTATATAAAAATATTTATTCCAACGAGTGAGTTTGTATTTGCTTACGAGAATAATTTTAATTATCGTTTAAATATTGAATTGCCAAGAACATGGAAGAAGGAGAGGGGGATAAAAAAAATGCTATCAAAAATTTCGAGTACCTCATCATGGAATATTGTAAAACGAATTACCAACGACGATTTGACCGCAAGAATACTGCCGTTTTACAATGATATTCCCGAGCAGGATATACTTTCCCTTAAAGAAACAATACGCAGTCGAATTTTTTATAACAGATCAAGCCCTGGGCTGGGGTTAGACTTTGGGTATTTCAGGGCATCACGAAAGCAACTCATGTCGCAGGGATTTGAAAGTGGTAGGAGAGAAGATTACTCTGCCAATGCGAGATATAACCTGAATAAAAATTACAACATCAGGCTATTATATCTTTGGGGTAGCTCCAACAGTAACTCAGATTTTTTGCAGGGCAGAAAATATACCATTGAGAGAAGCAAAATTCTCCCCGAAATATCATGGCAGCCCAACAAGACCTTCAGGTTGTCCATTTTATATGGTTATTCCAACAAAGTCAACATCGATAAAGAGCCTGGAGAAAGAGCCAATATTCAGGAATTAGCTGGAAACTTGAGGATTAGTAAGGCTTCAAAAATGTCGTTGGATGCATTGTTTAAATTTAGCGATATCCAATATTCTGGGGATGTCAATACCCCAGCGGCTTATGAGATGTTGGAAGCGCTACAGCCAGGAAAAAATTATTCGTGGAACATGAGGTTGCAGAAAAAAATTCTGCTGGGATTGCAGCTTTCAATTAGCTACGAAGGTAGAAAATCGGAAGAGAACGAAACTATCCACATTGGAAGAATGCAGGTAAGCGCATTGTTTTAGATTCGATATTTATTGGTAATTAATTACTTTTTAATAAATTTAATTTTCAAGTAGTCTGATTATTGTTCTTTAAGTTGGCATATTGATAGCTAAGAACTAAAATTTAATATTATGAAAAAGAAAATATTTATAGGGATAGGGGTTTTTGTGCTAATAATAGTTATAGGATTTATTTATTTAAATCACAGAAATAGAACCCTGAGTCCTGCCGGACATGTAAAGTATGCGAAAAATAATATCTCTATAGAAATCTCATATAGCAGACCTTCGAAAAAAGAAAGATTAATTTTTGGTACTAAAGAAGACGGTGCGTTGTTGCCTTATGGAGAATATTGGCGGCTTGGTGCCAATGAGGTTACAGAAATTTCATTTGATCGAGACGTATTATTCAATGGTGAAGAAATACCAGCTGGAAATTATCGCATGTATGCCGTGTCAGGTGAACATGAATTCGAAATATCATTAAATTCTGAAGTAGGCAAGTGGGGTTATTCTGATCCTGATTATAGTCTTGACGTCTTAAAAACCATGGTTCAGGTAGAAAAAAGCAATGAATCCGTTGAGCAATTTACCATAAGGTTTGAAGAAGTCGGCCCAAGGGTATTGGTTGTTTGCGAATGGTCAGATGTAAAAGTCAAAATCCCAGTTGAGTAAAACAGTGTCTAATTGTTTTCAATCGGGATAGGAAAAAGAAACGAATTGTTGGAGATTCCCACAAGGGAATAATTCTTTTATTCTCCTCAATGCAAAAATTCGCAGAGCAGATTTGATAAAAATGTATATCTCGGGAAAGTTGTGCCTTAACTATCAATAATATTTTTTTTAATGAGAACATTTTTGTCTGAATTTCATAAGGTTGATGGTGATATTTTGGATGAGTACATTTCTCATTGGAAGGAATATACTTTACCAAAAAAAACCATCATGACTACCCCTGAGCAAACAGAACGGTTTATTTATTATGTGGTTGATGGAATTCAGAAGTCATATTATCTCCATGAAGATAAGCAACATGTAATTGCTTTTGTATATGCCCCTTCTTTCAGTGGGATTCCTGAATCTTTTTTTACCCAAACTCCATCAAAATACTTTTTGGAGACAATTACTGATTGTAAATTCTTAAGACTTTCATTTGAGAAGCATCAGCTATTAATGAAGGAATACAGGGAAATTGAAACGCTATTTCGTAAGGCCACCGAGTTCTTTTTAATGGGCGTGTTGCATCGGCATCATGAGTTAATGGCTTTCGATATAGAAACACGTTTCAAGGCCTTCGTCAGCAGAAGCCCTCATTTACTTAATATGGTCTCGCAAAAAGACATTGCCTCTTATCTTCGGATTGATTCCACCAACTTTAGCAAACTTATGAATAGCGTGCATATTTAAAATTTCCATGAAATTTTGGTTTATACCAAGAATCAAAAGGATTGAAAGAATGAACTTTGTTTCACAATTAAAATTTGAAACAGTTAGTTATCACTTTAAATCCTAATTATTATGAATTCAAGATTGAATGCAAAAAACTGGCTCGATGATTCACTTTATCCTTTTGAAAGCAAATACGTTCGTCTCGAGGAAGGTAATATGCATTATGTAGATGAAGGTAGTGGGGATATCATAGTATTTGTTCATGGAACGCCTACATGGTCATTTTTATATCGGAATATTATCAAAGGATTGTCTTCTGATTATCGATGTATTGCCATGGATCATTTAGGTTTTGGTCTGTCAGATAAGCCGAAAATGTTTTCCGGAGCACCGCAAGACCATGCAAAAAACTTAGGTGAATTCTTCAAGAAACTGAACCTGAAAGATATCACCCTTGTTGTTCACGACTTTGGTGGCCCAATTGGTCTGGCAGCCGGAATCGAGAATCAAGACAGAATTAAAAAAATAGTTTTAATGAACAGTTTTCTTTGGGCTACTAAAAATGATGAAAGTGCTAAAAAAATTGACAAAATTGTTAATAATTGGTTAGGCAAATTTCTTTATCTCAATATGAATTTTTCACCAAAAGTTTTACTCAAAAAAGTTTTCGCAGATAAAAAGAATTTATCCAAAAAGGCACATAATCACTATATAAAACCTTTTCCCAATAGGCAATCAAGAATACCATTATTAAACATTGCCAAAGCATTGGTTGGTTCCTCTGACTGGTATCAAAGTCAATGGCAACAGTTAAACAAATTGGCAGATAGAAAATGGTTAATCTTATGGGGAATGAAGGATGAATTTATCACCACAAAATATCTTGATAAATGGAAAGATCGATTGCAAGATGCTGAAATCAAGGAATTTGACTGTGGACATTTTGTGCAAGAAGAAAAAACAAAAGAGTCAATATTAGAAATAGATAATTTTATGAGGAGATAATATCTGAATTCAAAATTCATGCAATGAATTGATCGCCTGAAATTTAGGATTAAGACATTTAATAATGGATCCACTCCGAATATTGACTTTTTTGATTTTGCGTGTTTTCGGAGTGGATTCAACAATGAAAAGCTCAAAAATAAAGAATAAAAAATTATCCTTGGTGTTTAATTAATCTATTCCCTTCCTCGACCGCCAGTTGGAAAAGCAGGGTAGGCAGTCTTATCTATCCGTATTATTAGCCTTTTAATTATTATCTCCTGATTTATTTGGGTTAATCTTCTGCATTATATCCATTCCTTTAAAACAGGTCTTTTTTATAATGTATATTATTATATTCGTTATAACACATATTTCATTCATATGTAAATATTAGTTGTCGTTGTGCTATGTTATTCATAAATTTGCGCTAAGTAAATAAATATATACATAAAAGAAGTATATGGAGTTTAATGTAATTAAATGTATACATTATGGATTGGTATGAATTAACAAACAAAAGAATAGAGATTGAGGTAGGATTAAGGATAAAGCAGCACAGGATAAAGAAAAATCTAACGCAATTGGAATTAGCTACTAAAGCCGGATTGAGTAGAGTTGCAATTAGTAAAATTGAAAGAGGAAATGGAGTAAACCTATCATCACTAATAGAAATACTAAGAAATTTAGATTTACTTCAAAACATAGCATATGTATTTCCTGAAGAGGAAATAAGCCCAATTGAATTAGTTAAATTAAAAGGCAAGATGCGAAAAAGAGTATCGTCAAAAAAAAGTAAGTAAATGGTATCTGCGGAAATTAGGATTTGGGGTCACAACGTTGGCGTAGTAATATGGGATGCCAAACGAGATTTAGCAATCTTCGAGTTTGAAAAGAAATTCATCGATATGGAGATTGATTTAGCACCAATAACCATGCCTCTCGAAAAGTTAAAAAATGGAAATCGAATATATTCATTCCCACACTTGAATGAAATAACATTCAAAAAACTACCTGGATTATTAGCAGATTCATTACCTGACAAGTTCGGGAATAAATTGATAGATATTTGGTTGGCGCAAAACGGAAAATCAATAAATGATTTTACGCCTGTCGAAAGATTATGTTATGTCGGAAAAAGGGCAATGGGAGCATTAGAATTCAAACCGGAGAGCTTAAAAGATGAAGTAAACCAAGAAGAGATACAATTAAATGAATTGGTAGAAATTGCTAAAGAAGTCCTTGCTGAGAAAGAAGCCCTGGATACTTCATTTAAAACAAACAAAAAAAAGGCTTTAGAGCAGATAATAAAAATAGGGACCTCAGCAGGAGGCATGAGGCCAAAGGCAGTAATTGCAATTCGTAAAACTGATAATACAATAATATCAGGGCACATAGCGTCAGATAAAGATTATAAACACTGGATTTTGAAATTTGACGGCATTCAAGATGAGGCCTTTGGAGAACCAAAAGGGTATGGAATAATTGAATATATCTATTACTT
>CAZDRA010000002.1:0-10189 GCA_964507705.1 uncultured Roseivirgaceae bacterium | reverse complement strand
ATGAGGCCTTTGGAGAACCAAAAGGGTATGGAATAATTGAATATATCTATTACTTAATGGCAACGGATGCCGGTATTGACATGGCTCAATGCAAGTTATTGGAAGAAGGGTCCAGATCACATTTTATGACAAAAAGATTTGATAGAGAAAACGGCAAAAAAATTCATATGCAAACCTTAACAGGAATTGCGCACTACGACTTTAATGATATAGGTTCGACCTCATATGAACAATTATTTCAAGTAATGAGAAAATTAAAGTTAGGAAAAGATGAAATGGAACAAATGTATAGAAGACTTGTGTTCAACATAATAGGAAGGAACCAGGACGATCACACAAAAAATACATCATTCATTTTAGCCGAAAATGAATCCTGGAAATTATCACCCGCATACGATATCACATATAGCTTTAGCCCAATTGTCGGAAGAAATACCAATAAACATCAAATGTCAGTAAACGGGAAAAGAGATAGTATAGAAAGAAAAGACATGCTAAAAATAGCTCATGAAATAAACATAAAAAAGCCTTTAGAGATCATAGAAAAGGTGAAAGATTCAGTTGCAAAATGGCCTGAATTAGCTTCCGATTATGGACTTATGCCAGATCGAATTAAAAGAATTAGTCAAAGTCTGAGCCTAGACTTGTAAAAGCATTCATCATAAAAACAGGATACTTTACCTAAATCATATCTTCAAGTCGGGGAGGGGTATTTTTTTTCACCCAACTTAAGTAGTCGCCATCATACCCAACCTTGTCCTGCAATGCTTTTGTTTTATCAAGAATATTTTGGATGACCTCATCAGGCATGAATTTCTTTTTTTCGATCACTTCAATAATTTTTGAGATATCTTTATAAACCTTTACTACAGTCTGACGGTTCCAGTTTTCGTAATCTTCCAGATGCCAGTCCAGGTGTTGGTCCATTATTTCAGAAGATATTTCCCTGCCGTGCTTTAGGGATTCATTGATATTACCCTTACCTGTAACGGCATTGCCAACGGCAAATACATTATCAAATCCATCGATAAGGCAATTGTGAGGATTGGTAATCTTAAAAATACTGCCATCAGAAGGAATGCCCTCAATCATTTCGGGAATACTCCCAATGGATGAAACAACAACTGGAGTCTCAACTTCAAAAAAATCATTTTCAATAGGAATTACCTTGTTATTTTCAATTTTGGTTCTTTGGAAACGAAGGCCAGTGAGTGCATTATCATTGACAATTTTATCAGATGGAATGCAACATGGCTGAAATTTGAAAAGATATTTCTTTTGATAATTGGAAAGAATTTTTTGGCGGACCATTTGAGCTTTTTCCAGTTTTTCTGGGGTATCTGAAGGCATTGGAGAAAGCGGCATGTCCATAGCCCTTCTGCGATAGTAAAGCGTACAACCTTTCAACCCAAGGTCTTCCAGTGTCAATTTATGCTTCTTTAAAACCTTGTCAATTCCGTGGTCAAGATTAAATAAATTGACATCAATGCCTTTATTACTAAGTGCTTTCTCAACAGTTTCAAACATGAATATTTTGGCAACATCAAAAGAGGCAAGACCTCCACCAACTATTGTAGCATTATCTTTAATCTCCATATGAGGCCCATTATAGTTGGGTTCATGTTTGTGATTGAACCAATAAACAAATTGATTTTGATAGTATAGACCATTGCCGACAAAATCATTAATTCCATCTATAGAAAGTGGCCGATCTTTCCAGGCACCGGTTGCCAGAATAATTGTTGTGAACCCCCAGCTTTGCAAGTCCTTGAAATCGACATCTCTGCCTAACTTAACTCCAGGGACAAACCTGATATTAGGATTATCGATCTTTTCACTAATATTATTTTCTTCTTTATTTCTGAGTTTATAATGCCATTTTGGTAAGCCATCTTCAATTTTCCCATAAGGCAACAGAGATTGATCAAATACAACGACCCTAAATCCTCGGCTGGCAAGTTGAAAGGCAGCTTCAGCTCCGGCGACAGCTCCGCCAAAGATTGCAATGAAATGGTGACCTGTTTCTTTTATGCTCATGGCTAAATTGATTTTAATTTTACGATGTAAATATCAAACCCCTAATATAAAAATAATCGAATCGTATTGCCTGAAATATAATCCATATAGAACCATTCAAATTTCAACTTGTTAGGAATCAATGATCATATTCCATATTTAATTTCAAAATATTCTTTTACAATCATTCGGAAATAATGCTCATAAATTCTTCAAATGAAGGTTTAACATAAATTTTATTATCAATTTCCAAAACAGGAAAAGATACATAGCCTTTAAAATTTGCCTGTTGGATTTTTAAAAGCAATTCCTTGTAATACTGCTCATTTGCTTCCGCATCCTTAAATTCGTACTTAAGGTTTGCGGAATCAAGTTTATTTCTGAAATCATTACAATGATCACAATTCTTGCTACCGTAAACCGTAATTATCTTTTCTACAACAGGAGTGAGGTTTCCCGAAGTGTCAATGTTTGTTTTTTTATTTTCGCAGGCAAATCCAGCGGCAATACATATAGCAATGAAGAGTAAATCTTTAAACTTGTAAATGAAGTGTACGTTATGAAGTTGGCTCATGGATAGATAAAATTATTCGCTTTTCTTTTTAATGTATTTTAAATACAAAGGAACTACTGCAATTAATGTGGCAATCAGACTTAGTGGAGGCATGTATCCGGGCCATTTTTCAATATCAAACCATCCTGAAAACCCAAGGAAACCCGAATGCAATAAAGATGTTAAAAGCCCAAGATAACCCATCTTTTGACTTTTTTGCCATTTTTTTATTCCCACCGCCTCTTGCATAAATGGTATAGTAGTGATGGCAGGTATAGAAAAACAATATAAACTAAACACGCCCATAACCATGCTCATTTCTCCAGTAAAGCTCAACATCCCATGTTCATATAATTTTGAGTAATATGCCGGAGACAAGATGGACAATGACATGAATACGTGCATGGCGATGAGCGAAAATCCTACAAGGCCGGTAAATTTTATAAATTGAACTTTCTGTTGTTTGTCATTAATGTTTAACCAACTGATTTTCCCAAAAGCATAGCTTAATGCCAGAAATAAAATTCCGGATACACTGACTATTTTATTAATAATATATAATGGGAAATGCCCAGGGTCTACGCCTTTAAAAACATTGTATCTGAGCGTTGCATAAATAAGAAAGAATAATAGAACGGCGTTTAACCAACGGACTTTTAACGAACTAAAATTCACATTTTTGGATGGAGGATCAGGCATATTGAATATTTGGTAATAAGGAAAATTTAAGTTTTATTACTATTTGAATCCTGAATTAAATGGACAATATCAGCAGATTATTTTAGTAAGTTAAAAATAACGGCATTAGTTCGAAATTCAACTGAAGTAATTGGAATTAATTAAATATATTTTCTTATTACATTTCAATTAAAAACATTTATCTTTTTTTACACAATCAATTGCTTAAAGCACTATTAAATAATTTTATTAAACATTGGTATTTGACGCTATTTGTTGTGTTGAGTATCATTTGCTTTTGTAGTGTGCTTGTGCCTCCCAATTTTTTTTGGCCTGCTGCCATTATTAGTTTTTCTATCCCCATAGTTTTAATCATAAATCTGGTTTATTTATTTATAGTACTTCTATTCAAGAGAAAATTGGTGGTTTTTCCATTAGCAACTTTAATATTAGGATTGCCTTTTTTTCTTGTTACTTATAGTTTTAAAGGAGAGTCCTCAAATGCTGAGTACGATTTTTCCGTATTGAGTTTCAATGTTAAATATTTTCAAAAGTTCAATACCTATAGTAAGCTTTCTTCAGAAATGATTAACTGGGTGGCTGAGGACACATCAGATATAAAATGTATTCAGGAATATATTTCTTATAGTAAAAGTCCCGTTTATCATCTAACAAAAAAATTAAAAGCAGATAACTACAACTCGTTTATTTACGATATAAAGACAGAAGGATTGTATCGATATCAGGGTATGGCTATATTCACTAAATATGAAATTATTAATTCAGGCTTAATTTGGGAAGATGAAAACAGTGTAAATATGGCATTATTTATTGATATCAAAATCAATAATGATACAATCAGGATTTATAATATTCATCTTGCGTCAATGGCGCTAAACTTTAAACAATTTAGAAACCTCAAAAATTTTCAATCAAAATTTAAAAACGAAATTATAAAGCTAAATCATGGCGCAAAAATAAGATCTTCCCAAATAGATATGCTTATCGCACATACCAACAATTGCCCATACCCATTCTTGATCTGTGGAGATTTGAATGAAATCCCTTATAGTTATAACTATTTTAAATTAAAGAGTTATTTCGATAATAGTTTTGAAAAAGCAGGAAATGGCTTTGGTTTTTCGTTGAATAGTTTTCTATTTTTCCTTCGCATCGATCATCACTTTTATAAAAATGACATCGAAGCAATTGATTTCCGAATAGATCGAACAATGAAAATTTCTGATCATTTTCCGACAAGGTGTTTGTATAGAATTTCAAATAAAAATTGATAAGACTGTTATTAATGAGAGATGAGCCTTATTTTTCTTCCGAAAGTAAATACATTAAAATTTAAAAATAAATACCGATCTCATGAAAAAGCAACTTATTTCTGTATTCCTGTTTTTCGTTTTATTGAATGCAGCATATAGTCAAAAAATAATCAAACTGTGGCCAGAGGAAATTCCATTTTCAAGCGGGGTAATTGGTGCGGAAGAAATTACGGATAGGGGACATGTGCAAAATATCCAGGATCCGACCATTACGGTGTATCTTCCGGAAAAAGAAAATGCTACCGGCGCAGCGGTTGTTATTTGCCCCGGAGGAGGATATAGGCTTTTGGCCATAAACCATGAAGGGCATGATGTCGCCAAGTGGTTTAATGAGTTTGGAGTGATTGGGATTGTAGTTAAAAACCGATTGCCGACATCAGACAATATCACGAATAAAAGTGAAGTAGCACTCATCGATGCGCAAAGAGCAGTTAGAATGACCAGATATTATGCTTCTGATTGGGGGATCCAGACAGACAAAATCGGGATTATGGGATTCTCTGCGGGTGGACACCTTGCGTCGACCGTAGGCACACAATTTGACAAGGGTATTTCAAATTCCAAAGATCCAATTCAAAAATTATCTAGTAGGCCAGATTTTATGATTTTGATGTATCCGGTTATCAGCATGTCAGAAGATTTTATGCATAAGGGCTCAATGAAAAATCTTTTGGGAGAAAACCCAACGGAAGAACAAATGTTGAGATTCTCCAATGAAAAACAGGTAACTGCTGACACTCCTCCAACAATATTAATTCATTCTTCAGATGATAAAGGTGTTCTGGTTGCGAATAGTATAAAATTTTATGAAGCACTTTTTCAAAATGGAGTTTCCGCAGAGCTTCATATTTTCAATAGTGGCCGTCATGGATTTGGCTTGGGAAGAAATGATGGATCTTCACATAATATGTGGAAAGAAAACTGCGAGGCCTGGATGAAAGATATGGTATTTGGTAAGTAGAATAGAAACATTGGTTATTGCTCTGAATTCCCAAGCCCTTGGTTCGTGTCCTCACGAACCTTAACTAAAACCTGAAAATAAAAATATTTCGTGGAGACACGAACCAAGAGAGGGAAACTTGAGTTATTGATCGATAGCCATGAAAGACGATATATGAATTTCGGAGGTCAAAGAAGAAGCTTTGAATTTTCATCATCCGTATTCTAAAATGATATATCTTTACGAAGATGCCAACAGTTTTGCATATTAATGGATACAGATTTTACTTTTATGCCGGAGATGGGAATGAGCCGGCACATATTCATGTTGAAAAAGGAGATGGGGCAGCAAAAGTATGGTTAGAACCTAAATTGACAGCTAAATATTTTTATGGTTTTAAGTCTCAGGAGAGAAAGGAGATTATGGAATTGACAAACAGTAATTATGACTTCTTAAAATCGAAATGATAGAGTACTTTCAAAAATAATTATGATGCCTTAGAGAGCGTAATCTTTGAAGGAGGTTTGCGGATCAAGGCAGTTCATTTTCATGCCGATATGGATTTAATGTTGATTGTGTTAAATAATAAGCGCGTAATGCGCCGGCCACTGTCAAGTTTCATTCGTTTGCAGAAAGCTATGTCAAATCAATTAAATAATTATCGACTTGTTGCAAATGGGACAGGTATTTATTGGCCAGATTTAGATGAAGACCTTAGCCTTAAAGGTTTTTTAAAAGAAGAGCTTACTCAGGTGTCTGATTTGGTAAAGGTATAAATCATTGTCTCAAGCAGTCTATTGCTCGAATCGGATAACAGTTTTGACAGCAATTTCGCTCGGGCGCAATAAACCTTAATTCTACCCGTTGGTTCGTGTCCTCACGAACCATTTTCATTTCTATGTCTTAGATAGGGGATTGACAATTGATTGCTCATTCAACTTAGATATTGAATATTTGGACTCAATCGAAAGTCAACATATTAATAATTCATTGTAGAATTTTCAATGAATAACTAAAACCTATACCCGATTTGCATCACATATCTAAAGCCCATTCCCCAATGGGTTTTTTTACCTTTGATATCGACTTTTCCCTCATCGATCAGGGTCTCCATCCATGGATATTTTGCAAATAATATATCCCTCAAAGCTTCCAGAGTTTCATCAAGTTCACCGTCAGGAGGTATAAAACCTCCTTCGGCTTCCATTTTAATCTTATACCCTCCAAATGAAGGACCTACCAAAATCATATCAATAGTAAACCGATCTTTAATAATGAATTGATATCCAAGCTCCAACCCAAGGCTGTTGATATTAATTTTTGAGTTCACTATGGTCTCAGGGTTTGTTGAATTTTCATCTAAGCTTTTTATCCCTATTGAATTATTCAATGTGTAGTGTAATATGTATGGCGCTAAATAAACCCCACTTGGCGCAGGGTTTTTATTTTCTTTTTTTAAATAAAACCTGTAGTCAGCTGCTATACTAAATCCACTGCTTGATATGGTGGAAGTCAATCTATAATCTTCATTCTCCTTTTTGCTGGACCTTCCTATACTCAGATAACCGGCATTGATTGAGAATGATTGATTTGGTTTCACAACTCTTTCATACCCAAAAATTACACTCGAAAACCCCAATAAATTTGGAGTGAGGTTGTACCTGATCACATTTTTTTTCGATATAAAATTATTTACCTTAAGTGAATCCTGGCTATAAGATTGCAATGGCATTGCCAATGCCAAAATGATGATTGATCGAATATTCTTCATGATCTGATTGATTAGTTTTAAATATCAACACTTTAATAGATATCAAATGTAAATATATCCGGTATGACTTTTCAGTAATGATTTAATTAATCTTGGGAAAAATTGAAACTATGAAGCTTTTTTTGGAAATAGAAACTGCAATTGAAATCTCGATCCCCAATCGCCTACTCCATCTTGCTTTTCGTCACTATATTAGAAATAAACATTCATGCTTACGGGTAATTTGGCAATTTTGAAAACCTTCTCTGCTCCTCCACCAAATGGGCCAACACTAAAAATTCGTTTCATTCCAAGGTGAAATTTGAGTGTTAAATTGTTTGCGAGATTCATTGCCACCATAAATGATATGTTTTTCTATTTTATAATTTGAAGCCAGCTTTTCAAAATAGCTCAACTCCCTGAAAAAATTCTGTTTAATTGTTTTAGAAGATTTGATTTCAACAATTTTTAGTTTATTTCCGCATTCTACTAATAAATCTATTTCGTGACCGGCACTATCTCTCCAAAAATATGAGTTCAAAGACTCACCCTTGTTCCATGTATTTTTTATATGCTCTGTAATAATATAGTTTTCTACCAAAGATCCTTTAGCAAAGTGTATGTTAACTTCTTCTTTTTTTCTCAGCCCCAATAAAAAACAAGCTAAACCCGTATCATAAAAATATATTTTAGGAGACTTTACTATTCTTTTATTGAAGTTTATATGCCAGGGTTGCAACCTATAAATCACAAAACTTGCCTCCAATAATGCCAACCAACTTCTTATGGTTTTATGATCAACACCCAATTCATTGGCAATACCCGATGAGTTAAACAATTGAGCTATTCTGCCTGCGCACAATTTTAAAAATGAGGAGAATAAACTCAGGTTTTTTATATTGAGAATGTTTCGCACATCGCGTTCCACATAGGTTTGGACATAAGAAGGAAAGAAATCTTCCGGCTCAATATTTTTATCATAAATACGCGGGTAGCCTCCCTTAAAAATTTGTGATGATAAGTCTAATGGGTAAATATCTTTTAATTCATTGTAGCTGAATGGCATTAAATGGTATATGTAAATCCTTCCCGCTAAGGTCTGACTAATCTTTTCAAGCAGTAAAAAGTTTTGTGATCCCGTTAGAATAAACTGTCCCGTTTTACCACTATTATCAACAATCTCTTGTATGTATGAAAAAAGCTCGGGTACATTTTGAGCTTCATCAATGATTACTTTATCGTTGTATTCTTCTAAAAATCCGTTTGGGTCTTCCTGAGCAAAAATCTTGTTTTCAGGATTTTCTAAAGTAACATATCTATAATTTTTAAATAGCTCTTTGCATAGTGTTGTCTTACCAGATTGCCGTGGTCCTGTTATAGCAATTACTGGATATTTTGTAGCCATTTCTTTTAACTTCGATTCTATATTTCGTTTTAACATAAGCATAACGCCAGTAATTCCTTGCAAATTGGGAATACAATTCCCAATTTGCAAGGAATTACTTTAGTATTATTCACAGAATTTGAAATCCTTGATTATTGATGTGCCTAAGTTCATGGATTTTTGATGCTTTTATTAACAGATTCAAGCAAGGAAGCCTGAAATGAATTTTAACTCCTGGCTTATAAACTGCTATTTTTTAACTCCATTTTAATAATCCAAAATTTTAAAATCTTTTCCCTACCCCAATGGCTATAGTTAAAGAATTGATATGCCCGCCTTTAAGATCATAGACAAACTCCGGGGCAAAGTCCCAATGTTTTCCAAATTCAAATTCATATCCTACACCTAATCGGAAAATTGAAAAATTCTAATGCCCCTCCAACTCAATACCCGGACCTAACAAAAACATTAGACCATTATCCCAGGGACTGAACAATATCGGTACTGAAATGATAACCGGATTAATCCTTTCGATACCATCAGAATGATCATCACTATTGTTAATCGTGTATTTAGTAATATCTATATTATTTTTAAGAGCTAATCCCCATTTTGGATTAAACCAATACTGAAAGTCAAGACCCCAAACTGGTATTGCCACAAAATCACCTTCAATTCCAAATGATGCTGCAGGGATATATACATGCCCCAGGTTTACAGCTATCCTGAATTTTTTAAATTCATGGTCAGCATCTTGCGAAACATCATAAGATTGTTCAAATGAACTAACAGATGAAATTAATAGCAAGAAGGTAATTGAAGCAAAGCAACTTTTCAATATTTTATCGTTTTAATTAGCCGCTTTCATTTTTTCTTTCATGGCCTTTGTCGGAAACATAAAAACGATTTGAAATCTTGTTTGCCAATCGCCAATACCGTCAGGTTTCACGGCATTATAAAACGCATGTGCAGTTAAATTAACTGGCAATTTGCCACCTAACTTAACTATTTTACCAGCTCCAGCACCAAAAGGAACTACCCATTTTTGCCCTTCAACACCTTTCCAGTTAGCCGTTATTATAGGTGCAGATACTAAGTACCATTTAGGAAAATTGTAGTTGACAAAATAGTTTAAGAAAAATTTGTTTTCCTCTTTGTCTCCAAATGTTCTAATGTTATTAACCACTGCTCCAACAACGAAATCGCCAGGCATAGTAAGAATTACAAGTGATGGGCCAACGCCGAATTCGCCACTGCCAAACTCAGGACTTGAGGCGGTAGGTAATTGGAAAACCGGGCCCAAACCCCAAATAATTTTACTGTCTTTTGAAGGGGACAACCATGCTGTATAAACAAAATCACCTATTCCAGTAGTGCTAATATCTTCTGTAAAAGAAGGCTGAGTTATTATAGGCATTACAATGCGATTAATCATATTGATTTTACTGCCTAAGGGAATAGGAATTACGGGCTGCACATTTAGTATGTTTTGTGTACGTTCATATGGTCCCACACCAAAAACCGTATTATTCTG
>CAZDRA010000001.1:124774-127601 GCA_964507705.1 uncultured Roseivirgaceae bacterium | reverse complement strand
TTGCCATTATACTCCAGATCGCCTTCGGTTTCTTCGGAGATAATTTGAATACCCAAAAAGGTATCGTTATCGACATCATCAAAAGTAAAATCTCCTGCCGAGAAGGTATAGTTTATATCTTCGACTATGGTAATTTCTTCGTCTGCTCCGGTTGGCCTGTCGTTTACAGCGCCAACACTGATTTCCATTTTGTAGCTCGACAAAGAGAAAGTGCTCTGGTTGTCTCTTACCTGAAAATCAAAATCTGTATAAGGGGAGCCATTTTCATTATCCACCGGCGTATAAATAAGATTGGTGACATCATCAATGACCAAATTTATGATCACATCAATGTTGTTGTATTTCAAAGTCCCTTTGTTTACCAGGCTCCTGATTCTGATGCCGTCAAAAGTTTGTCCGACATCCACATCGGAAAATGGGAAGTCTGTGGCACTAAAAGTATAGGCGTCTCCTTCATCGGTCGAGACATTGGCGTCGGTACTTGTCGGCGTGTCATTGATTGGATTTACATTGATGGTATAGGTATAATCCAGGTCACTGACATCACCGCTGGAATCCCTCACCTTAAATTGGAAAGTAGCATAAGGAGCTTGCTCATCATTGCTTTCATTGGGCGTGGGGGCATAAGTTAGTTGTGTCACGTTTGTGATAACTTGATTTATTGATACATCCGCTCCATTATATTTGAGCTCGCCATCGGTTTCTTCGGCAATAATCTGGATGCCGCTAAAGGCATGCAAATCAATATCGCTAAAGGTAAAATCACTCACCTGGAAGGTATAATTAGCATCTTCATTAATTGATTTTGTTTCGTCACTTCCGATTGGCGCATCATTAAGCGGGTTGACTGTAATGGTAAAAAATGCTGCTGTGCTGGTTTCTATAGGAGTGCCATCGTCAGACAGCGTTACCGAATAAGTAGCCGATCCATTGCTGTTGGTTGCCGGGGTATAGGAAAGATCTCCGCTGACAGCATCAATAGCCGGATCGATGGCAAAGAGCAAAATGCCACCTGTTTTTGTCAGGTTGAAAGTTAGATTTTGACTAAGCTCCTGATCACCATCATCGATGTTCTGCGCAAAAGCGGGCACACTTACTGCTCCCGGGTCTTCATTGACCGATGGAGGGTCGCCATTTAGCGTAAAGGAAGGCGAACCATTTATCGGGTTGATATCAATGGTGAAGCTCTTGACTATGCTCGATGCTGCCGGGGTTCCGTCATCAACACAAAAAACATCAAAGGTAGCCGATCCGTTGGTGTTTGGTTTTACCAGATAAGTCAGAACACCGATCGGGCTGATGGCCGGGACTTGATCAAACTCAATGATGCCTGTAGTGCCGGTTGGAGATAGTGTAAAAGTGATGGATTGATTTTCTTCAGGGTCACCATCATCAATATTGCTGGCAAATCCAGTCACTGTTTGCAGGCCATCATTTTCATCGGATGTGTGAGCAACTTGTAAGTCGAAGCTTGGGCTGTCGTTTATTGGGTTTATATCAATATTTAATGTATTGGGTGGTGCGCTGTCGTCCGTGCCGTCACTGACCGTAAATAAGAAAGAAGTACTGTTGATATCGTTAAGACCGGGAGAAAAGACCAATTGGTCAATGTCTCCTGTCGGGATTATTTCTCCGGCAGATATGTTGCTGCCGTTTAGTTGCAACACTCCGGTTAGTGGCAATGTGGCTATGGTAATGCTTGTCAGGCCGGGTGATTCAATATCAGTGAAAGCAAAATCTGCATCGCTGAATGTGTAGTCCGTGTCCTCATCAGTAGTGACGGTATTGTCGGCAGAAGTGGGGGCGTCATTTACAGGAATCACCTCAATGGACAAGGTGTTTGCCGGTGAGCTGTCGTCCGTGCCATCGCTGACTGTAAACAAGAAGGTTGTATAGGGATTTCCAGACTCATCGGCATCGGGGGAGAATGTCAGATTAGCAATTTCACTTACAAGAATACCATCATTTACAGATACGGGGTTGCCATTGAAAAGCAACTGGCCATTTGCGGGTAATGACACCAAGGTAATGCTCACCAGGCTTGGCGTTTCTACATCCGTAAAAGCAAAGTCAGCACTGCTGAAAGTATAGTCAATATCTTCATCGGTAGTCACCGTATTGTCGGCAGAAGTGGGGAGGTCATTGACAGGGTCAACGGTGATGACCATGTCATCTTCTACAAAAGCACCATCGGTATCGGTAGCGCGAATAGTAATCGTTGTTGCCCCAAATTGATTTGCAATCAGGGAGATGGAAAGCAGGTTGCCCGAAATACTCGCATTGAGGATGCCGGCAACAGTTATATTTTCTATGGTATAAATTAAGCTCAACCCATCTTCGGGATCGGAAAATACGGTGCTCAAATTAAAATCTGTAACGCTTTGGTCTTCATCGTAATTGGGAGCCGGCAGGCCGGCGGTATTTGGCCTCGAATTGATATCGTAAACCACCTGGGCAACATTGGTACAATTGCCATTGTCGACAAGCGCATAAACAGGGTTGCCATCAGTAATCTCATATGCAGTAGGATCACTAATCGCATTGTTGAGTCCCGCATCTTCAAACCAGCTAACTGTACCTGTTCCGGCACTGATGTCATTTTCTATCGCTGTAAGATCTATGGTCGCTGTATTCCCGCCAGGGTCATCGCTGTCTGAAGTGTTGTTTTGATCATTGGCTGTTGGGGTGGGGTTGATGGTGACTGCGACAGCAAAACGAATACTGGACTCACAAGAACCCACCGTCTGCGAAGCATAATATGATGTAGCATCAACCAGAGGATCGGTAGTCGCCAGAGCTGTTCCTCCAATTGCATTGGCATACCATT
>CAZDRA010000001.1:0-124674 GCA_964507705.1 uncultured Roseivirgaceae bacterium | reverse complement strand
AGCGGGGTCTTCTACTGTAGCCGTGACAGCAAATCGTGCATCACTTTCACAAGAACCAACAGTCTGAGAAGCATAATAAGTTGTGCTGTTTACCAGAGGATCGGTAGTCGCCAGAGCTGTTCCTCCAATTGCATTGGCATACCATTGAATCGTTGTTCCTGTAGCAGTTAGATTTGCAATCGTTGGCGCATCAGCTGTACAGAAAGTCTGGGCTGCACTGCCCGTCGGGGCAGCGGGGTCTTCTACTGTAGCCGTGACAGCAAATCGTGCATCACTTTCACAAGAAATTAATGTTTGCGTTGCATAGTATGTTCCGGTAGAGAGTAATATTGATGTATTCAAAGGTATGCCACCTGTTGAAGATGAATACCATTTAATGTCAGTTCCTACAGCACTCAGATCAACAACAGTTGGTAGGTTGATAGCACAGAAATTCTGTGTGTTATTTCCTGTTGGTGGTGGGGTAGTAGTAATAGTAACAAGAACAGCAGTTCGATCACTTTCACATCCATTGACAGTCTGACTGGCATAGTAAGTATTTGCATCAACAAGCAAAGTTGAAGGATCTAAAGCAACACCTCCTGAAGCAGCAGCATACCATCTGATGTCTGTTCCGGTTGCCACTAAACTGGCCACGGAATCTCCATTACACAAAGTTTGATCAGAAGCTACCGGTGCAGCCGGAGTAATCCGAACAGTAAATGTCACATTTTCATCAATGGTTCCGTCAATGGGCGCATCATCAGCATAATAAGTTGTCCCACTTGCTACTCCCGATACATTAGTTGGGTCGGGGATCAAATTTACTGGAGGGTCTTCAGTGTACCAGGAGGTCGTTCCGTCACCATAATAAGTTGTTAAATTTACAGTTGCAGTTCCCAATCCTGGAGAATCCTCACAAATACAAAATTCTTGAGAGGAGAAAACAAAATCAGCAGCCGTTCTTTCACTTTCACACCCATTGACAGTCTGGCTGGCATAATAGGTAATTTCAGTAAGAACAGTAAATGGATCGAGAGCAGCACCCCCTGTAGGTGCTGTGTACCATTTGATGTCAGTGCCGATAGCCACCAAATCAGCCACTGTAGCTCCATCGCAAGCATTTTGATTAACAGCAACAGGGGCATTAGGGATTGCATTAACCGTGAATGATACATTGCCAATGATATTCCCTGTTCCCCCACCATCGTCGGCATAAAAAGTTATTCCGGTAGTTACCCCGGAAACAATAGTTGGGTCGGGAACTAAATCGCTGATTAAATCCGGTGGATTGTTAGTGTACCAGTTCGTGTTATTGTCACCGAAGTAAAGTCTTAAATTTACAGTTGCATTATTTGATCCCTGGATATCTTCACAAACATTTTCCTGAGCAAACGCCAGATCATTTTGGACAATGAAAAACAAAGTCAAAAAGAGCGAAAAAGCAAAAGATGCTAACTTGTTTTTAATGAATGAAAGAATGAAAAATCGCACCAATAAATTCATGTTATGGACTTACAAAAAATATTTTTAAATCAAATTATAGAGTATGATTAAAAAAGGTTGCTTGTTTAGAATGAATTTATACTAATTTTAGCCAAATCCATAAATACTTACTTTGTGTCAATACTTATTGTTCTAACTGAGCTACGATGTGTATGGTAACGAAACCAAAAAAGTAACAGGAAACTCAATTAAATCATAAAGGTAAAATAAAAAATTGGTTTATATAATTATATTAATTTTTTTTGTGATTAAATTAAGTTAACAAAATGTATAGCTTCTTAGAATTTTTTTTATCGACATGCATTTTTATTGTCGTATACACTTATTTTGGTTATGGTATTATCCTCATTATTTTAGTAAAAATTAAGAGGGCACTCGTTAAAAATAAGATTGTTACTCAATTTTATCAACCTAATGTTACATTGTTAGTTGCAGCCTATAATGAGGAAAAATTTATTACGGAAAAAGCTAAAAACTCACTTTCACTTCATTATCCAAAAAATAAAATAGAGATTATATTCATTACGGATGGTTCTGATGATAGAACACAAAAATTAGTTAAAAATTATCCGGAAATAAAATTAATGCATCAACCAATTAGGCAGGGTAAAGTTATGGCTGTCGAAAGGGCTATGCGTGAAGTAAATGGCGAAATTGTAATTTTTACAGATGCTAATACACTTTTAAACAACGATGCTATAAGCAATATCACCAGACATTTTTCCAAGGAAAATGTAGGCGTAGTTGCTGGAGAAAAAAGGATAATTGACAATAAAGTAGACGAAGCTGTCGGAGCAGGGGAAGGCTTGTATTGGAAGTATGAGTCAAAATTAAAAAAATGGGATGATGAATTATATTCTGTAATGGGGGCTGCGGGAGAACTTTTTGCAATAAGAACAAATCTGTATGAGACTATTCCTGCCGATACCTTAATAGAAGATTTTTACTTGTCCTTTAAAATTCTTCAAAAAGGGTTTAAAATTGCCTATGAGCCAGATGCTTATGCGATAGAAGGACCGAGCATTTCAGTAAAGGAAGAATTCAAAAGAAAAACAAGAATTGCAGCCGGAGGAATTCAATCAATCGTTCGGTTGAGAGCGTTGCTCAATCCATTCAAATATGGAGTTGTGACATTTCAGTATTTTTCACACAGGGTACTCAGATGGACATTGGCACCTCTTGCAATTCCTTTTATTATTATTCTTAATGCATTAATAATTGACAGTAACCCAGTCTATAATTACCTATTTATTTGTCAGATAATATTTTATATCTCTGCCATCATTGGGTTGATATTGGAGAAAAAGCAACTTCGTTTTAAGATACTATTTATACCATATTATTTCTGCATGATGAATTATGCAGTTTTTGTTGGGTTTTGGAAATACATGCTTGGCACAACCACCGTTCTGTGGGAAAAATCTATACGGAAAGAAATGAATGAATAGCTGTCAATTTTATTCGAAGTGTCTGTAATATTTGTGATCGGCAAGTTCTAACATTTGCTTGTCACCGCTGCTGTTTCCGTAGGCATAAATTGGGTTATAGTCATCTATCTTCAAATAGGAATTAATGCGATTAACCTTTTCTATTCCAATACAATTTGCGGTGGAAAATCTCTCGGTAAATAACTTATTTTTAAATTCCATTTGCGTGCTGATAAGTTCTAATCCCATGCTATCAGCCCAGGGTTTTAACCAAATATCTAAAGATGCCGAAATGACCAGTATTTTGTTCCCTTGCTTTTTATGCATGTTAATTTCATCAATGGCCTTGGGTAATAAAATGGAAGGAATAATTTGCTCTGAAAACGAAATTCCCAGTTGTTTTAACTCTTCCTCAGATTTTCCTTTAAATAAAAATGCCAATACTTTTCTCTTGGCAATCTCACCTTCTTTTTTGATAAAAACATAGTATATAATCCAGGGAGAGAACAAAGCCATCACAAAATAAAAGCCCCAATTTCCAGAAGCAAATTTTATAAATTCCAGCAGAGAATCCTTACTTGTGATGGTCCCATCAAAATCAAAAAGTGCCAAACCTTTACTCATAAGTTAAATTTATTAAAGTTTAAACGGTGCTGGATAATTATCAATCTTAGAGTTTTCCAACATTTTGATTATGGAAGAATGCTGCTCACAATTTATTGTAAATACCAACAACTAATTCGATTCAAAATTATAGATCAACTGTTTTGCCTGTTCGGAAAGATTCGTCGGCAGCCAAAACAATTTTCAAACTGTTTACAGCATCATCCAAATGATCTGTGAGATCGATGTCTTTTCTTATGGAATTGAGGAAAAATTCTTGTTCCAGGTCACAAAGTGCCTGATGATCTGGTTCGTCTTCAGTATTAATAATTTCATCAGGTTTGGTAAACTCATCATTTTCATCCTTTTCTGAATAGTGAACTTTCAATCTGTTTGTCTTCGTATGCGAATCAACATCATCTGACCCGGTCTTTGATCCCTGCTCTACATCCATAATGTTTACACATCCCAATGGCCCGATCACGTCTTTAACAAAATATGCCACCTCGCTCATCATGGGCCCCCAACCTGCTTCATACCATCCTACTGAGCCATCTTCAAATCTCACCTGAAGCTGGCCATAGTTGTACATATCTTTATCAATTTCATCTGTAAGCCTCGCACCTATCGTGCTAACAGAAATCGGCTTCGATCTGGTCATCTGACACATTGTATCAACATAATGTACTCCACAATCAACAATTGGCGACATACTTTCCATTATCCCTCTTAGCGTAAGCCATGATTTCCCACTACTTTGCTGATTGAGGTTCATGCGCATTACAAGAGGTTTTCCCAGTCCCTGGGCAATTTCAATAAATTTTTTCCACGAAGGATGAACGCGTAATATGTACCCTAGCACTAATTTTTTCTTATGCATTTTGGCTGCCTCAACCATAGAAAGGGCATCCTTGATATTTGGTGCTAAAGGTTTTTCGCAGAATACATGAGCACCTGCTTCAATAGCTTTTATGGTCAATTCTGCATGTGTTCCCGGATAGGTGCACACAGCGACAGCGTCTGGTTTCTTGGCTTGTAGGGCAGTATCTAAATTATCGAACTGGTCTATTCCTCCTAACTCTTCAGAAAGCTTGTTTCTTCTTTTTGGAGTTGGAGCCACCAAACCAACTAATTCAAATCCATCCATTTTGTGATAGGCTCTTGCATGAGAGGCTCCCATATTTCCACATCCGACTACAATTATGCTTATTTTATCTTCCATATTTATATGTTTTTATAGGCCAATTATTAATTAAATTAATAATGAGCGCACTCCGAAAACTTTGTTTTCAAAATTTGTGAAAATTAATCATTTTTATACTTCTGAATGGCAGATAATTGCAAATTATTATCCGTGAATCCCGGCCTCATCGTATTTCTATCGCGGCTGAGCAATCAGAGGGCCTATGAAGAATTTGTAATTTATGGTCTTGTCGTGCGGGTTTACCATCCCATTACGAAACAAGACAAGATGAGTCTTGTATTTTTTTCATTTGTCACACCATGATTTATTTCATAGAATTATTAGAGATTAGCTTAAGCCTGCCAAATACTGTTTGCGAATTGGATTTTCTCCTTTAATTTCACGTCAAAATTTACACTATAAGTATAAAAACTAAATCAAGCATGAAAGTATTTTTATCGATTACATTATTTGTTCTTTCCACTAACTTATTTGCTCAAACAGAAATAAAAATTTGGGGAAAATTAGAAATAAATTTCGCCAGTTCCAA
The DNA here is from genome assembly GCA_964507705.1 of uncultured Roseivirgaceae bacterium. Classification (GTDB taxonomy): domain Bacteria; phylum Bacteroidota; class Bacteroidia; order Cytophagales; family Cyclobacteriaceae; genus JAAUQL01. The sequence continues at coordinate 119,426 of CAZDRA010000001.1, read as the reverse complement.
AACTTATGAAAATCCCGTTCAGGAAATTAGGTGGTTTGGTTTTGATTTTATTTCACCCACGGGAGTCAAGCGAAAAGTGAGGGGTTTTTGGGATGGAGATAATACTTGGAAAGTACGTTTTCAGCCCAATGAAATTGGATCTTGGTCATGGAAATCGAGCTGTTCAGATAAGGAAAACAGTACACTTCATGGTCTAGAAGGAGCATTTGAATGCCTACCCAACGACAGTAAACTTGCCATATATAAGCATGGTGCCATCCGACATGCCAAAGGTAAATATCATTTCTCTCATAGCGATGGGACACCATTTTTCTGGGTGGCCGGCACCGCATGGAATGGCCTGATGAAATCTACAGATAAAGAGTGGAATACCTACCTCAAACATCGCAGAGATCATCATTACAACACAATTCAATTTGTAACCACACAGTTTCGTGGATTAGATAAAAATGCGGAAGGACTGGTTGCCTTTGAGGGCAGCGGAACCATTACCATTAATCCTGAATTTTTCAAAAGGATGGATAAGAAAATTGACGAGATCAATAGTTATGGACTGGTGGCGTCACCTGCTATTCTTTGGGCACTTCAATTTGCCGAAGGTCGAGACCTCAACCCCGGAAACTATCTTCCTATAGATCAGGCTGAGATTCTGGCAGGATACATCGTTGCCAGATATCAGGGCAATCATGTGCTCTGGTTGCTTGCAGGAGATGGGAAATATGACGACTACTATGAGGCAAGATGGAAAAGAATTGGAAGCAGGGTGTTTGATGGGATCGATCATGCTCCGGCAACACTTCACCCTCAAGGTAGCAGCTATATTGGTGACATCTATGCCAATGAAGATTGGTATGATTTTATGGGGTATCAATCCTCACATAGCGATGGAAAAAAGGTAGTTAATTGGATCAATAAAGGGCCAATGTCCAAAGAATGGAACAAGCTAAAGCCCATGCCATACATCAACGTAGAGCCAAATTATGAAGAAATATTTTATAAGATTGATGCCGAAGATGTGCGCAATGCATCTTGGTGGAGCATCTTTGCAACACCATTAGCAGGTGTCACCTATGGTGCCAATGGCATCTGGACTTGGATGCGAAAAGGAGAAAACATCCTGAATCATAAAACACTAACTGGTGCCTCTACATGGAAAAAAAGCTTAAATTTTGCTGGCGGCATCCAGATAGGGTACTTATCAGAATTCGTACAAAAATTAGATTGGTGGACTTATTTTCCGGCAGGAGAGTTATTGGTCGTTCAACCGGGAGACGAAACCTACAATGCTTTTGTGAGCGTAGTTGCCACAGAAGACAGGGCTGAAATTTTAGCGTATATTCCTCAGAAATGTACGATAGAAATCAGAAATATGCGACAGCTAAAATATACCGCTCAATGGTACAATCCACAAACCAATAAATACACTAAAGCTAACTTAGAAGACAAAAACGGCAAACTGATTATCGCACAAAATGAAGACGCAGATATGGTGTTGATGCTAAATAGTAAGTAACTCTTACGGAAACGAGGATCAAAGAACATCTTCTATTCTTAATTTAATAAGGAAAATTTTAAAGGGACTATTGTGTTATTTCCAGTGATAATTATTTAATGAATATGATGCGAACAATAATTCTGATTGGTATGTTACTCACTATGGGTTTTCAGATTCCAGCCCAGCAATTAAAAATTACTGAAGATAATAGGCACATCGTATATGAAGATGGCAAGCCATTTTTTTGGTTAGGCGATACGGCATGGGAACTGTTTCATAGATTGACACGAGAAGAGGCAGATATTTATCTACAAGATCGGGCGACAAAAGGTTTCAACGTAATTCAGGCTGTTGTGCTGGCAGAACTAAATGGTCTTCAAGAACCCAATGCTTATGGAGAAACTCCCTTTAAAGGACTTGATCCTTCAAAACCCAATGAAGCCTATTTTCAGCATGTAGATTATATTATAAATAAAGCCAACGAGTTGGGCATGTATGTCGGTTTATTGCCTACTTGGGGAGATAAATTTCGTAGAATGCAGGGTGTAGGACCTGTAATTTTCAATCCTCAAAATGCTTATTTATATGGCAAGTATTTAGGTCAGCGATATAAAAACAGTAACATTATTTGGGTACTCGGAGGTGATCGAAATCCCTCTGGAGACGGGCATATGCAAATTATTAGATCAATGGCCAAAGGAATTAGAGCAGAAGTAAAGAAAACACAACTGCTCACCTACCATCCAATGGGCGGTAGCAATTCTGCCATGTGGTTTCACAACGAAGATTGGCTGGACCTGACCATGTTTCAATCAGGCCATGGACAGCTCGACAATCAAAATTATAAAATTACAAATCGTATTTATGGTCTTGAAAACACCAAGCCTGTCCTGGACGGAGAGCCATGTTACGAAGATCACCCCATAAATTGGAACCCTGCAAATGGTTGGTTTGATGAGTTTGAAAGCAGGAGATCGGGATACTGGTCGGTGCTGGCAGGGGCATGCGGACACACTTATGGAAATCATAATATTTGGCAAATGTGGACGGATGGCAGGAAACCAATTGCTAACGCAAGAACACCCTGGAGAGAAGCTCTGGACTATCCCGGAGCTCTACAGGCTGGATATATGAAGGCTTTTTTTGAATCATTGGAATGGCAAAAACTCTTACCCTGTCAAGAGGCAATAGTATCTGGCCCCGATGCAGCTGGGAAAGATATTGTTGCTGCTATGGCTATTGACAGCTCATTTTTTGTGGCATATACGTCATATGGAAATGAGATGACAATTGATTTGTCTCGCTTGAAATCAGATACTATTATTGCGCAATGGTACAATCCAAGAAGTAGCGATTACCTCAAATTGGGAGAAATAAAAAAGGATACAAAGGTTTTATTTGATCCACCGGAAAATCCAGCAAGAGGAAATGATTGGGTGTTGCTTTTGAAGATTGAGCATTGATATTATCCATTCTATTTTTAAAATTAATTCAACATTATAATATCCAATAATGAAGCTGAAATTTATTATTAACTATCACACAGTCTGGGGGCAGAATTTATATTTGTGTGGATCTTGTAAAAAGCTGGGCAACGAAAACTCAACCAATGCCTTACCAATGATTTATATCGGGGATGGAAATTGGGAAATAAATATTGAAATTGATACAAAAAAGATAAAAAAAATAACATACAAATATCTGATTAAGAATGGATCAGAGGACAACATCCTTTGGGAAAAAGGTGAATCAAGAGCATTAGATCTTTCTGGAGAAACAAGAGGTATGGTGGTACAAGATGCCTGGAGACCATCAAAAGAGCTAGAAAATGCCTTACTCACCCAGGCTTTCGCAGGCAATCTTTTCAAAAGAAAAGCTACAAAAAAAATAAAACCACTTATTGGTGCTAATTGCAAATTGGAACTTATCGCACCACGTATTGGGCAAAACCAATCCTTTTGCGTACTGGGAAATTGTAAGGGTTTGGGCAATTGGGATCCTGCTAAGGCCGTGGTCATGAGCGATTCTAATTTTCCGGTATGGGAGGGTGATTTTAAACTTGATGCAGATGAATTGGAAATTGATTATAAATATGGCATTTATGACCTTAAAAAAAAGCAACTGGTAGCATGGGAATCTGGAGAAAATAGAACTTTTCGCAGAGATAAAAATGACAAGGATAGTTATACAATAAAATCTGATTTGAATTTCAGATACCCTCATGGCCTTTGGAAAGGTGCGGGAGTTGCCATTCCAGTATTTTCATTGCGCAGTAAAAATAGTTTTGGAGTTGGCGAATTTCTCGATATCAAATTAATGATTGACTGGGCCGTAAAAACAGACCTTAAAATCGTGCAAATATTACCAATCAATGACACTGTCGCCACACATACATGGACAGATTCATATCCTTACGCAGCAATTTCGATATTTGCTCTTCATCCCATGTATCTCAATTTACCGGCTATGGGTAATTTGAAGGATAAAAGAAAGATGAGTCAGCTTATAAAAAAAGGCAATGAATTGAACGCCAGTAAAGAAATTGATTACGAGGCTGTGATGAAATTAAAATCTCCTTTTTATAAAGAAATTTATGATCAGAATAAAAAGCAGTTTTTGAATGATAAAAAGTTTAAACAATTTTTTGAATCCAATAAAGAATGGTTGGTGCCCTATGCTGCTTTTTCAAAGCTGAGAGATCAATACGATACCCCTGATTTTACAAAGTGGCCTAAACATTCAAAATTCTCCAAAGGAAATATTAAGGCATTAATCAATCCTAAAAATGAAGATTTTGATGATTTTGCCGTACACTATTTTATTCAATATCATCTTCATTTACAAATGCAGGAAGTTGCCGATTATGCACGAGCAAATGGTGTAATTTTAAAAGGAGACATACCTATCGGAATTTATCGCAATTCGGTTGATGCATGGATGGAACCCAACCTTTTTAATATGGATAAACAGGCCGGTGCTCCACCAGATGCCTACGCCATATCCGGACAAAACTGGGGGTTCCCGACTTATAATTGGGAAGAAATGGCAAAGGACGGATTTGTCTGGTGGAGAAAGCGGCTATCGCACATGGCTAGCTATTTTGACGCCTATCGCATCGATCATATCCTTGGGTTTTTCAGAATATGGGAAATACCCATGGGTTCGGTAGAAGGTTTGATGGGACAATTTAACCCTGCCATTCCGATGTTTAAATATGAACTCAACGGAATCGATTTCAACAGATATTGTAAGCCTTATATTCGAGAGTATATGCTCGACGAACTTTTCGGAACCGAAAAAGAAAAGGTGATCAAGACATTCCTCAATCTTGAAAGGGAAGATATTTATCAGCTAAAAGAAAAATATGACACACAGAGAAAGGTTGAAGATTATTTTAATTCCAAACAAAATATAAAAGACGAAAAGATTTCAAATATAAAGTCTGGGCTATTTACATTAATTTCAAATGTGTTGTTGTTGGCTGATACCAATAGCAATGGTCAGGGCTTCCATCCAAGAATTTCGCTGCATTATACCTATTCGTATAAAGAACTTGATGAACAGGCAAAAGCTGCGATTGACAAAATTTATATTCATTATTTCTATGAGCGCCAGGAGCAGTTTTGGAAAGAAAAAGCGATGGTAAAACTGCCCGCCATTCTTGAGGCAACAAATATGCTGGTGTTTGGAGAAGATCTGGGCATGGTTCCCGAATGTGTTCCCGGTGTGATGGAAGAATTGGGCTTGTTGAATCTTAATATCCAGCGCATGCCAAGCAAGACAGATTCAGAGTTTGGCCATCCTCAGGACAGCAACTATCTAAGTGTAGTGAGCCCGAGTTGTCATGATATGTCTACCATCAGGGGATGGTGGGAAGAAGATGAAGAACGCGCACAGCGGTTTTTCAATAGTGAGCTGGGTAATTTTGATACTTCTCCAAAAACTTGTGAGGCCTGGATTTGTAAGGAGATCATCATGCAACACATGTCCGCTCCTGCTATGTGGGCTATTTTTCCAATCCAGGATTTATTAGCTATGGATGAAAAGCGCAGACTTGACGATCCTCTAGCTGAGCAAATCAATGTGCCAAGCAACCCCAAGCACTATTGGCGATACCGCTTTCATTTGAATATGGAAGACCTGATCAAAGCCAGTGATTTTAATGATACGGTAAAAGAGATGGTGACGCTTTCAGGTAGAGATGGGAAGGTGTGATCACCTGCCTCAGCGGGGTCTTCGGCACGAGACCCTGCGTCCTATGCTTATTCATATACAAATTGATAGTTTTTATATTTGACTTATGTCAACTGGAAGATCAATAGAATTGCGTGATGGAATTTTTGTCACCTTCACTTGAACTTTCGCAGGGTCTCCTATCGGAAGACCCCGCTAGGACGAAAAAGCATTACATGAATATGGAAGCCCTAATCAAAGCCAGTGATTGACGAAAAATATATTTTGTGCTTTAACTCTTATGGATAATATATGAGTTACCTGTCCAAGCGGGGTCTTCGGCACGAGACCCCGCGTCCTATGCTTGTTCATACACAAATTGATAGTTTATATATTTGACTTATGTCAACCGGAAGAACAATAGAATTACGTGATGGAATTTTCTTTGTCACCTTCACTTGTTATCAATGGATTTCGTTAATAGAAATCACAAAAAGTTACGATTTGGCATATAATTGGTTCGATGTGCTCATCCAGAAAAATCATCAAATCGCAGGGTATGTGATCATGCCAAACCATGTTCATGTTATGATTGGACTAAGAAATAGTAATCAAACAATCAATACTATTGTATCAAATGGAAAAAGGTTCATGGCGTATGAGATAATCAAGAGGCTACAGAAAATGAACAAGCAGGAAATTCTCACGAAACTTGAGGCAGGTGTGACAAATAAGGAGAAATCAAAAGGGCAGATACACAAGGTTTTTGAGAACAGTTTTGATGTGAAGATTTGTGAAAGCACTTGGTTTATTGAACAAAAACTTAATTATACGCATTTGAATCCTTGCAGCAAAGCGTGGAAATTGGTTGATAACCCAATCGAATATCAACATAGCAGCATGAGATTCTATGAAACATTTCGTCCAAATATCAAATCTAAATTGACGCCCTATACTGCATTGTTTGAGGATTGAAGAAACCTGAGTTGTGATTGTGATCTTTCGCGGGGTCTCGTGCTGAAGACCCCGCTGGGACGAAAATAATTAACTCCTGAATTTTTCAGGCTAAATTCTTGCCCAATAAAAAAACTTTTTTCAACCATTTCTCTCTAAAGTTGGAACTCGAATTTTTGATTGGCGCTATATAAGACACTTTAACTGGACTAATACCACAATATTCTAATGTCCCTTTTTTGAACTGGTTTATGGCTGGACTTTTCATAAAAAGATAATCATACCATTTAACAGTGTCAGCTGTTATGATAACTCTAGCAGTTTTCCCTTTTAATAGCTTGGTTGGCAATACCTTTCCATCAACAAAATCAAAAGTTATTCCAGGAAGAAATATTCTATCAACAAACCCTTTCATTAATGCCGGGTAGCTGTACCACCAAACAGGGAAAAACCAAACGATATGATTCGTTTTTTTTATTTTTTCTATTGCATCTATTAAATCTGGTTCTAACTCGGTTCTTTGTCGGTAACCAAATTCCAGGTTAGGATTAAAGTCTAAATCTGAAATATTAATTTGAGTTATTACTGCATTGGTTTTACCGACACCCTTTTTATATGCCTCAGATAAAGCATAATTATAGCTCTGTTTATCGGGATGTCCATTGATTATTAAAATTTGTTTCATTTCTTTTTCTTATTTTAATACAAAGAAAAGAGGAATGAAATTTCTTGGAAAGGACATTTGTCTAATTCGAAAGAGACTTCCTTATTCTACTCAAATGTCGTTGGGTAATTCCTAAATAGGAAGAAAGATAGTTTAGAGGTATTAATTGTAATAATTCAGGTTGATTCTTGAGTAAATCTTCATATCGTTTTTCAGCGTTTTCTTTTTGCAATATAAAAATCCTTTTCTCCATTTTTATATATTCTTGTTCTGCAATAAACTTAAAAAACCGTAGCCAATTTTGACTTGACTGTTCGAGTTTCAAAATATCATTTCTCGAAATGTAATATAATTCAGTATCTGTTAAGGCTTGAATATTTTCTACCGTTTTGGTTTGAGAAAGAAATGAGGAATATGCTGAAAGGAAGGAATCAGAAAAAGTAAAACAATAGGTTACTTCTTCCCCAGAAGATGAGTAGTAAAACGATCTAAATAATCCAGAAACTACAAACGCTACTTCTTTGGAAGTTTTACCTTCTTTGATGAAAAAATCACCTTTCTTTAAAAACTTACGGCTTACTTTACTTTCTAATGAATCAATTTCATGGTCTTTGAGTATGTTCAATGATTTTAGATAGTTTCTCATTTTTTATTACTGTCTGCGATCTTGTTTATGAAGCGTTGGAAGTTTTAAGCAGTCTATTTTGTTTAACAATCAATTACCATTTGTGTACTTTGTGCTAATCTAAAAGATTTCTAAGGATTTGTGACTCTTATGAAGAATATTCAATTATGATTACCCGTCCAAGCGGGGTCTTCAGCACGAGACCCTGCGTCCTATGCTAATTCTTACACAAATTGATAGTTTTTATATTTGATTAATGTCAACTGGAAGAACAATAGCATTACATGATGGAATTGTCTTTGTCATCTTCACTTGTTATCTATGGATTTTTGAAACCGCTCATGAATATATGCAGTATTACAGTGTATTATTTATTTCTTTTTCAATTAATTCAATCATTTCAATTGTTGGTTTAAATAATGGTTCAACCAAATCGCTATTGAAATCAAATATATTTTCATAATCCCCCTTTTGTCTCCAGTCAAACAATTCGGATAAAAGCCGTCCATATTTTTTGTCAAATTTTCCTGTCTTTACAAAATGAAGAGAGAATTGACTTTTTGTTGCAGAATGTGATTTTGTTTGGATTTCATTTAGCACCAATAGCGCATTGACTGCATAAAATACTGAATAATACAATCTATTTACTGCCGAATTCCAGAATCCGTTATCAGAAAGAATTTTAGATGCTTCGAATGTTTTATGTGCAGATTCAATTCTGTATTTAACATATTCACGTCTTTCTTTACTTGTCATATAAGAATTCCTTCTTGCGTTACATTTTCATAAAATGGAGTAATCCGCTGTTTAGTCTGCCAGTCATTTTTTGAGAAAACAAATATTGATAGAGGTTCACCTGACTCCAGTTCCAAGTCATAAAGTTTATCCCTAAACTTTCGCTCAATTGCCAAGTCAATTGAATAATCTGTAAGTACGAGAATATCCCAATCCGAATCAGGCCGTTCGTCCCCACGAGCACGAGAACCGTATAGGATCACTTCTGCCTTTGGGTCAATTGCATTAATGTTGTGCCGAATCAGCTGGCTAATATATCGTGTCTTTGTTTTCATATTTCAAAGTTAACAAAATGATACAACTTTTTCGCCTTCATTGGGCGCTGTATCAATCAATCAGGTTGAACAGAAGTTAAAGGATGTGAAAAAATTAATGCAGACATTGAAATAAATTGTCGATCGGGTATTGTCCTTAAATCTAAATAAAATATTTGCTATCAGGCTTTCGCAGGGTCTCTTGCAGAAGACCCTGCTGAGATGAATAGTTAGAAAAGTATAAAATTTCCTTGAAATGAATTAACCAAAGTGTACTCAGTGCAATTGCTTTGAGCCCTATGTGGTTAAAAAAATCCTGCGACCCCTATTCAAAATATCATATTAACCCCAAGGATGCTTTTTGCAGGAATGCGTGAAAGTAAGGTGCGACCGATTGGGGAATTTACGTGGTCTTCTACGGAAGACCACACTGAGACGAATGCACTATATTTTCAGTTAGTAGTTGTAATTCTTGCGTATCCAAGCTTTTCAATATCTCCTATATCTTTTGTTAAAATTGTTGTACCATCATTAATTACATAAATTTCATTACAAATATCAATTAGGTGTTCAAACATATGGTCGGTAATTAGTATTCCCTTTTTTTCTTTTTCGTTGAAAATAATTTTCTTAATTGTATCAATATGTTTTGGCATTACTTGTGAAAATGGTTCATCCAACATACAAAATTTTGTATTAGAAACAAGAATTGCATAAATCTCAATTATTCTTTGTTCACCTCCTGATAGCACTTTAATTTTTGATTTGTAATATTTTTCAAATTCAGGGAAATAAATTATAAAGTCATTAAAATCAATTTCTTAATCTTTAAAAATCCGTTTAACAGTCAAAGATTTTGGAATGAAATTAAACTGTGGCAAATAAGTCAATGTTTCTTGTGAAAAATGTTTTCTTGAATTGTATTTATTATTCAGTCTTACAGATTTTTCTTTAGGAATTAGTTTTCCATAAATTATATTCATTAATCAAGATTTTCCACATCCATTTCTACCAAGTAATCCTGTGATAATACCTGTTTCAATTTTTAAGTAAACATCTTGTAGAATTCTTTTAGTATCAAATTCCAAAATAACGCTATCGATTTCAAGAGTGTTCTTCATCTGATTTGTAGAATTGCGATAAATGATATTATAAACAACGATACATCAATAAGTATTGTAGAAATCTATAAAAACAACTTTGACAAACCCAAACTTTGGTAATAGTAAAATTCATTTTTTTTGTAAGTATTTATATAAAAAATAAATATTCCCAACGTAATTATTTTAAACCAAAAAAGAATAGTTATTATATTAATTCCGTCCATATAAATCAATCGCATGCAACTAATAGTTATGATACTACTTGCCATCAAATATGATTTATAAAAAGTCCCTATTAATCTTAATGTTCTCATTTTTTCCTTATGGCTTCTATCATCCCGATAATTGAATCGCTGTTACTTCTATAATGCAAAGGACTAATCTAAATTTTTTTTTATGAATTCAATACGGTCCTTTATTATTAATCTTCACCGCATTGCTTTTCTTCCCTGGCATATCTCCTCTTTTGCGATCAATTTTTAGTGCCTTACCAGTTTCAGGGTCATACCATGTGGGAGTCAGATGATCGGGGACGTCATCGCCGGTTTCAGAAATCCATTGCTGCATTACTGACCTGAGATCGTTTAGTTCATCCAAATACTTTTCATTTGAAGCCACATTGATGAGCTGCTGGGGGTCTTGCAAACAATGAAACAATTCTTCGTGTGCTCTGGGGGAGGCGAAAACATCTGCCTGGGCTGCACTTAACTTCCCCTCATCTCGCACATCCTTCAAATCTCCATACGATGGGGAAGTGTTGGAATCTGCTGGTCCCTGGTTGCTGAATTGCGGTCTGTTATTGACTACATACAAAAAATGTTTCGTCCTCATCATACGTTCGTGTGCTTCATAGTCGTGCCAATTGTGCTCAGAAAAAACATATTTCCTGTGCTCAATTGATGGGCTTTTAATGACTTTAGCAAAACTAACCCCCTGGAAGGTCGGGCCAACATCAATCCCTGCCAGTTCTAAAAAAGTAGGGCCAATATCAATTACACTGATCAGGCTATTACTCTCTAATCCTCTGTTCTTTTGTCCATTTGCCCAGCTGATTACAAAGGGCGTTTTCATGCCGCTGTCATACACACGGGTTTTACTCCTGGGAAAAGGACGACCATTGTCAGCCATCACGATAATGAGGGTGTTATCTAAAACACCCTGGATTTTGAGTTCTTTTTTCACTTCACCCACGAAATAGTCCAACCGTTGGATTTCATTATAATATGACGCCAGGTCCTGCCTTGTACCTTCTGCATCGACAAGGTATGGAGGAATGATGGATTTATCCGGGTCATGTGGTGTGGCAAAATCATCAGCCTGCCATGGCCGGTGTGCATCATAAGAGGCAAACCAAAAGAAAAATGGCTGGTCTTTTGGCCTTTCCTTAATTACCCGTAGCCACTGATCTTCGCCACCGGTGCCATTGTCCTTTTCTACCACCAAATTAAAATCTGCTTTTGGGTTTGGCCCCATGTGCCATTTGCCGGCAGCTGCAGTATAATACCCTGATTTTCTCAATTCCCCTGCCAAAGTAGGCATGCCGGCGGGAAGTGGTGTGTGCAATTCGGCGGCACCTGTGTTGTGTGGATATCTCCCTGCCATTATGCTGCAACGGCTTGGACTGCACGAACTTGCAGTTAAGTAGGCGTTGGTGAATTTAATACCTTCTGTAGCCAGCTGGTCAATATTGGGTGATTTAACTGTTGGGTTTCCATAGCACCCCAGATCGTTCCAACTGATATCATCACCAATGATGATGATGAAATTTGGACGATCTTTATTTAATTGGCTAAAGGATACAAAAGAGGTGAACAGAAGAGCAATTGTCCAGTTAATTTTCATATTACAAACGCTTTTTGTGCTACCACGAATATAGCGTAAATTAATAAATTGTGGTTGAAGTCATCTGCCCATTATGCAACACGGAATTCCTTATACCGCTGCACTAAAAAAAAGTCACTTATAATAATAGTTCGTTATATTTTTGTAAGTCGTTGAATATAAGAACTTTCCAAAAGGTGCAGTTAAAATGTTATCCTTTGATTATCAGGTATATAGATATTTGCAAAAAAGAACTTTTGGAAAGTTTACCGAAGTATTGTTATAATAATCTCATGGATTCTCAGGCCTCCCTGTCTCGCTGGACAATGTCAATAATTATCTCTTGAATTGTGCAGGTTAAAACTTGCCAAATTTGAAATTCGTGTAAAAATTAAATGTGTTTAGCGTATACACAGGAATCTGATTGACACCTGGGTTGTTCAACAATACACCATTTGTAAATCTATATGAACCTCCAACGGAAAATCTGAAAAAACTTACCATGTTAAACTCTATTTCTATCCCTGGTTCGAATACAAAAAATGAGTCATAATCGTAAAACAGATCATTGAATCCATGACCAGAATTGCCGAATTCATTATTGATATAATTACTTGGAATTGTAGAAATGCCTCCTCCGCCAATTAATATAGGGAATGAGACATGTACCTGGGACTCAGGGAATAAAATAGGTTCAAAATAGAAACCTCCATATCCTCCACCTAGAAAATAGTCGTTTACAGCGTTTGTTTTATTTAATTGGTTCGAAAAACCATAACCCGCCAATCCCATGGCAAAATTGTGGTTAATTACCCAAGCACCTTTCATGCTGAATAGCAATGCGTCTTTACTGTCAATATTTGAATATCCAAAACCAAAAGATCCATAAAACCCATGATCGATTGGCCCGTCATTTTTTTCTGCGAAAATGGTTGAATATTCATTTTGATTGTCTTGAGCTATCGAAGAAGCAATTACTGATATGAAGACAAATAATGTGGTAAGAGCAGTTTTTGAAGTGAGCATAATTCAAATATTTATTTATAAGTTAATTTAATAACGATTTTTAGTGGTCATAGTTTATTTAACCTGAATTATTCGGTGGATAATTATTGAGTTTAAATCTAACTATAAACCGAGTGTTTCTAAAACGCTACACTTTATTGACAGTATCTCTCAAATTCATCAATAGAGGATCTTCAGGAAGTTTTACGGAGAGGCTTTATTTTGCCCAATTATCCAACACATTTAAAATTAAATTTTACATAACGAACTCTGCAACAATTGGCGCATGATCCGACTCAGGGTATTTTCTGTCCGACGCATAAGCAATTGATTCGTCATGCAGCATTTCGTTGTGAATTTCAGCACCTTTATAAAATTCCAACATATTACGAGACACCAGCAAATGGTCTATCATCTCTCCCTTTCCCCTGTAAAACAGGGTGTATCTTGAGGTTTCCGGGATTCCATTTTCGCAAGGAAAAAGCACGCGATTTAATAATTCACTATTTTGCGTTTGCTCAACCTCTCCTCGAATAGCCATCACAGGCACACTTTTCTGATCGGCGTTAAAATCTCCGCAGACAGCTACAAAAGCATTTTCATCTTCATCCATAATTTTATCAATCAAAATCCTTGTCTCTAGGGCTTGACCAACTCTCTTCATAGATGAAATAAAAAAGCCTTCCGCCCAACCACTTGCCGTTTTCCATGAATTAAATCCCCTTTTCTGTCCTGTAATTGGAGTAGGAATCTTTGATTTCAAATGCAAATTTATAACATGAATTACCTTTTGATTAGGAAGTTTGATTTTCGCCAACAATATCGGCCTCTCCCACCCTACTTCCTTTGCCTCTGGTTCAGCGGGGAAAGCTGTTACTTTTCGATATTCAGGAGGCTGAATATTATCATTTTTCAGTTGACTATGGCTTAGAATTTCAAATCTACTTAATATTATAAGATTCCTTTCATCATAAACCTGGTAGTCGTCAGCGGTTTTTGTACTCACAATATTGTACCCTTCATACTGCGTTCCCGCAATCAATTGTTTCAATGCCAAAAGTTGTCTGGGTTCTCCATCAATCTCTTGTCCATTCACTTCTTGCAGACATAATATATCAGCATTTAGTCTTATCATTTGAGGTTTCATGACGACGATACGATCCTGGAGGGTTGGCTTTTTTCCAAATCTATCATCAAAATTTTCGAGATTAAATGTAGCAATCCTGATAGTATTTTTCATGGCAAAATATTTAATTATGGTTGATTTGTTACTGAAATATAAGTGTTATTGAACAAATAACCGCAATCAATTTTTGAATTAACCCGAATAATTCGGGAGATAATTATTGAAACATTTAAAATGCTTGCCTGCGGTAGGCAGATGAGCGTGCCCTATTGATAAATTACATATCAGCAAAAAAATCATTCCCTTTGTCATCGACAATGATAAATGCAGGAAAATTGATCACTTCAATTTTTCTTACCGCTTCCATACCCAACTCTTCGAAATCAACAACCTCCACCGATTTAATACTTTCTTTAGCCAATATTGCTGCCGGCCCACCAATTGACCCAAGATAGAAACCTCTATGCTTTTGGCACGAATCTGTCACTTGTTGCGACCTGTTCCCTTTGGCCAACATCACCATAGATCCGCCATGACTTTGAAATTCAGCTACATAAGAATCCATTCTCCCAGCTGTAGTTGGTCCGAAACTTCCGGATGGCATTCCTTCAGGAGTTTTAGCAGGCCCTGCATAGTAAACAGGATGTTCTTTGAAGTACGTCGGAATTGGTTTTCCTTCATCGATCATTTGCTTAATCCTGGCATGAGCAATATCTCGGGCAACAATTAAAGTCCCGCTTAAACTCAACCTGGTTTTTACTGGATATTTCGAAAGTTCTTTTAGAATATCTCCCATGGGTTGATTCAGATTAATCTCAATTGCTTTTTCCAAATGAGGTTCAACTTTTGGTAAAAATCTGGCTGGATTTTTTTCCATCTCTTCAAGAAAAATACCGTCTTCAGTTATTTTTCCTTTAATGTTTCTATCTGCACTACAACTCACTCCCAAGCCAACAGGGCAGGAAGCTGCATGCCGAGGCAAACGAATCACCCTGACATCATGCGTGAAATATTTTCCTCCAAATTGGGCTCCGATCAAACTTTCCTGGCAAATTTTTTGCACTCTCTGTTCCCATTCCAAATCACGAAAAGCTTGACCGCCTTCGTTTCCATGTGTTGGGAGTGCATCAAGATTTCCGGTAGATGCCTCTTTTACTATTTTTAATGTCACTTCTGCAGAAGTACCTCCAATCACCAGTGAAAGGTGGTATGGTGGGCAGGCTGCCGTTCCTAAATCTTTTATTTTGGCTTTAATAAATTTGGTGAGGCTTTCCTCATTCAGTAATGCCTTGGTTTGTTGATACAGAAATGTTTTATTGGCAGATCCTCCTCCTTTTGCCAGGAATAAAAACTCGTATGCATTTCCTGGTTTGGCATAAATATCAATCTGGGCCGGTAGGTTGGTACCTGTGTTCTTTTCCTCAGTCATGGTAAATGGTACCACTTGCGAATACCTTAAATTTCTGGATTTAAAAGTTTCATAAATTCCTTTCGAGAGGTACTCTGCATCTTCTGCTCCTGTCCATACATTTTCACCTTTTTTAGCAATAACAATTGCAGTACCGGTATCCTGGCAAGTGGGCAACTGTCCCTCAGAAGAAACAACCTGGTTTTTGATCAATGTATGTGCTACAAATCGATCGTTGTCAGTAGCTTCCGGATCATCAAGAATTTTAGATAATTTTTCTAGATGGGAAGCCCTAAGGTAAAATCCAACATCTGCCATTGCCTCTTGCGCCAGCAATTGCAACCCTTCGGGATCGACCTTTAATATCTTTCTCCCATCTACTTCGATAGTTGAAACATATTCTGATGAAAGTTTGCGATACTTTGTTTTGTCTTCTCCTACAGGAAACGGTTTTTGATATTTGAATTCAGGCATATTAGCAGATATTAAATATTCAATTATATTTTAGGAAGCCTCAAATATTTATTTTAAATATTAAATAACACAAATATCCTTGGCTCTTTCTTTAAAAGATGACTTCCCTTAAAATATAAATTTATTATAAATGTACACTCTCGTTAATTAACATTTTGTAAATTGTTATGTTTTATTCAACACATCAAGACAATGATCATGAAAGGTATTATTCTAATTCTCTCCCTCATTTATATTAATCCAATTTCTGATTCTTCGGCAAAATTTAGGGGCGCATGGAAATCAGACAATGGAGTTCTCATTTTTGCCGGAAATTATTTTTCCTATACCGCATTTAGCGAAACTGAATTTAGGTATACTTATGGCGGTTCATGGAAAATGAATGGGAAAATGATTGTTTATACATTTGAATTTCATACTAAAGACCCTTCAAAAGTAGGTACTAACCATGAAGGAGAGTTGATAATTAACAAAAAATTCATAAAGGTGGATGGCGTCAAATATACTCAAATAGATGATGGCAAGCCAGGAACACATTATGGAGCATGGCTCTTCTCCAACAGGATGAGAAATGGCGAAATGGGAACCGTGAGGAATGCTGACAATCCACGAAAAACAATGAAAATACTTTCAGGAACTCGATTTCAATGGATCGCATACAATACTGAAACAAAAGAATTCCTGGGAACCGGAGGAGGTACTTATTTGACAATGGATGGAAAATATACTGAAAATATTGATTTTTTCTCCAGAGACAATTCACGTGTTGGAGTATCCTTGGAATTTGATTATGAGCTTAAAGGAAGCGATTGGCATCATAAAGGATTTAGCAGTAAAGGTGACCCAATTTATGAGATTTGGAGTTTGCGGGAATGAAATAATATTCATGGAAGTTGTATAATAAATTCCCATCTGTTCTCAGCGTTTCGCAGACCAAAATGCTAAGTATTTCAAAGCATAAGCATCCCATAGATCTAATCATTTGACACATCTAAGTATTGTGAAATTTTAAAACCTTCCTTTTCGTATCAATATTTTTTTACAATAGTCCGTTACATTTTCGTAAGTTACTGAATATATGAACTTTATAAAAGTTGGCGATAAATTGTTATCTTTTGATTATCAAGAATTTATCTATTTGTAAAAATAACTTTTGGAAAGTTTACCGAAGTATTAATATTAAGAAAAATTAAAATATTTCCTTCGTCTTCTTTAATTGTTTTATGCAAGATCAGGAACCTTGTTCTTGTCTTTATGTGCCGTCTACTGGCTTCGGTATAAGAAACATGGAAAGAGATATGCCTGAGATTCAATATCATCGTATCTGAAAGACGCTCATGGTTCTTTTCTTTCTTCATGATACTGTAGACACTAAGAACAAGGAAGCTTATAACTTTCGAAAGTTATTGTATCAAGGAAAAACTTCGGCTAATAAGTCTTCATAAACACCACGATAAATATCCATTCTATTAATTTCAAAATGAGCATAAATTAAGTTATAATTGCCTTATTGAGATTTAATTAATTACCTAAAATTTATTCAAATTGAAATCAACAAACCTTTTACTGGCTATAATTATTTTGTTTATATTTTCTTGTTCTTCTAGCAACGATGATTTGTCATATGACGCTGACGAATATGTAACCATGGGAATGCCCGATTATAAAACTGCATGGACTCAGGATGATTATATGAATGTTTTTACATCTCTGAATAGACTAAGACTAACAAAACCTTCTTCATTACCCAAGAAAAATAGCGCAAAATCTGGAGCTTATTTTGACCGAATGCTAAGTGAAGAAAATTTTTCTTTTCTCCAAAAAGAAACCTCTACTCTGACTGAAAAGGCATATCAGATACAGTATTATGCAGGCCTACCCAATGAGCTTATTAATATCTACTCAAATGGATTAAACAAGGACGAATTATACCACCAGGAACTTGTTGAATTTTATATCTTTGGCTTGTATGTATCGCAGAAAAAATTGGATCTGGCCAATAAAATTATGCAGTCGGAAGATCCGAGTGTTAAGAATCTTCAAAGAGGACTGGTCTCCGTTCAAAGGGGCTATATGGAAATGACTCTTTATATACTGGAAAACCAAATTAAATCCACGGTGTTCACTAAAAATGATTTGGAACGACTAAGTATTATTGTTGCCAAATCAATTGAAATCAATAAGGTATGGATGGGTATCACCAATGCCGATAGGATAAAACAAAAACTTCAGGAGGCTGTTGACAATAGCTCTTTTCCTTTAGTGCGAGATAATTATCAAAATATTATTGAGGCATGGTAGAACCATTTATCCTGATTCAGGAATGGTTTGTTTTACAAATAATAGCTTGATTCTTGATGCTTCAAACCCACATTTATACTGAAATAAATCAATAGTCTCCCATAGTTTGATACAAGCAATCATTTACTAATTAGGCAGCGTCTTCTACGGATATTTTTTGTAAATTTTCGGAGTACCATTATTTCGGGTAAATAATAAATATGTACCAAAACGGTTGTTAATCTGCGAAATAGACTTCATGTCACCGGTGACTTTGATGCCAGAAGTTATTGGATCCATAGACATAAAATGTCCATCACCCTTCCCCGTTAAAACAAGACCATAAAGAGCGTCAAACCTTCCGGTGCTGACCCTGGTATTAGATTGGTTTCCTCCCAGGATAATGTCCAATACATTATCCCCATTTACATCCATTGAATGTATAGAATATATGGGTGAAAATTGAGCCTCAATCGGTAATGGTATTATGTCAAATTTTCCAGTTCCATTATTTCGAAAAAATGACGAGTAAAAAGTTGTAGCAATAAGAGAATCTCCATCATGGAGATTAAGTTTACTTTGGAAATCCGATTCACTCAATTTAGCAAATGAATCATAGGTTGGAAATTTTGATTTCAAGGTATTGATCTGGGCCACTAACTCATCCAGACTGAAGGCCAATGCACTTTCACCATTAATATAATAGGTCATAAAAGGGTCAACATTTCCATTACGATCAAAATCGGCATAATAAAGTCGTACCGGTTCAGAAGAAGTCGCCTTGAACGGATTATTCATTCCCATATTCCCAGCAATAATGTCAATATCACCATCACCATCAAAGTCACCGGAATTTATGGTATTCCACCAACCATATGTATTTTCAAGTCCGTTATTAAGCTGTTCTACTAATAAACCATCTTTATTGATGTAAATATCAATTTTCATCCATTCTCCAACCACAATCAGATCGGGCTTGTTATCATTATTAACATCAGTAAAAACCGCATCGCTCACCATTTTGCCAGACATAAGACCTTTGCAGATTTTATTTGTAGCCATTTTAAATTTCCCATTTCCATCATTCAGCAATAAATAGCTTGGTGGCGCCAAAGGATAATTTCCCGGAATGAACCTTGCTCCTACAAAAAGGTCATTGTCTCCATCGTCATCAATATCAGCAACAGTCACACAAGAGTTGTTTGTTTTTAGGTTGGGCAGAGCTTTTGACTTTATAAAATGCCCATCTCCACTATTTATGTAAATTCTATCCTGTAATAATTCACTGTTCTGGTCTAACCCCCCACTCGTCACATAAAGATCGAGATCTCCATCTCTATCGGCATCAAAAAAGATCGCATCTGTATCTTCGCAATCTTTGTCATTTTTAAAATCGATGATGGACAATTCACTAAAATCTCCATCTGCCTGCTGTAGGTAGAGCATGCCACTTTGACCCTGGCCGCCCCCGAAATAGATATCATCCATACCATCTCGATTCACATCTCCTATGGCTACACCAGGTCCACTTCGCGACATTCCTCTGGGCAATAATTTATCAACCTTAAAATCAATAAAATCAGGCTCATGGTGATTGAAATCAATTCCCAAATTTAATTCTACATCCGCAAAAACCGGTTTGGCATTTTTATTATTATCCCTTGACTTTTCAGCCTCACTTTGATTTATAACAATTTTTTGGTTGGCAGCAATATTTGTTAGAGTCTGCATAGAAGAATCAGGCCAAAGCACAGTTATTGAGTCAATTACGGAATGATGTCCCACACCAAATACCAGCTCAGGGTTCACAGAGGACTGAAATCCACGCGAAGGCTGTAATTCCATATATTGCGATTCTCCATTGGTCAAAACAATAACTTTAGATCCAATTCCAAATGTGTTTCCTCCCAGACCTTTTAATTGAATCTTTAAGTAGTTATTCGAAGTAAGCGATTCACTATTGTTTCGGTAGATCTGGGCATATTCATTAATATTGTTAATTATCAAATCCAGATCACCGTCATTATCCAGATCAGCATAAGCAGCACCATTAGAAAGTGTTTTGCCTTCAAAACCCCAGTCGGAAGAAACATTTGAAAAACTAAGATCTCCATTATTTTTGTACATGTAGTTAGCCAGCATTAAATCCGGAATCCCATCCAAGAGGTCCAATGGAATCATCTGTCTGTTTTCTCTTTGTGCCATTAATTTCTCCTCTACCACATATCCCATTACATCCATATCCAAATAATTTTTTGCGTAACCATTGGATATAAAAAGATCCTTCCATCCATCATTGTCATAATCCGCAAGTAGTGGTGACCAGCTCCAATCCGTGCGTGATATGCCTGACAATTGCCCAATTTCACTAAATGTTCCATTCCCATTATTTAATTGGAGCATATTGCGGATCGTCTGATAGTGAAAACCGGAATTGTTCAACTTATCATATTTCACATAATGCTCAGGCCCTCTCGACATTTTTAACTCATAATGCTCTTCCGGAAGCATATCGATAGAAATAATATCCGGTCTCAGGTCATTATTGATATCACCGGATTCATTGCCCATGGACGAAAGCGATACATGGCCCATGGATTCCCGCAGAGATTCCTTGAAAGTTCCATCTCGCTGATTGATATAGAGATAATCCTCCTCGTTGTAGTCATTGGAAATATACATATCCGGCCAATTATCTTCATTAACATCCGTTACAGCAAGACCCAAGCCAAAGCCAAGTACATTATTAATTAATCCCGCTTCTTCGGAAACATCAACAAATTTACCTCCATCGTTTCTGAACAGCTTATCTGAAAACAATTCACTTTTCGTATTTTTTAAGGTATTTAAATGTTCGTTAAAACTTGCATATTCATCCAAAGAGTGGTTCAATATATAAGCATCCAGGTCTCCATCGCAATCATAATCAAAAAAAGCGGCATGGGTTGAGTAGGAAGAATCGTCCAAACCATAAACACTGGCTTTTTCTGTAAAGGTCAGACTTGGCTGCCCATCTGGCAGTTCTCCATTATTAATAAATAACAAATTTTTTCTTTTCTCAGGATCTTTTGCGGCAGACCGACATACATATATGTCGAGATATCCATCGCCATTTACATCGGCCATGCAAGTCCCTGTATTCCATAGCCCCCCTGCCTGTACTCCTGCTTTTTCGGCAATCTCTTTAAATTTCAAGTTCCCCTGATTCAGATAAAGCCTGCTGTTTACCAAGTTGCCTGTGAAATAAATATCCGGCAAACCATCATTGTTAACATCACCAACTGCTACCCCTCCTCCATTGTACAGATAGGCATAATTGAGAACATTAAACGTCTCAGAATCTTTAATTATGTTCTTGAATTTGATCCCGGTTCTTCCGGCAGACAATTCCGTAAATATTTTCTGATCTTTAAGCTCGCATGAAAAAAGTGTGATAAAAATGTAAATAGAAAAAAGCCTTGTCATATGCTTGATAATTATTTCTTTGTGAAATTTTGTGAGTTCAGCGTTATTAAAAATGATTCTCGAAAAGCAAATTACATATAATATTAAATAATCAATTCAACAACAGGTTTCAATTTCCAAAACAAGAATAGCGTTTGTTCTAATTCTATGAAAAACTCAATTAATGCAAATCCGCTACTTAAGGTCTGCCTGTGAATTGACTATAGCAATGGCCGGCAGGTTTGTTATCTGGAATCTAAACATAACAATATTATTAGCGGCTATTCATTTTATTACAACTACTCCGCAAAATCAAATAAAGCTGGATATATACAATTTTATAGTTCGATTTATTTTCGTAAGTCATTTAATACGAGAACATTCCAAAAGTTGTATATTATTTTAATCTATTGAGTATCGAAAAATATGTTTTAATAAAGAAAACTTCTTGAAAGTTTACCAAAGAATTGTACAGATGTTAGTATATAAAAAAAGTGCCAGGTATTAGCTGGCACTTTTTAATATTTAAGAAATAATATTATTGCTTAAGGATTCCACCATACACGTACGCTTCCATTATCCTGTCCTCCATTTTCAGGGAACTGAATAGCAGCATCAACTGCGGCCCGATTGTTATCAAACTCACTGGTCACATATTTCATTTTTCGCATAGTTTCATTGGCTGCTACATTGGGGTTCTCAGAGTTCAGCCGATCAAAAGTCAAGGGAAAGCCTGTTATTCTTTTTACCGCCCAGGCTTCCCATCCATCCGGGTATAAAGCCAGCCACTTTTGAGTCATGATCTGCTCCATACCACGAGCGTCATCATATTTAATTGGTGCAGTATTCACAGGAGCCAAACCGTCTTCCGGAGAAGCAGGCACAGCAGTACTGTTGATATATGCTGATGCATTTGCACCAACTCCCCACTCTACCAAAGATGCTGTGATTCCCATGTTGTATGCTGCTTCAGCAGTAGTACCCATGTTCCAACCTTCCTTGGCACCTTCTGCTCTAAGCAACCAGGCCTCGGCAGCTCTTATCACTACAACTGGCGGATTTCCGCCTATATTGTCAGGAAGAAAGTTTGGGCCTAAGTCAGAGTGTGGGGTGTTTTGGTCAGCGGTAATATCAATTTTGGACTGCCCATTTCTCAATCCTTCATAAGGAAAATCGTCAGGGTCATCATCGCTATCCCCATTGTCCGCAGGACTAAAGTATATTGGTGTACGTGGATCATCGTATCCCTTTAGTACGCTCTCCATATCTGAACTCATACGATACTCACCCCAATTGGTAATCGTGTTAATGGGATTTTGAGATTGGTCGGTAGTAATCAAAAATGCACTGTCATCCCCAATCTCCATCACTCCATCTTGTACTGCTTTTTCAGCTTCGCTCTGGGCCAACTGAGGATCAATGGTCTTAACTCTTAAAGCCAGTCGTAACCTTAATGTATTGGCAAACACTAACCATTTAGCCGCATCTCCACTATAAATTTGGTCATTGCTTCCAAAGGCATTACCATTTGGATTTGACTTAAGAACACTCACAGCCTCATCTAAAGTGGTAAAGAAATCTCGATAAATAGATTCCTGCGAATCGTAAGGTACTTCAAGTTCTGCATTGCCAAAATTAGAATAAGGTATCGGTCCATAATAATCAGTAATCCTGTGATACCCATAAACTCTCCAAATCTTAGCTACCGCATTTCCTACAAGATCCTCGTTACCTTCTGACATGGTAAAATCCTCTACGAATTTAGTATTCGGGGCGGCTTGTCCATAAAAAGAAGACCAACAAAGGTCGCTCCATCGACCTACCTGAAGATAGCGGTCAGAATCGAAGTTTGACTGCGTTGTGGCATAGTACTGTGCGTAAAGATCCGAAAAGAGGTTTTGAGAAATCTGAAACCTCCAGTGAACGCCATTAATAGTATTGTATTGTGTTTGAGCAAAAGCCAAACCAATCAAAGATGCATCGACTTTGTCAGCGGTCAGCGCCAAGGGATCTGTATTAATCTCTTCAAAGTCATCCGTACAGCTATTCATGCCTACTCCGAAAGTGAGCACTATCGCTGATATCAACAAATATTTTATATTTTTCATCATATTTAAATTTGAGTCATACATATCTAAAAACCAAACTTTAAGTTTATTCCAAATTCTCTCACCGGAGGCAAGCCGAAACTTTCGAACCCATCGGCATTAGTTGCGGTGCTAACTATTAACTCTGAATCTACATTTCCGGCAGCATTAGTTATAAAAAACAGGTTTCTTCCTACAAATGAGACTTTTACATGCGTAAAAGGCGTATTGGAAAGTGATGAAGTAGGAAAACTATAACCTATAATTAATTCTCTCAATCTGGAGTTTGATGCGTCCAAAACAAAGGCTTCACCTACAGGAGCATTTCGCCCGCCCAACTTATTCCACATAATTTCAGCATTGGTAGCCACAGTGTTAGGGCTACCATCGGCCTGAACAGCAGTTTCTCCACCAAAGAAATTACCGCCAAAAACCATATTGCCATCACGGCCTATAAGTGTTTCCTCAGTAACACCATCCGCAAACATAATGGCATTTGTATTGGACACAATAGTGCCACCCTGACGTATGTCAATCAGAAAACTCAAACTTAAATTTCTCCAGGTAAATGAGTTTCCAAAACCACCCAACCAATCCGGATTAAAATTAGCAACCTGTACATCCAGCCCCGAAGTAGTTCTGGGCGTACCATCGGTTTCCACTATTACCCTACCCTGATCATCACGTTCAAAACCTCTGGAATATACATCTCCCCAAGGCTCACCGGCAATTAACCTAAATTGTCTCAAAAAGCTGGCTGACCCGACATTCAATTGGTCTAAACCTGCCGCCAACTTCACTACAGTACTATTGTTGGCACCAAAGTTAAAGAAAAGATCCCAGTTGAAATCACGGGACTTAATCGGCGAAGCAGTAAAGGTTAACTCAATACCGTCATTTTGGATATCCGCTCCATTAATAAATACATTGGAAGCACCTGAAGGAGTGGGTATTGATTGTCTAAACAATTGATCGGTACTGTTGGATTTGTACCAGAGGAAATCAAGGCCCAAGCGATTTTCGAAAAATCGAAGATCAAACCCTAACTCAATTGCTGTAGTTTGCTCTGGCAAAAGATTTGCAGCCGGTACTGTGGTAGATAACTGTAGGAAACCTCCTCTACCTCCTCCTCTAATGTCGGCAGCGCGAGATACCTGATACGGATTGGTATCGTTACCCACCTGAGCCCAATTACCTCTGACTTTTGCGAAGGTCCACCAATCAGGTAAGGTAACCAGATCACTGGCCACAACACTTAGACCTACTGAGGGATAAAAGAATGACCAGTTTGCTGGTGAGAGTGTAGAACTCCAGTCATTTCTGGCAGTCACATCCAGAAAAATAGCGTTTTTCCAGCCAATGGTAGCAAAGCCAAACACTGATTGCACTTCCCTTTGTCGAAATTGTTCATCGGCTGTTATAATGGAGAAATTGCCAATTGCGAACAAATTGGGCACATTCAGGGGGCTGTCTCTACCAATACCCACACGGGTTCTGCTGAATTCATTTTTTCGAATATTCCCTCCTACAGTCACATCAACTGACCAATCCTGCCCGAAGTCCCTGTTATAATTAAGGAAAGCATCGGTATTCCACTCATGTGTTCTTTGAGATTGTTTGTTATACCTTCCATCATCAGCAACAATATAGAAATCATTATTGTATTTGGTCTCATTAGTGCTACTAGATGCGTCTAATGAAGTTCGCACTCTAAAATTCAAGTGCTCAGTAATGTCATAATCAATTGACATCATCGCCAAAATCCGGTCTTGAAGATTATTTCTATTTACATTATTAACGGCCCAATACGGGTTGCTTGGTGCATTAATATTAGGCAACCAAAAGTGTTGCTTAACCAATCCCTCAGGGTCTGTATACTGATACATCTGGGCATCGGCGCTCTTGATATTGGGAGGCATCTTATAGAGGGCTCGTACAGGATTTTCATAGCCGCCACCAGTAGCAGGCCGGTTATCCATCTGCTCCCTTATTACATTGATTTTAGTATCAATGGTTAACTTATCAAAGAAACTGGAGGTCACTCTGGCACTTAAATTGTGACGTTGTAACTCATTCTTGGGAATAATACCCTTAGCATCTGTAAAGGTATAGGAAATATAGGAGACGGAATGTTCTCCCTTAGATGAAACACCTATATTAGTTGCCAAATTTTGACCGGTTTGAAAAAAATCTGTAGTCTTGTTATTTGGTTGAGCAGTATAGCTGGTAGTAGGCGTAGGCCAGTTGGGGTCGTTAGACCAGTGCGGTACCTGGCTGCCATCCATCTTGGGACCCCAGGATTTGTTGGACCTTTCGCTATATATCCCATCGGTTCCTTGTCCGTATTCATTCTGCCAATTATTGAGATGATTGGCACGTGAGGCCATATAAGAAGTATTAAAATCAACACTAAAGCCTTCTGTGCCCTTTCCACTCTTAGTAGTGATCACAATAACACCATTATTGGCACGACTCCCGTAAAGTGCAGCCGCATTCGCTCCCTTAAGGACAGTAATTGATTCTATATCATCCGGACTAATATTGTTGATGTTGCCTCCTATAGTTACACCATCCACCACATATAACGGTTGGCTACTTCCAGCAATAGAGCGGTTTCCTCTTAGGATGACCTTAGGGTCACTTCCTGGGATACCACCAACTCTAGTTACAGACAACCCTGCTACCTTTCCTGAAAGACCTTCGGCAATTGACAAAGGTCTGGCTTCTGAAATTTCTTCAGCAGATACATTTTGCGCAGCATATGTTACCGATTTCTTATCTCTTTCCAATCCGAAAGCTGTCACCACAATTTCGCTCAATTGTGTGATGTCTTCAGTTAATGAAAGATCAATCTGTGATCTGTTACCAACTACTAATTCCTCAGTAAGATAACCAACAGAGCTGAAAACAATAATTGATTCAGCACCAGGAACCTCTATCGCATAATTTCCATCAATATCTGTAATCGTACCACTTGTGGTACCTTTTTCAAAAACATTTACCCCGGGAATTGCATTATTTTCAGAGTCTGTTATAGTTCCTGTAACTTTTACACCTTGGATAAAAATTTCAATCTTTGGAGATTTCTTGTCTTTCTTTTTTAATTTCTGAACAGTAATGTTAGAATTAACCTGTCGGAATTTTACATTCCCTTTTTCAGATATTTCAAGAAGGATATCTCGAACAGCTACCTCTTTTGCGGTATTGCTCATTCTAATCTTACCATCCAGATCCTCGCTGTTGTAAGAAAATTTAAAGTCCGTTTTGTCTTCAATTACTTTAAAGATGTCTTCGATACTTGCATTTGATAAATTAATATCTATATAGACATCATTTACCTTTTTAATTTGTTGCGCATTCATATCTGCAGCAATAATGGTATTAATCAATATTAGCTGCACCACAAAACCCTTTAGTGAATGTTTTGTTAGCATAATGATTTTTTCTAGTAAATTAAATTTCATAATTTAAAGTGTTTTTTATTAAACATAAATTAAATAGGTCACGAAAGAATTGCCGTTCTAATCTGACCTCGAAACACCGGATTTCTTAAATCCGGTGTTTTTTTTTAAGAAGTATCTATTTTCATCATAATATTAGTTTATAGTTACAGTTTTGTTTTTTAACTGATATTCGAATTCAAAAGCAAAGCTTAAGCTTTCCAATATATTTTGAAGATTTTCATTATTAAACCTCCCATTGTAGTGCTTATGGTATTTGGTGTTTGAAGCAATTATTATTTCAGTACCAAACCATATTTCAAGTTTTTCTTTTACTTCATCAAAAGTTGCATCATTAAATATCAATATCCCTTCTTTCCAAGCTGCGATATTAGCGGCATCAAAATTTCCATTTTCAAGATTTTCACCCGCATTATCAAAAACAGAATATTCACCCGGCTTTAATAATTTACCTTGGTTATTGACTAATTGTTCAGTGTTGACAATGATACTACCTTTCACCAAACCAATATTTACTACATTTTCATCAAATCCATTAATATTAAATTTTGTTCCTAATGCGGTGGTGATAATTTGACGACAATCCACAATAAATGGTCTTTTGGTATCTTTCTCCACTTCAAAGAAAGCTTCTCCTTCGAGTGTAATGTAGCGGTTGGAATCAGAAAAATTTTCGGCGTAGCGCAAGGTACTTGCCGCATTTAGCCAAACAACAGAACCATCGGGTAAAAATATTTTAGATTTTTGACCTGCTGGATTTTGCTTGATCATCCACTTAGCTGCAACTGGTTTATTTAAATCTTTCTGAATATAAGCATAGATACTTACTAATGCGATGGCAAAAATCAGTAGGCTGGCAGCTATCTTCAATAGAAATCTGTCATTGACATTTCTCTTCTTTCCTATAATTGAAGATTTATTATTGCTTATAGATTGCTGCCAAACTTTTTCTCTAATTTCTTCCTGGTTAATAATTTTGATCTCCAATTCGCTAAACACAGGTTGATTCCAGGCAGATTTCATCTGCTCCAATTCGTTTTCATTGAATTGGCCTTCGTCAATCATTCTTCCCAACTTCTTCTTATCTTTTTCGCTTGATTCACCAGTTAATATTCTGGCAACTAATGAATGCGATATTTTATGCTGCATCTCTAAAAAATTGTTTTTACTAACTTTCAATTATAAAAACACAATACACTCCAATAACACCTAGTCAATAATCAAAAAAATATTCTATCACAAGAATTGTGAGTTACAGAAAAGGCATGAGATGAGATGCTTTATGGACAGGCTCTCTTAGAATTTTCAATAGGAAACCTACCGTTCCTGTTGGTTTTGTAACCAACAGGTATTGAGTGTTTAAGTTGTCCATTCATAAAAATGGTTGACACTATACTGTTCGGGAAAATAGAGTTACCGAAAGGCCTTAATTATCCATGAGTACAAGAATATGGTTTTTACTTTCTGCCGATTTGATCTGAGTTATTTGGGTTTCTGAAATTTGCAGACAGGCCCCGCAACAAGTGCGTGATAAAAACCAGGTCTTGCGGATATTAGGCTCCCCCTTTATTTCCCCCAAAACTCATGAATCCGCTAAAGCGAATCAGCAGGCCAAATAAAGCAACTATGGTTGTCAGGAAGGTGCTGAAATCGTCAAGAAAGTTTTGCTGGCCAATAGACAGGAATATCACAAGACTAACAATAAGCAATATTAATACCGCAAATGCGGTATTCCATGAACCCTTTTTTCGCCCTGCCATTTCCATCTCCAGGGCTTCATCACTACTTACTTTAGTCAATACAAAATTAGCAAAGCTTTCATTTAACAAACGAAGCGAATGATCATAAATAAGTATGCCTTTTTCCAAAAGACTAAGAATTCCAATTGTATTAATTGTATTGACAAATTTATCCTGCGCAATATCATATGCGATATAACGCTCATCCTTAGATAGGGAATTCCATACAGAAAAATAATACGAATAAGACATTTGTTGAATAGCAAGAATTCGGTCTTCCGCTGACAAATCCGTGTCATTTGCACCTCCAATATACTTCCAGACCATATCGAGAAATTCTCCCTTTCCGAGCTCTTCTTCATGATGGAATTTGTTAAGCGGAATTACACAGTTCACAAAACTTCCCAATAAATGCTGCCATTTTTTGTAGTCAACTTTAAGGTCATCAATCTTCTGCTGAAGTTCTTGCTTACTTTCTGAGTCGGCCTTACTTGAAAATTCGTACAATTTTTTGATGGCGTCTTCATAGAATTGGAAAAGTTTAGTCGCATTAATTTCAGACGATATCAATACCTTGAAGTGCTCACAATCTACCAGGTATTTCAATGCCTCCAACTTCAGTTTATTCATCAGAATATCATTATATCCATATTCAAAATGCTCGATGAGAATATATGCCTGCTTTCCTTTTTTACCGAAATTTTCTTTAATCTTTTCCCAGTCACTTTTTAGTCTCTTTAGTTTCAGTACATCAACTATTTCCTTAGAAACACCATCAAAATCAACTTTTGCATCGAAATCATATAAGTCTAAAGTGAAAAAACTGTCTTTATATTTATCGTCAAGATAGTTTTTGATATGTGATGTATTGGCAGCATTTATACTTACAATAAATATATTATTGTAAGAGCTGTCATTTGAAAAATAATCAGATTTCAGAAAATACGAACTAAATGAATAACTATTGATCTTGCCTGATTTAATTGCATATTTTTTGTACTTAAAGCCATAAATTTTATCCAAAGCGAAGCTTAAAAATTTCATTAGAATGATAAGAGAAATAATGGTGATGATAATGATATAGGTCCAATTTTGTTTCAGAAAGTTTACTCTATTGATCGAAATACTATCATTAGTGAATTCTTGTCCATACACCCTATTAAATCTAAATATACCTGTGTCTGCATTTGCGAGATAAACCCATGAAGAATCAGAAGCACGGCTATTAATAAAATCCCTTGTGGCAGTAGATCTTTCGTTAAGTTTCAATCGAATTTTTTTATAAAAAATATTGAAATTCGGATCTCGTATGGTATCCTCTCCTATTTTCGGAATTGTGTCTTTAATTTCATCTAAATATTGTTGGATTTCGAATTGCTTCATTGAATTAGCAAATACCTTATAGTCGCCGTCGTGTTCAAATTTATCAGCAAACTCATACTCATTATTGGGCTCCCAATTATTAATATTTAATAATAATTCATGACTTCCATATTTTGCGAAAATGGAGCTTTCTTTTTCGTAGGTGATTCGCAAAAATAGATTTACAGGTATAACAGATAATATAATGACCCAAAGAAATAAAAATCGTTTATAAATCTGTTGATGATTTTCTACACTCAACGACATATTATTTTCATCATGGGTTTCCGGTTTGTGTTTGTCATAATATGTTTCAGCCATTATTATCATTACAACAAATAATTCTATTATAGCATTTAGCATTAAACTAAGCTGGTTGTCTATCAAATAATTCAAAATTCTGGCAATAAGTCCGACAAAAAAAATGACCGCAATAACCTTAAATCCTTTATCATTTTGATTTTGATTTTGAAAACTAGTATGCATTATCTTTTGCTCGGGAATATATTTGGAAAGCGAATAAAAAGAGAAAACAAGCAATGCAATACTGACAATCAATAAATCACTAATAAGGAAATCGTAATGGCTTCGATTTATAATTGATGACAATACCAGATATACAATAACTATCAGCGAAACAGATATCAGGCGTTTGTATTTTCTATGGTGCAGGTCAGTTTCATATGGCCTTAGAAAATTGAGCATAAAGAAAGATTGCCTCAATTTAATGCCTTTGAATGTTGAATAATACAAAACAAGAAACACGAAAAGCAAGAGTAACAAATAGCAAATAAAAAGTATAAAAGTGGAAATCATAGACAATGTAAATGGAGCATAATATGTCTCTGAATTGATAAATGTGACTATATAATGGTCTGACAAATAATTCATTGGTCTAAAGTATATTATCTGATTTTTTCCGTTATAGCTAACCACATTGAGGTAGTCAGTTTGAGAATCCATAGCATGTCTAAAGGCATCTTTAGTTTCATCTATAAAATTTTCATTCATGTTTTTAGTAATATCTGAATGAAATAAGGTATTACCTTTCTTATCTATAATACAGAAACCATATCCTTCTTCGAGAATATTCCCCATTACAGAGGCCAACTTTGTGCTTATTGCAGTAATGGGTAATACAGAACCTCCGCTTTTTTTTCCAACGCCAACTTCATACGAACCATCTGTTACAGACTTAATTGACTCTATGGCTATTTCATGTATTTTACCTGATGTATCCTTAAACATACTTGGCTTGCCATCCATAATGTCTGTCAAATATTTTCTATGACCTAAATCCTGAGCATATCCCGGCTCGTGAAAAGCAGATAGAAGTACCATGATTCGAAATTTTTCGTCACACCAAAATGCTGCTTTCAAATGTTTAAAATCTATTGAATCATTTGTAATCACATCCTCAAAAACCTGATATCCGCTCACTTCATATCGATTATTATCTTTTTGCGGTACATTCTTAAATAATGAAACACGACTATCTTTTGGTGAGGAAAGGAGATTGTCTTTTGGTAAGGAAAAAGTACTATTTCTTAAAATCGAATTGTTAATTACATTGGGGAATCTTATATTCAATTTATCAATTTGATTTACTATCATATGCATCTCCTGGCGGAAATTGTATTCTATTTTAATACTTTTAGATTTCAACTTTTCATGAAGCTTTGTCTTTTCTCTTCCAAAAAAAGCTAGCGAAGTATATAGGAAAATCATAAATACAGCAGGCCCTACCAGCACAGAAATTACATTAAACATCACATCCCTGATATACAATCGCTCCTCCTGACTCATTATTTTCAATTTCAACAAAGGCATTGCCAATATGATGAGAGTCAGGGCTATGGAAAGTATAAAAATCGTAAACGGAGATACGCTGCGCTTTTGCTGTTCAAAAGTTGATTTTAAAATCAAGCCACTTATGTAAATTTCCTGATCAATGTCGATCTCTTGATTAAAAGAAATATACTCACTGTCATTGATAGAGAGTTCGTCTTTTGCCCTCACCTGAGATTTTTCGTAAAAAGCAGAATCCCTAATTCCTATGGGCTCATTGGCATAAAGCACCTTTTTAAGGCTCGCCACACTTTCATTACCTTTAATATTACCAGTGATAATTATTTGATCAAAAACATCTTTTCGATGGAAGAGAGGGTTGTTGAAAAATACTTGATAAGAAGTGAAATAGTAATTGTAACTATTTTGGGTACTGTTAAATACTATAAAATATAATCCATCATGCCCATAATTTATTCTATACCCACTATTTTGCATCAAACGAATATTAGAAAATTGGTTGTCTGTCAGCGTATCGAGTTTTTTATTTACTTCCTCATTATTAATTGTATTACTTTTTATGATGGCGTTGTCTAAGAAACTGTTTTCCAGGAATTTGATGTTTTTCACTACTTGTTGCAGCACTCTGAAATTATTGGAAACTATAGCTTTCTCCTTGCCTTTGACATGCACCAGAAAGTAAATACTGAATGCCACTCCGATAACAATAACTGTACTTAATACGACCCAGTTTTTATTCGAAAAATTCAATTTCATGGTTTCTATTAGTTAGGAATAGTGATAATTGAAGTCGGTAAAGATCAAGATGCATTGAATTAATAAGTCATATTATTTCCATTTATAACATGGCTTACTAATATTTTACCTTTATGGGTTTTAACACAAATAGTATCCCAATCTCCATACAAGAGATTATTATGGTTATAATGAAAGTATAAAATAAAATTAAAGTATAATATTGCGATTTAATATCACATTAACAATTGTATGAGATGATATTATGTGAGATGAATTAGGGCGAGCATAATTGTAGACTATTTTTTAAGCGGATGTAGTTTTAATATTAACTTCAAATATCAAATTCTACATAAAAGGAACTTTAAAGCCTACTCGTGATGACTTGAAATATAATGACAAGGGTTTTATTTTGCTGTAGGATTATTTCCAATAGAAATCATATTTACAAATATTCGGAATGCTCCAGGTATGCCAGCAGGGAGCTCGCGAAACCAAGAGTAACCTGAATAGATGAAATGACCTCTACCATACTTGGCAACAAGTAATCCGCCTTCCAACGATTCTTCACCCGGATCGTGGCTGGATAAGACCACCTCATAATCGGCAGACCAACTTCCTGGAAAATATAGTCCTCTTTCCTGAACCCAACCCTCAAAATCTTTTTCAGAAATTTTATTTGGAAAATTCATTAGTGGGTGACTTTTATTTACTATTGTCACGGGCGCTTCTTCAACAGTTATTCTATCTCTGGAAAGTTGCATTGGGTATGGTGCGAAATTTTCAGTTACCAGTCTATGGCTGGTGTTGTATTGCAAAATCAATGTCCCTCCTCTATGGGCAAATTGTATTAATTTGTCCATATCAAACTTTAGTCGATCTACAGTATTGAGGGCTCTCACCCCCAAAATGATGACATCAAAATCATCCAATATTTTGTCGCTAAATTCTATATCATTTATAATAAATACCTCATAACCAATTTGTTTTAAGTTTTTGGGAATGTTATCCCCAGCCCCAATGATGTAGCCAATTTTTTCATCGCCCCGTTTTAGATCAAGTTTAACAAACTTAACCTCGTTTTTATAAAAAAGTAATTGCGCAGGTATGTGTTCGTAATTAATTTCTGAATGACTATAATTATATTCCTTATCTTCAATTGTTACCATGGCACTTGCCTTGGCAGTCTCTTGATGATCGGGAGGAGTTACCATAAATGAAAAAGAAGAAGTCTCACCCTTTTGATCAAGCTGAAACTCATAACTTGATGGCTCTATTTTCCAGGACTTTGGTAAGTTCAATGTTAATATACCCTCCAATTTTTCCTTCCCCGATTTCACATCAACTTTAACTTCCTGGGTAGCATGATTTGCAAAAATCACAACTCGTTCGGTGATGTTTGAGTAAACTGGTGGAGCAATAACAAAAGGTCTGTAAACCTCACCTCTTACAGGATCATTTCTTTTGTAAATTACCGGTTTTGAAATCGTAATTTCTTCACCTTCAATGATGAGTAGAATGTCAACAATTACTGCGGGATCATTTTCTCCCTTGCCAATTAATTGCTGGTCTTTCACCTCAAAAATGCCAATGCCATGTTCATTTACCAACCAGTAAGGCTGTGAATACACCGCAGAGTTTGGCAGGGTGATTTTTGAGTCAATTTGTTTTGTGACATTATTCTTCAACTCAAAATTATATCCAGCACCAACTCCCAAAGACTTGAAGTTTACTTTTTTCAAAATGATTTTTGCGTCTGATCTATTGATTGCTTCAATTTCTAAATTGACACTTTCCCCGGGGCATGCGGTATAATCCTGTGCTTTTACTTCAATAAATAGTCCGGTGATGCCGTAGATAATTTCATCTATTTCATCAAGTTTCTTTTCTCTCCAGAAATCATCATTCAAATGCGCTATTTGTTTTCTGAGCTTTAATACATCGGCTAAAATTCCTGCTGGATTTGCAGGATCAAAATCACTTAAAATCTGGTCAATATCCAGGTCAATTTGTTTTCCTCCTTCAATCTTATTCCAGCCTAAATCTATTTTTTCAAAAATATCCTTTTCAGCATTTTGTCCTTTTACAAATTGCAAATACTCTTTTTGAATACCTCTTGTGCCAGTGGCGCCAAAACCCTGGCTTCTATGACTACTTCTGCTTAACGCAGCAATTTCAGAATATGATAAGCCTTTCAGAGCGTTGTATTTGCCTACATCAATGCTCAACAGTTCAGATGTATCTTTTTGGAAATCACTTTTTCTCCACCAATAGGTATTCCAATATAATGCTTTTGGTTGCCAGACATCTACATACATCAGCTGCTCTGTGTATTTTGATTTATCCCCAGCAATATCAAAAGCTTCTTCTGCTAATATTGCCGATGCGGTATGATGTCCATGCGTTGTACCGGCAACGGTATTAAATCGTGTGATGATCACATCCGGGCGAAATTTGCGAATAATCCATACCAGATCTCCCAGTATTTTTTCTTTATTCCAGGTTTTAAATGTTTCATCAGGATGCTTGGAGTATCCAAAGTCAACTGCCCGACTAAAAAATTGTTGGCCGTGATCAATTCTCCTGGCAGCCAATAACTCTTGCGTTCTGATTACGCCAAGATCTTCTCTCATTTCTGGCCCAATGAGATTTTGACCACCGTCTCCTCGGGTAAATGAAAAATATGCGGTATTTACTTTTATCTCATTGGCCAGATAGGTAATCAACCTTGTATTTTCATCATCCGGATGTGCTGCCACATATAGTACATTTCCCAATACTTTTAATTTCTGAAGACTGAGTTGGATTTCTGCCGCATTATAATTCTTTGGTTTTTGAGCATATACTGAGGAAACGACAAGCAGATTAATTGCCGTAAGGATGATTAATAACTTCTTCACTTAAAAATATTTAAAAACTTGAAAATTATGACAAATGGTTACTTCTCCATAAACCACATAAAAACTGTACTTTTTTGTAAATATCCAACATTTGAATTTCAATCATAGCAAATTTCTTTTGAAACAAATTTTTAATCCCCATTTTTACGAATGTTAGCCTAAATACAGGAAATTTTGACTTTTTACAGGGAAATCAACGAATGCAAAAGTTATATGATTTTTTTCTTGACAAATATAATCACAGGGATTTTGTAAATAATTCGCAAGCTCGATTAACATTAAATTTTTGTCTGATTACTGCTTTATTCTCTCTCTTTTTTGCTGCGATTGGAATTCCAATTGACTTCCAGATCATAGCATTTATCCTGCCAATTTTAGCTTTACTATTTATTGGACTGGCATGGCTGGTACGTAAGGACGTATCTCTCAAGACCATCTCCTTCTTATATGTGCTGCAAAGCTACATTGCAACAGTAATTATTAGTTATTATTCAGGAATGATATATTCGAGTGCTATCCCCTGGCTAGCCTTAATCCCTCTATCAGCCAACCTCCTTATTAGTAGAAAAGCAGGCGTCCTCTGGATGACTGTATGTTTTATAACCGTTTTTATATTTGCCTATACGCAGGAAATTTATTTCGGTATTTCAGCAAACTATGATAAAAAATATGAAGTGTTCCTTTACGCATTATCATACAATGGTCTTTCAAGTATTATTTTGCTCTTATCTATTTTTTTTCAAAAAAGCAAGAACAAGAATCTAATTGCCATTCAGAAAAAAAATGAATTAATATCGGCTATTAACCAGGAGTTAAAAAACAAAAATAATGAGGCCGTTGCTCAAAATAAAGAACTTAGTCAACAGAAAGAAGAAATTCTAACCCAGAGAAAATTTATAGGTGAAAAAAATAAAGAGTTACTTGTGGCGCAGGATGAACTCAATGATATTATTGAAAAACTGACTATAACACAAGCTGCCCTTTCAGATCGTGAAGCTGAAAATAGAAGTATAATTCACGCCATTTACAACACAGAGCTTATCGTTGCAGAATTTGACATTGATGTAACTGTACTAAAAATGAGTCCTACAGCCTTGGCTCTTTTACAAAAAAATAAAGATGATGTAATAGGTAAATCCTATGCAGAAATTGGAAAAACAGTAAACGTTTCAGTTGAAAACAATCCTGATTTTGAATTAATGTGGCATGATCTGCTTAAAGGAAAGCACCATACGCATGAATCGACATTGGAGGTAAATGGAGAAACTAAATGGCTACAGGAAAATTTTTTCCCGATACAAAATAACAATGATGAGGTTGAAAAAATTATGCTTATTAGCCAGGATATTTCGCAATTAAAAAATCAACAATTCGAAATTGAAACACTAAATTCTGACCTTCAAGAAACTATTTGGAAAACAGAGAATCAAAATAAGACGCTGACGTCTCAACAAAAGGAAATAAAATCTATCAATGCCCAATTAAAAATAAGCAGTGCCAAAATTACAACCATTAACCAAGGACTGAAAACTCGAGTTGAAGAGCGGACAAAAGACCTTGAACAACAAAATAAACAACTTGCAGAATATGCATT
The DNA here is from genome assembly GCA_964507705.1 of uncultured Roseivirgaceae bacterium. Lineage (GTDB taxonomy): Bacteria > Bacteroidota > Bacteroidia > Cytophagales > Cyclobacteriaceae > JAAUQL01. The sequence goes on along the minus strand of CAZDRA010000001.1, from coordinate 82,118 downwards.
TATCAACGCTCACCTTCTGCGTGCCCCTTTATGCAGTATTTTAGGGCTAGTGCAACTGATGGAAATTGACAACCCTTTGGGTGACAACATGTTGGTATCGCACATGAAAAAATCATCTCAAGAACTTCATGATATTGTAAATAAAATTTCGGATGCCATAAAAAAGGGTCCACATTTTAATAGGTATCTCCAATAGTCAATATTTTAATACAGCATAAGTGAGCCAATATATTCTAAAAATCGATTGTCCTGACCAAAAGGGACTGGTACATAAAATTTCAGGTATCCTCTTTTCATTTGGATTAAATATTATTGAAAATGAAGAATTCGTCGATCATGTCAATAGTTATTTTTTCATGCGCTCAGAGGTTGTTGGAGAACTAAAAAAAGCGAATGTCATTGATAGGTTAAATGCTTTATTACCCAAAGGGGCCAACATACAGCTTCATGAAAAGAAGAAAAAAGATATTGTAATTTTTGCCACCAAAGAGTACCATTGCATTGGAGATTTACTAGTTAGGCATCAATTTGGAGAATTATTTGCCAACATAAAGGCTATCATAAGTAATCACGATCATCTAAAAGATTTTAGCGAGAAATTCGGGTTGCCATTTTATCACGTATCTGCTGAAGGCTTTGAGCGTTCTGAACATGAAGAAAAGGTATTGGCGATTGTAAACCGTTATAATCCGGAATACCTCGTTCTTGCCAAATATATGCGGATTCTCACCCCTGGGCTCACAAAACAATTCAATAATAAAATCATCAATATTCACCACTCCTTTCTTCCTGCGTTCATTGGCGCAAAGCCATATATTCAAGCATATAGTCGTGGTGTAAAACTTATTGGGGCCACGGCACATTTTGTGAATGAATCGCTTGATGAAGGTCCAATTATTACTCAGGATGTAATCCATACCAATCATAAAAATGATGCAAAAATGATGGCCCAATCTGGTCGTGATGTAGAAAAAATAGTTTTGTCTAATGCCCTAAAATTGGTGTTTCATGACCGGGTGTTTGTTTACAATAATAAAACGATAATATTTGAATAGCCATTTGCTGATCTGATAAAAATGCACGGGTTGCCATCATATTTTGATGAATTTCACCTTGAATCTCAACAGAGTCACTTAATTCCTGTAACACAACTTATATCAATCTATCTCTGTTTCTACCACGAATTTAATGGCATCTGCCTGTTACCAGCAATTATTAGATTAATATGAAAATATTAGTCATTCTATCCCTCCTACGCTTAAGCTTCGGCGGACAAGCATTTAAGCATTCTATCATTATTAGAAACGGCTCCTTAATTATCCTTAGCATATTAACTTTAGTTGCCTTTTATGACTCGAATCTACCCTCTTCCTCTTCCTTAAGCACTCTCCTAAGAATTTTGCCAACATTGGATTTAGGGAGTTCTTTTCTGAATTCTACTTTTTTAGGCACTTTATAAGGTGTCAAATTCTCTTTACAAAATGATATGACCTCTTCTTCGGTAAGTGATTCATCTTTTTTGACAATAAATACTTTAACCTTCTCCACGGACTTTGGATCGCTAATACCAATGGCGCCAACTTCAAGAACTTTATCATGGGATGAAATTACATTTTCAATTTCATTGGGAAATACATTAAATCCCGAAACATTAATCATTTCCTTCTTCCTATCAATAATTTTCACAAAGCCGTCTCCATCAATTATGCCAATATCGCCAGTTTTAAAATACCCATTGATAAAAACATTTTCAGTTTCTTTCGGATTTTCCCAGTACCCTTTCATTACCTGTGGGCCCTTGGCACAAATCTCACCGGATTCGCCAACAGCTACCTCTTTTCCCATGTCATCCAATATTTTTATATCCGTGCTGGGTACTGGCATTCCGATAGTTCCCATTCGCTCTGTCCCATCTGTCGGATTGCTGCAAAGTCCGGGAGAAGTCTCTGTCAAACCATAAGCCTCTACTATGGGCATTTTAGTAACTTTCTTCCATCGGATGGCAACGGAATCCTGCACAGCCATCCCTCCGCCTACCGCCAACTTTAATTTAGAGAAATTTACGTTTTTAAATTCATCTTGATTTAACAACCCATTGAAAAGTGTATTGACTCCTGAAATAATAGAAAATGGAGTTTTCTTTAATAATTTTATAAAAGTCGGCATATCTCGCGGATTGGTAACCAATACATTTTTTGCGCCTAGTTGCAACATAGACAGGCAATTAAAAGTAAGGGCAAAAATATGATACATGGGTAATGCGGTAACTACAATCTCATTCCCCTCTTTGAGATTAGGCAGCATCCAGGCACTAATCTGCTCCATATTTGCTATGATATTGCGATGCGTAAGCATAGCACCTTTTGACACACCTGTTGTACCTCCAGTGTATTGTAAAAATGCTACATCCTCATTGGTGATTGCATTTTTCACAAAATTGCCTCCTCTCCCCTTTTTCAAGGCATCATTGAATTTTATTGCTCCATTGATCTTGTATGGAGGAACCATTTTTTTCACCCTCTTTACAACGAAATTTACTATCGTTTTTTTAAATCCGCCAAGCATATCTCCAATTTCAGTTACAATAACTGTTTCGATACTTGTATCATCAATTATTTTTTCAAGATTTTGAGCAAAATTGGCAAGAATAACTACTGCCTTTGCCCTTGTGTCAGTAAATTGATGCTTCATCTCTCTTGAGGTATAAAGAGGATTGGTATTGACAACAATTAGTCCGGCACGTAAAGCTCCAAATACAGCCACAACCCATTGCAAAAGATTGGGCATCTGCACGGCTATTCTATCTCCCTTCTTTAACCCTGCATGGTTTTGCAAATAGTCAGCAAACTGTCCAGACAATTTTTCTACTTCATTAAATGTCAATGATTTGTCCATGTTTTCAAAAGCAGTCAGATCACCAAACTTTTCAAAACAAGACTCCAGAAGATCTACAAGAGAATCATATTTATCGGGATCAATTTCTTCGGGAATACCTTTTGGATAGTTTTTTAACCAGGAATAAGCTTGCATAGTTTTCATGTGATTTTAAGGGTGATCAATACAATTTATCTAATTCTTATTAAAAATAATCAAATTATGTATAGATCGTACAAAAATTGTAAAATCAATTTAGGCTCTTAAAAAGCAACTAAGGCCAACATGTTAAGGATAATTAAGTAACTGTATTTATATTCTTGTAGATCAAAAGAATAAAGGGGATCAATATTAATTCATTTCAATTTCTAATTTCCTTACCTGCAATAAGGTTAATTGTAAATATCTACGGAGTTGAACTTATGTATGACGTTTGAAATAAAAATATAGACCGGATTGAAGAAATGTTATTTCTTATGCTATCTAATTCTTTTCCTCCTTCTACAGTGGAATTAAAATTTATTTGCGGGGAGAAATCTTCACGAATCTCAATAAAATTAAGCTCATTTTCTTCAAGATAATTATTCGTTGTATTTTCTTTCTTGCAGAAATTATAGAATAGCGCCAATAGCGATATGAAAAGTGCGATCCTGAGTAACATTTATTGTTTTGGTATAGATTGATTATTGAAAAAAATTATACTGTCAAGTTAAAGACACAAATTTTTCTAAAAAGTTTAAATGGGTATTAAAAAAAGACCAACTAGTCTGACCAATCAAAAAAAAATTATATGGATATATCTGAAAGAGGTATAATAATTAGTCCTTGTAAACCACACCTTCTTTCATCACAAATGTAATCTTCTGTAATGATTTGATGTCATCAAGTGGATTACGATCCACAGCTATAATATCAGCAATAAAACCCGTTTTTATTTGACCAAGCTCCTCCTCAACACGTAATAATTTGGCCGCTTCAATTGTTGCCGACTTTATTGCGTCGGCGGGTTTCATACCTGCTTCTACCATGTATTGAAATTCTCTGGCGTTTTCGCCGTGTGGAGAAACTCCGCTGTCTGTCCCAAATGCAATTTTAACTCCTTTTGTATATGCCTTCCCAAAAGTTCCTTTCATTTTGGCTCCAATAGATTTAGCTTTTGGTACTACGATTTCAGGATAATACCCCTCAATCTCAGCTTTTTCCATCGTGGTTACTCCTGCTAATAAAGTTGGCACATAGTAAGTGCCTCTTTCTATCATAAGATCCATAACTTCCTCAGTCATTAATGAACCATGCTCAATACTATTAATGCCTGCAAGCACTGCCCTTTTCATACCTTCAGCACCGTGGGCATGAGCAGCAGTTACCATATTTAGATCATTTGCCGCTTCCACAATCCCTGCAAGTTCATCCATGGTAAACTGTGGAGCCATTCCACTTTTTGCCAAACTCAACACTCCACCAGTAGCTGTTATTTTAATTACATGTGCCCCATTTTTATACCGTTGCCGTACTGCTTTCCTTGCATCTTCCCTGCTGTTGACAACACCGTCAATTGGCCCAGGGTTTCCCATCAAATCTTTGCGATACCCATTGGTCGGATCTGAGTGACCGCCAGTCGTAGCTATAGATTTTCCAGCAGAGAATATTCTAGGCCCCTTAATTTTCCCTTGTGATACAGCTTTTGCTAATGATGTATTTACGCCAGACCCTCCTAAATCTCTCACCGTGGTAAATCCTGCCAATAATGTACGCTTTGCATAAACTGCCGCATCAAAGGCTTTGTCTGCATCATTCTTTCGAAACTTTTCTAAATAAATATCTTTCGAAAACTCCATTTCCAGATGGACATGGGTATCAATAAAACCTGGCATCACCCAATAATTGGATAGATCTATTAACTTGTCACTCTGAATGGAAGAAGTCATTTTTTCAACACTTTGGATTTTTCCATCCTCAATAATTATCAATTGATTTTTCACAAATATTCCAGCTTCAGCATCAAATAAAAAACCAGCCTTTATGACTATTCTTTGTGCTCTTGCATCTATTGTAATTAAAAAAACCAATTGAAATATTACTAAGTTAATTAAGTGATGAGTTTTTATAGACATATCGTATTTATTCTGATTATAGTTTCTCAATATATTATAAAATCCACAATTATTGTAATTGAAAAATAGTAAATACAGCTTTTTTGAAAAGAGGTTCTACAGACCCTCTTATTCAATCAAATTCTATTTTATAATGATTTGAACTATATTTGAATATATTTTTTGAACTAAACATTCATGGTCAAATTAATCTTTAGATGTTTATTTTTGGTTTTGTGGTGCGTAAATATTTCAACTTACGCACAAGGGCTTTCGACGGAAGGAAAAGACTTTTGGGTTGGCTACATGACCAGCTGGAATCCAAGCAATAATGTAATCCTGGAACTCTACATAAGTGCCGATGATACTACACGAGGTACAGTAACCATGCCCCAACAATCGTTATTTAATGCAATTGAATTTGAAGTTTTTCCAAATGTCACCAAAAAAATTATAGTCTCTACAAATTTAGCCATGGCCAGTGGTAGCGGGCAGATTGAAAATAAAGGAGTACATATCGAAACTGATAAAAATGTCAGTGTATATGCAATGAACAAAAGGCGATATAGCGCTGATATGACCGTAGTATTGCCGACTTATTCATTGGGCAACAACTACTTTGTTTTATCGCATTGGGAAGATGGAAATAGAAATAACAATGCCAATTCTGACTCGGAATTTTTGATAGTTGGCATTACAGATAATACCGAAATTGAGATTACACCAACTTTTACAACCCTGAACGGCAACCCTGCGAATATCCCATTCAGAGTAACATTGCAAAAAGGCCAGATTTATCAATTAAGAGCTAAGGGAGATTTGACGGGAAGTCAAATTGTTGCCACGAATAATTCGGACTGTATGAATTTTTCTGTTTTTTCAGGCAACATGTACACTCAGGTAGGCGAATGCAATGTTAATAATGGTCATGATCATCTTTATGCTCAGATGTACCCCACAAATACGCTTGGTACGGAGTTTATTGTAGTTCCTTTAGAAAATAGAATTGGCGGAGATATCATAAAATTTCTTGCTACACAAGACAATACTATTGTCAAAGCCAATGGTCAAGAATATTTGCTAAACTCAGGAGAGTTTAAAAAAATATTGTCTGCCTCCGTTTTAAATGTAGTGTCAGACAAACCTATTGCGATTGGTCAATACAGCAGGACTATGAGTTGTGACGGCACATTGGGAGATCCGTTTTTAATTCCCATAAGCCCAAATGAACAGATGCTGAAAAAAATCACCTTCAATGCTCCTTCTGTTTCTTCTATTTCGAAATACTCCTTAACCATTGTAGCAGCGCGAACTGAATTTGAATCGATCACTTTAGATGGGATTCCAATAGCAGACCAATTTGAGCTTGTAGAACAAAACAACAAGTACGTTTACGCAAAAATAAATGTTAATGGAGGAAATCATACAATCAGATCAAACGACAATGGTTTTATAGCTTATGTTTATGGCTTTGGAGGCAATGAATCATTTGGATATGTAACAGGAGCCAGCCTGGGGAATTTGAATATTGATCTCATTATCAATGACATGAATACAAACTCACCTACTGATAGTTTGTGCCTAGGATCTGAGATTTCTTTTCAACCTGTTGCAGATACCATTTTCACGATATTCACTTATGATTTTGGAGATGGCAGCACATTAATTACTAACCAGGACACTGCGGTTTATCATACCTACGATTTTCCAGGAGATTACTTAGTTTCACTAAAGGCCTCAACAGGTGGAAATGATTGCAGCAATGGAAGTGAGGAAATTTCAATTAAGCCAATTAGTGTTGTGGAACCAGTTACTAATATTTTTGGCCCAAGATCTATTTGCCCCAATACAACGGATGTAGAATATTTGATCGAAGAATCAAACCCAAATAGTAATGAGTGGTTTGTAAATGGCGGTAATTTTGTTTCGCAATCAAACACCAATGCATTTGTTGACTGGGGTGAGACAAATAGACAATCGGGACTGCAACTTTTAGCTACAAACCGATATGGATGCATTTCAGACACCATTAATTATCCAGTAAAAATTAATATTCAACTGGATCCCGAAGCACCTTTTGGACCGGATACACTTTGTTCAAACGATATCATCAATATTCCATATAATGCATATTATACAAATGTATCTACTTACCAATGGCAAACAGATTTCGGTACTATCTCCAATGGAAATGGCAGCAATGAAATTGGTATCGACTGGCAATCTTATGGAAATGGAAAATTATGGTTTGGCCAATTGAGTATTACAGATACTTTGTGCGACGGAACATCAGACACATTACTTGTTTATATTCAAAGAAATCCATCTGAGAATGGCAATATTCTTACGGTAAAAGACACTTTTCTTATGGGTGAGCAAATGATGATAAATTTAGAAGTTGACACGCTCTATCAATTCGCAAACTGGGTATTTGATGATGGCATGATTTACGACACCATTAGCGTTGGTCAAAATATCACGCACACTTTTCAATGTGAAGGTCTTCATAAAATTACAGTTGTAGCCTATGATACGGGGACTGTGTGCAGCCAAACAAAGGCATATATAGAAAAAGATATTTATATAAAACCCATGGTAATTGAAATTATAAATATTACCGCATCATCTACCGAACAAAATGCATTGGAAATTAATTGGTCTCTGAAAAATGCTATTCATTCGACAAAAAAAATATTTTTATACAAAAGAAAATTAGGTGAAGAATTCTGGCAACAAATAGCCAGCTTAGGCGCAGATCAAAGAAAATATATTGATCGCAATGTCGAAATCCATCAGCAGTCTTATGAGTATAAGCTGGTTTCAAATATCGATTGCGAAAATATAATTGACAGCCCCGCACAACACAGCATACTTTTGTCAATAGAAAAGGAAGATAAGTTGGCTTCACTTACGTGGAACAATTACGAAGGGTGGAAAAATGGTGTTAATCAATACGAAATTTGGGTTAGTATTGATAGTTCGGCTTATGAATTGTTCGAAACTTCGTCGGATCAACAAATTAATTATGAAGATAGTAACCTGGGTTTTGATCATTGTTTCAGAATCATTGCTACAGAAAAAGACGGTAACAAATCTAACTCAATGTCCAATACTACTTGCGTAGAATTTATTCCAAAAATCCATGCTTACAATATCATCACGCCAAACAGTGACAAATTCAATGAATATTTTATCATTGAAAATATCGAGCGCTATCCTAACAGTAAATTGACGCTTATGGATCGCAGTGGCAAATCCATTTTCGAGTCAATTGGATACAAAAATAATTGGAATGGAAAAAATTCAGGAAAAGCGGCTTCTTCAGGAACTTACTACTATATCCTTGAACTGAATGAACCAAGAAATGAGATAAAATCCATAAGAGGATATTTTTCTATATTATACTAATGAGGACTCCTAAAACTATATCTGGGCCATGTTAGCGTTGTTATTCTACATTAATGGAATAAACACCAGGATAGTCATTATTTCTTGACACAACAATCATTTTTTTTCTATTGTTAAATGAAAGCAAGGCCATATCGCGAATATCACCGGAAAGCCATAATGGTGATGATATATCATGGCTTGAAATGTACCATTGCAGTATTGCAATAATGCTCCAATTAACTCGTCTGCGGCAACCGGATTTGTAGTAGAAACTTCTACTTTTGGTCATGTGCATGAACCACTATTTTTTTTCTGTTGATTCCGGCTACAATAAGTGATGTGTCTCCCTCAAAATAGAGCAATGACTCTACCATACCTTGCAGCCTGAAACCGCTTTGTTGAGGATTCAAAACATCAAATGAATGTCCTTCATCATTTATAAGAACAAGTCCCTTATTTGCATCATAATAACCGGTAGAAACATCATAGGTATGGTCATTGCCTACCAGCAATACATCCGGATAACTGTCATTATTAAAGTCGTTAATGATCATCTTCTTAATAGGTGCAACTTGCGTCGAAACAGGTAATTTCTCCCACTTAAATTGTCCCTCTTCATTCCACAATATATGGCTGGATGTTGTATTTACATGGAAGGTATATTTCACTCTCTTCAAAATGGCAGTATCCAGAATATCATCAATATCAGCCATGCTGAACGAGGCATAATCATTGAATTTTTTTAAGAAGATAGGAGATTGAGCGGCAAGTTCATCTAAATAATTGATTGGATATTCTTTCATTTCATTGTGCTGATCTTTCCAATAACCGGTTGACAAAGGATCAATGGTGCCATTCAAATCCAAATCAACCGCATAAAGTTTCAATGGGTATTGATCGCTAACAGTAAAGCGGTGATTGTCGCCAAGGTTTCCCAGTATATAATCATTATCTCCATCCTGATCAAAATCTCCTGCTGAGATAGAATACCATATTCCATGTTTATCTTCAATTCCCGGGATATCCTGACTTTTTAGTCTTTCACCTTTCAGGTTCTTCAATATTGCAATAGAATTCCATTCCCGGGCAATTAGCAAATCTTCCCATCCATCACCATCATAATCACTCCAAACTGCATCGGTAACCATACCGGCATTAAAATTCATGGTATTCTCGCTTTGGTACTGGCCATTTTCATTGACCAATATCCATGAATCAGCAGCAAAAGGGAACATGTCTTTTTTTATTCTTGCTCCTATAAAAAGGTCCATATCTCCATCATGATCAAAATCAAAAGGCCGCACCACAGAGGCAGGAAATGAAGATATGGGAAGCTCTGTTTTTGTAAATGAACCGTTGGTGTTTTCGTAAAGATAATGTATATACTCCTTTTCTTCCCTGTTCTCATAACCGCCGGCTAAGGCAATAATATCATTGTCCCCATCGCCATCTACATCGAATATTGCGAAGTCAGATTCAGAAAATTCTTTTAAAGTTGTTAAGCCTTCAATTTCTGTTTCTTTGAACTTGTTACCATCTCGTAAAAAAACACTGGTAGGCAACATGTTTGTTGCACCTATAATAATATCTTCAAGGCCATCATTATTCAAATCTCCCTTTTGCATACATGGACCGATTTGTGAAAATTTATGAGGAATTATATTTTGACTAAAAAAGAAATCTATAAAATCATTTTGCTGATGATCATAATTTATCACGCTATCTATCCTTGAAAAAAGCAAATTGGAGTCCTTTCCGCCCCGCCGGCAGGTGGACGGGTTTTGCAAATCCTCATGGAATGGGATTGATTTATTTTCATCAATTTCTATAAGTTGATTGGTCTTAATATTTTTAAGAATAGATACATTAACACTACCAGGCCAGGTAATTTTGATCGAATCAATTAAAGTATTATTTGAAAGTCCGAAATGAACTACCGGATCAACTGATGAAATATAACCCCGAGACAAAAAATGTTCTTGAAATTGGTATTTACCACCGCTCCACAATTCTACTTTAGCACCTAGTGCCATAGTATTATATCCCTTTCCTTTCAGCTTAATACTAATAAAATTTGCTTCATCCTTATTCTTTTTAAACGTATTATTCTTATAAATAAATGTTTCATCATTCAAATTGTTAACTACATAGTCGAGGTCACCATCATTATCAAGGTCAACAAAAGAAGCTCCATAGGAGTATGAAGGAATTTCTTTAAACCACTCCTGTGATTTTTTGATAAAGCTTAAATTTCCCTTATTTTCAAATGCATAGTTGGCCGCCTTTACAGCAGGTGCTCTACTCATCACATGTTGAGCAGATGCGACAGAGCCATATACTTCTGCTTTATATTTTGTCCAATCCTTATCAGTCAGATCTTTGGGATAACCATTTGTGATTAGCAGGTCTTTATCTCCGTCATTATCATAGTCGGCAAACAAAGAAGACCAACTCCATTCAGTTTGGTATATGCCCATTATTTGACCCACTTCACTAAAAGGGATCATTTCATCATTCAAAAAACCATTATGGAGGTGTAACATATTTCTGAGGTATTGATGCTCATACCCATATTTCTCATCATTGATATAATAAATATAACTAAACCCATTGATAGTTTGCTTTTTCTTATAATAATACTCAGGCATCATATCAAGTGTGAAAATGTCAAGAAAGCCATCATTGTTGATATCTACCAAATCACTTCCCATTGAGGATTTTGACTGATAGGAAAGGTAGGTAGCTATTTCATTTTTAAATGTACCATCACCTTGATTAATATATAACAGGTCATTTGAAACGTAGTCATTGGATACATAAATATCGGGATATCCATCCTTATTCACATCGCCTAAAGCCAATCCAAGACCAAAGCCTTCATAAACAATCCCCGCTTCAATTGTTACATCGCTAAAGGTTCCATCTCCGTTGTTTTTGTAAAGCTTATCGTTACTAATAGCACTCCCATCAAGAATTTTCTCCCGATAACTTGCGGAAAGCCTTTCTGTGACAAAATTATTTAATAAGTAAAGATCCAAATCTCCATCAAGGTCATAATCAAAAAACGCTGAATGTACTCCATAGCTCTCATCGGCTATTCCATATTTTTCGGCCATCTCTTCGAAAGCTAAATGACCATCACTTTGAATACCCTTGTTTATCCAAAGCCTGTTTTTCCTTTTTTCAGGTCTATCGTAAGCTGTGCATGTAAAATATAGATCTGCCCAACCATCACTATTGATATCAACAACAGACACTCCACTATACCACTGACTGCTGTCTTGGCCAACAAGGCTTGAAGAAATATCAGAGAACTTAAAGTCTCCTTTATTTAGATAGACTTTTGTGGCCACTTGGTTTCCTGTAAATATGATATCCTGCAAATTATCATTATTGAGATCAACTATCCCGACGCCACCACCATTGTATATATACTCGAAATTCATCACATGGAGACTATCTGTCTCAACGATTGTATTGACAAACTTTATTCCTGTATGATCTGAATTAAGCAGCTCAAACCGGGGTTTTTCGGAACAGGAGAATATAATGATAGTGAGAACTAATAGTAAAAGGTTATTCATATATATAAGTAAATAAAATCACAAAAGTATTCAAAAAAAAAGTGGACTTCTTAAAAAAAAGAAGCCCACTTGAAAAAATATTTAATTTTGCCAATTACCTGTTCTGAACTAGATTACCATTAGTCACGTCAATTTGACGCTGAGGTATCGGGTAGTTCACATCTTCTGGACCAACCGATGCACTACCATAAAGCGATGATCCCCATTCCATTGTTTTCTCGTAATTTAGGATTCGAGTGAGCTCAGACTGAACATCACCCCATCGCTGGAGATCATAGTATCTTTGACCTTCCTGTCCCAACTCAAGCTTTCTTTCAAACTTAATGGCTTTCAATGCTTCAGCCTGACCAGCAAACGAAGGATAGGTATCGATCACATAATTAGCAGCATCAGTCACACCATCATCTTCTTTTACAAAGCCACCTGGGTCTGCAGCTCTGTTACGTATTGCATTAACCTCACCAAGACCCATGTCGCCGATACTTTCCATTGCTTCACATTCAGCTTTAAGTAAAAGTATATCAGCAAAACGAATTAGCCTGTAGCCATTGGCAGTCCAGCCTGAAGTCCAGTTGCCAACTTCAGTAAGTGTCCCTTCCTGAGATTTTTTATAAACTTGTTTTTTCGGACTGTACGGACCGGCATAAGATTGATCTCGAATCCAATCCTGACCTGTATGATCTCCCCAATCCAGATAAGGAATACCTCTTCTGCCTACCGACCAGTCAAGTCGGGGATCAAGCTGACCTGTATATTCAGTATAAGGATCATCAATGGCCACTCCCTGATCATTAGTTACCTTTTCACCATTGTAATTGTCAAGGAAAGGCAATCCATTAGCATCTGTACGAAAGGAATTGACGAAATCCTGAGTAGGTTGGAAAAAACCACAACATCCTCCCGGTGACGCACCTGACTTATAAGGAAAGTTCAATACTTCTCCAAAACCACCGTTGTATCCACCGGAACCATCATTTACAGAAAACTGAACAGTGTAAATTGACTCGACTCCATTTCTATTTGCCGCATCAAAAACATCTCCATAGCGCGTTTCTAATTCCGCTTTCTGGCCCACAGGATTCGTTCCAGTAGTTTCAACTTCAGAAAGCAGTATTAGTGCGGCTGCATAATTGCCATTCATTTGCATCTCCGCTTTGGCTAACAGTACTTGTGATACTGTCTTGTTAAAACGGCCAACCTGGCCCATATCATTTGGAAGAGATGTTCCTTCCGTAAGATCAGCGATGATACTAGCTCTTACATCTTCAGTATTTGTTAATGTAGCCTGATCTGTTTCCTCATCCACATATGGAATACCAATATTAGTAGATTTATCAATCCACAGTCTCCATGCCTCAAAGTGGTAAAAACCACGCAAAACTCTTGCCTGTCTGATGAAAGACTCAGAGTCAGCGGCACTAATAGTTCCTAGTTCTTCGGCAGTTTTAGATGTTCTTATTGTACCATTACAACGCGAAACCCCTTCATAAAGAGCTCTCCATTTTGCATTCAGGTATGAATTCGTAGCCGTTTCAGAGTAAGTTTGTAGGGGGTTGACTGCCGGCTGGTCACCGGAATCAGTACCTTTGTTGGCTTCCATTCCCCTGATACTGCTAAATACCCATCCTGAAGTTGTTGAATTCCATGTAAAACCACCGTTTGCAACCCCATCTACCATGGAGTAAGCACCAATAAGAAGTGCATCCACTCCATCAAAGGTTGCCAATACAGATTCATCTAGGGACCCATTCGGGGTAATCTCCAAAAAATTTTCTTTGCATGAGTTCATGAGACTTAACACAACAACAAACCCAATCACTTTTATATTTTTAAATATTTTCATGACATTATTCAAATTTATTTACTTAATTAAAAACCTAAGTTAACACCAATAAGAAACTGTTTTACGGCTGGAAGGTTGCCTTCGTCAACCGCCATAAACGAATCATCGAAAGTGTCAGTATTATTATTGATAGTGGGGGCTAATTCAGGATCTAACCCGGAATACTTTGTAATAGTGAATAAGTTGATCCCCTGAACATAAACTCTCGCACTGGAAAACACATTTCCTAACATAGACTGAGGGAAAGTATAACCGATCTGAAGATTCTTTAGCCTAAGGAATGATGCATCCTCAACATAATAGCTAGTTGATTCTGTATTTGTCGAAAAATTTGACGTATTGGAAGCCTTTGGTGTGGATGCACCTGTATTTGTCGGAGTCCAGCTATTATTCAAAAGATCTGTACTTTTCTGTCCCTGAAATGAAGGCCAAAAATCACCCCACCACTTGTTATAGTTAAAGATTTCATTTCCCTGAGACCCATAGAAGAACCCGGTCAGATCAAAGCCTTTCCATCCAAAGGAGAGGTTAAGACCATAGGTGAAATCAGGATTTGGATCACCGATAAATGTTCTGTCATCATCGTCAATAACGTCATTCCCATCAGTATTCTCAAAACGAAAGAACCCGGCTTCCGCCCCATCCTGAGCAGGTATGCCGTCAATTAATACTAAAATGCCTTCATCATCAAGTTTGAAATTATCCTCCTGGAACAAGCCGATTACATTGTATCCAAAGAACTCGCCCATTGATCTGCCTACCTGATTTCTATTGAATGATCCTATCCTGGATCCTCCTGCATCAAAGAATTCAAATCCCTCTGCGATCCCAAGAATCTCATTATTATAAGTCGTAAATGTCGCATTGGCTTCAAATCTGAAATCTGACCAGTTCTGCCGATAGATCAACTGAAGGTCAATACCCGTATTTTTCATTTCAGCAATGTTTACAAAAGGTCTTGAAGCAGCCCCTGCAGTTCCCGGTAATTCCGGGTTATATAGCAGGTCTTTAGTTTGTTTAGTATACCAGTCAAATACGACCTCTAGCTTATTATCAAAAAGTCCGAAATCGATACCAACATTAGTAGTTACGTTGGTCTCCCATTTAGCATCCGGATTACCAATCCTGGTAGGACGGAATCCCTGAAGTGAAGAATTAGTGGTGCCGTTCAGGTCGTAGAAAGACCTGCTTGGGTCACCGCCGAATAAGAAAAACTGGTTACCTGATGACACAGCTAATTGATTGCCCATTGTACCGTATCCACCCCTGATCTTAAGGTCTGAAATAAAACCGCTTCCGGCAAGGAATGATTCTTCACTAATTCTCCAGGCACCTGTAAAAGACGGGAAAGTACCATATCGCGTATCTGCTCCAAATACCGAAGCGCCATCTCTGCGTACCGTGGCAGTGATGTAATATTTGTTGCTATAGTTGTAATCCGCTCTGAGGAATGTTGAAAGTAAAGTTCTCGGCGTTCCATATTCAGATACTCCGTCAACAAGGTTTGCTCCATTGCTCACAGTTCTGAACGCTAATGCATCAGAGAAGTATCCGGCCCTTTGAGCACTAACATTACGACTTATGTCTGTTTTTACCGATTCGTAACCCGCAACAGCTAATATGCTATGGTCGCCGAATTGCTTATTATAAGTTAGTGTATTAGTCCATACCCAATCAGATCCATATCCTGATCGCTCCCTATAGGATGAAGTGGCTTGGTTTTCAGATCTTTCGTATGTTGATCCGTTCCAGTCAGTGGAGTACCAGTTATTAAATGAACCTCCGAAAGATGTTTTAAAATTCAAACCATCAAGGATCTCAACATCAACAAATACATTGCCTAAAATTCTGATATCCTGCCAACGATCATCATTATTGCGTGCTGTAGAAGCTACATAATTTGCCCCCTGGCCTAATCTGGGTGAAATACCGGAGCCTCCCCAATCGCCATTCTCAAAATTATGAGAAAGCCCATCAAATGGACCTGAATCCCAGATTACAGGAATAATAGGTTGTGCACGATACACACCTGTCATTACAGCCGTTCCTTCACTGCCATTACCTGATATACCATTATCGGAACGATGAACGACTCTCCAATGGTCACCCTGTCTTTGATCTTGAATTCAGAATTTAGCCGAACGCTAAAACGCTTATACCAACTGCCAATGACAGTGCCCTGCTGATCGAAATATCCCATACTGGCATAGTAATTAGATGTCTCGTTGCCACCGGACAACGACAAGTCATGGTTCATGATCCTGGCATTTCTCGTAACCTCATCATACCACTTTGTATCGGCTGCCCACGATGGTAATGTTGGAGAAGCATTACTCGAAGGACCGTAAATTGGATGATCATCTATAGTTCCATCATTTGCATAAACCAACCATTGGAGATCGGCAAATTCTTTAGTGTTGAGCATATTGTCTGGTCCTGCCCCGGGATTCTGGCTGCCATAATACATATTGTAGTTAATGCTCATGCCGGATTTACCTTTCTTGGTTGTAATAACAACAACTCCATTTGAGGCCCTTGACCCGTAAATAGAAGCCGCTCCGGCATCCTTAAGGACTGATAATGACTCTATATCATCAGGGTTGATCGTATTAATGTCTGTAGTAGGGACGCCATCAACAATATATAGTGGATCGTTGTTCTGGAAGGATCCAAAACCCCTGACTCTTATTTTTGCAGCCTGACCGGGTCTTGAATCTTGTGTAACATTGACACCGGCAATACGGCCCTGAAGCTGTTGAGTAACATTACCCTGTGGCATTGCCGTTAAATCTTCCGCACTAACTATACCAACAGCCCCTGTAAGGTCTTTCTTTTGCTGGGATGCGTAACCTGTAACTACGATTTCTTCGAGCTGAGTAAGGTCTGGCGTTAAGACTAAATCTATAATCGTTTTATTCCCTACAAGAATTTCTTCTGAAAGAAATCCGACAGAACTATAGACCAAAACCGAATTCTCATCAGAAACATCGAGCGTATAATTCCCTTCAACATCTGTAACTGTACCAATACTCGTACCTTTGACAATTACATTTACTCCAGGAAGACCTTCACTATCCTCTGGGCTGGTCACTTTTCCAGTAATGGTGATTCCTTGAATAAGGACTTCCACTTCAGGTACGTTATTATTTTGCCCATTATATTTCTGAACAATAATATTTCTATTAACCTGTTTGAATTTTAATTCTGCTCTTTCTGACACCTCAAGAAGTACATCACGAACTGTGACATTCTTTTTATTTTTTGTATAAGTAAAACTCGAATTAAGATCTTCAGAGCTGAACGAAAAATAAAAATTAGTTTTTCTCTCGATTTCATTGAAAAGTTCAGAGAGACTCGCCTCATTGACCTTTAGGTCAAAGCGAACATCCCTCACACTTTTCACTTCTTGGGCATTAATATCCGCTGCCCAAATTGAGTTCAGCAGAAAAAACTGAATAATAATACCTTTTAAAGACAGATTTGTTAACATAATTAATTTGTCTAATAATTTTTTCATAATTTTAAGTTGAGATTAACAATAAATTTAATTTCATTCCTGAAGTGAGGTGGTGCTCACTTCGGAATAAGGTAGCTGACTTTCTATAAGTCGGCTACTTTTTTTTAGAGTTGTATTTGATTTACATAGGCAATTTATTTTTTAGTATAACTTTATTTTCTTGTATTGTATGTGTAAAACCCATAGTCAATCCCATATTATGCAGAATATTATCTAAGTTTTCTTTTTCAAAAGTACTGTTAAAGTGTTTTAATGATAATCGAGTGGTCTGATTGTCTATTTGGACTGCATACCACAATTCAAGTTTTGGTATAATTTCATCTAACGATTCATCCTTAAAAATCAATCGTCCTTCCTTCCAGGCAAGTACTTCGTAGGGATCAAAATTCCCCTTATCTGTAATGTCATATTCATTGTTTATAATCGAATATTGACCCGGGCTAAGCGTAAAACTTTCCTTTTCCGGCATTTCAGGGATCTGTAATTTTACTTTCCCTGTAACCAGACTGACTTGAATTGAATTCACACCGTAACTATTGACATCAAATGAGGTTCCGAGTGCTTCTACCTCCAATCCGCGACACTTTACAATAAATGGCTTTTCTTTATCTTTAAATACATCAAAAAATGCCTGCCCTTCCAATTCAATATATCGCAAACTGTTATTATAATCACTTAGATAGGATATTTTACTTCCTGAATTTAGATACACTATTGACCCGTCAGGAAGGGTGATTGTTGATTTCTGCCCCTTGAGGGTCTCCTTTACAATTGATGAAACCTGAGGTTCAATTTTGGGGCAGTGATCAGTAACATAAACCATGACAAAAACTGCAGAAATAAAAACAATGAGTACCGCAGCTATCTTGATAAAATAATTACTATTTATAGCTTTAAAAGATTTTGATTCATTTCGCTCAAAAACTTTATTCCAAATCTGCTCATTCACTTCATTTTGCGAAACGAGTTCAATGTCTTCTTTTGCAAAATATCTTTTCTTCCAAATTTTTTCCAGATCAGTAAATTCTTCCTCTGCTTTTGGTGAAGATTTTTTCCATTCAGCAACTCGTTCCTGATCTTTCTTGGAGGCTTGACCAGAAATGTCTCTGGCTACCTTTTTGTAAAGACTATTTAATGAAGATTTTGGTTCTTTCATAATACTAATTCTTAATAAGAACCTAAAAGCTTTACTTTACCCTGAAAAAATTATTAAAAAAGTTTGATTTCTATAGTTAGAATTATTTGGATGCGCATATATCACTTATAACCAGATAGTTAATTTTCAGTTCCGATCATTTGAAAAATGAAATATTTTTTACTTTGTAAGGTGTTAGGTATGAGGATCAGCTCAAGAAATTTTTATTAGAGCGTAAATATTTAGCCTATTTTTTTATTGATATTATTCGAGTTTTTCCGGTGTGTTCGTTTTTATATTTATCAATTTGCTCACGAAGAGATTTTAGTGCTAATCCCATATGAGTCTCTATTGTCTTCACAGAAAGGTCCAGTAATTTCGCAACATCATTGTATTTTAAACCATCTTCCTTAATTAACTTAAACACCAATTTTCGCTTTTGCGGCAAGGCATCAATTGTTGATCTTACAACATCGTGAAATTCATCTTGAAGAAATTCATGCTCAGGGGAAATTGAGGTTGTCATGAGCAAATCAGTTTCACTTTCATTGTGCTCAATAAAAACCTGCCTTTTCCTTTTTTTAAGATATTTAAAAGATTGATTTTTTACTGAAATAAAAATATACCCTTCAATATTTTTCATTTCTGCAAGCTTTGCTCTTTTCTTAAAAATATTGAACATCACATCAGAAACAACTTCTTCTGCAGCTACATGCTGCTTCACATACAATAATGCAAACCAAACGAGTTTGGGGTAATACTTATTAAAAAAATAATTGTACAAAGACCTATTTGGGGCTTCCGTCAATTTTTTAAATATCTCCTGGAGAGAAAGCTGACTATATAGATTATGATCCTGAATCCCCATTGTGCGATGGTCAAATTGCTCCAGCTAATACATAAACTGAATTGAAAATAAATATACAGAGACTTTTATTCTTGCATTCAGTTATTGTGAAATTATTTTGGGTATTTTATATAAATAAGTGTAAAGGGTACCTCTATTTGTAAAGTTTCACAAGGTTGATTAAGAGAACTTGAATTACAGTATATTAACCAATATACAAACCTCTTTTTTAATCTTTGCAAAGTAGAAATAATAAATGCATTTCTATAAAATTCGGAAAATATTCTTGTTAGCAATACATATTTGATTCCTTACAAATTTCCACATGAATACATTATTTCCTACACCAGGTGCGCTATTGATACTATAATTTTGGTTCCCATCCCGGTTCGTAATCTCTGCTCCATAATTTCATGGCTTCCCTATCGAAAATCCTTCCAGTTTGCTCATCGACATCAAATGATTTACCAATTCGCGAAGAGATATTTGCATAGTGAGTTAACAATTGACTAACTACTCCTTGCTCAATTGGAGAATTAAGTTTTTCCTTGCCCCTAATGGTTTCAAAAAAATTGGTGGCGTGCGTAGTTGTCATGTCGCCTCCGCCTCCAAGAGCAGTTCCAGATTCTTTTCCCAAAGCTTTACTGTCTTTAACTAACTTGCCTTTAAGGTCATACAATCGATAACCTCTTCGGTTTACAAAAACTGACCCTTCCGAACCATAAATTATTGTTCCTCTTCCAGCACCGAATGTATCATACTTATTCCTACTCTGCCCTTCCCATTTGATGATTCGGTTATTGGGATAATGAAAGGATGCCTCCATGGTGTCGTACATACTCCAACCATCATTTTTATAATGAAATTTTCCTGAAAAAACATCTACATGCAAAGGATACTCGACATCCAAAGCCCAGCGTGCTATGTCCAATTCATGGGTGGCATTATTACCCATTTCTGCTGTGCCGAAATCCCAGCCATACCAGTGCCAATTGTAGTTCCATGTATCGTCTTCGTAATCTTTTCTTGGAGATGGCCCTTGAAACAACTCCCAATCCAAACCTTCGGGTGGAGCCTGCTTTTTAGGAACTGGAACTTCTCCCCTATCATTGGTATAAAATGCCACAGCTTTATAGGCATTTCCAATTACGCCATTATGAATATCTTTAATAATATCAATTGATTCCAATGAAGATCGTTGCTGATTTCCCATCTGAACAACCTTATTATATTTTTGCTGAAACGCCACAACTAACTCACCCTCCTTAGGATTATGGCTACATGGCTTTTCAAGATATACATGCTTTCCTGCTTCCATCGCCATGCAGGCACCGGGAGTATGCCAATGATCTGGAGTGGCATTGAAGATTGCATCTACCTTGCTATCTTCCAGTACTTTTCGAATGTCATTTTCTAATACAGGTTTATTCTTAATCACTTTTGCAAAACGAACAGCCGCTTTTTCTCTTTGGCTTTTCATTACATCGCAAAGATAGAGCAACTCTACGTTGCTTTCTTTCCTGGCTATCGGATCGATATAAGCTCCTAGTCTTCTTCCTAAGCCTACAATGGCAACATTGATTCTTTCATTTGCTCCATGAATTTTTGAATAGCTTTTTGCTGTTGCGTTCAAGGCGCTGCCTCCAATTGATATTCCGGTAGCTCCTGCTAAGGATTTCTTTAAAAAATTTCTTCTGTTGTTACTCATGATAGTTACTTTAGTTTGACAAGGTCTCCTTCATAAAAAAGATCCAATCAAATAAACCACAAAATTAACCAAATGCCCAGAGGTATGCCTATTCTTTTGACATACATATTATTTTGAATAACCCCAATGGCATACCTACTTGTTTATTGTATTAAATACAATATTTTTGGTGAAATATCACCGCAGCACGTATTATGAAAACCAATTTTGCTTTAACCTCATTTTATCTTTTAGCTCTATTTTTTATTGCTTGTAATCAAAAAACAAAATCTCTTATTTTCTCTGCAATTGGAGATGTCCCATATTCCAATGAAGCAGCAAAAGAACTTCGCAAAAATTTGCTGAATGTTGACAATTATAAAGAAGCCTCTTTTTTAATTCACTTAGGTGATATAAAAAGCGGAGCAGCACCATGTGTAGATGACACCTATCGAAATGTGGCTGAAATATTGAAACTAAGTAAGATACCTGTGTTTATTATTCCCGGTGATAATGAATGGAATGATTGTGAAAACCCCAGTGAAGCATTTGAGCTTTGGAATAAATACTTTTTTCATTTTCATGAAAATTGGAATCCTTCCTGGGAAATAGAGTATCAGCCGGAGCGAAAGGAAAATTTTGCCTGGGTTCAGCAGGGTGTTTTGATCGTGGGATTAAATCTGGTTGGCGGAAGAGTAAATGACCAGGATGAATGGGACGATCGACAAAGTAAAAATGCTGAGTGGATCAATAGTCTTATACATAAAAATAAAAAATCTATTGCTTCCGTCATTATTTTGGGACATGCCAATATGAACAACAATCAGGAAAAATTTAAAACATTCACAGAAAAATTTAGATCCATTGCCTCAAAATTTAAAAAACCAATATTATACCTTCATGGCGATGGACACCACTGGATAAATGACAGACCATGGAAAGAACAAAACATTCAAAGAATCCAGGTAGATGCCGGGGCAAGCATATTGCAGGTAAAAGTTTTCAATCATCTGCAAAACCCCTTTTTCTTCCAGGGAAATGGCGCTGAAAGAACTGCCTCAAGTGCAGTAAATTAACTATCCAGTATAATGAGTGCACATGCACAGAGAAAATATCACTACTGTCGGCCTACAAACCGATGGGAATCTATGTTTGTAGCCGGCATCTACAATATTGGCCATAAAGGAATTACTGGATTTATTGTATTTAAACTAGCGTCCACCACCCACGAAATTATTAAAACCATCAGCATTTACTGGGAGCATACTTTTATTCCATATTCTGGTCATGTTGCCTCCCGGATTAATATAAATCTCTCTTCCAGCTAATATCTCAGCATATCCATCACCGGTGATATTAGACATGTCGAGGCCAAAATACCTCAGTGATTCCGGTTTTGCATAATCACCCCATTTTACCCGATCGTTATCTACTTCGATATAATACCAGTTGTCGGCAGGAATAGGCTGGCTTGTAGATGCTGTACACCTTGCCAGAAAAAATATTACCATTGTAATCAATACGCAGAACTCTTCGGTTGTCCTATAAGGTTATGGTAAATCAACAAATTAAAAACTTACCCTGAGCATGAAATTTGGTGTAAATCCCAGTGCGAATTGCTGGATAGTTTCCAGATTGTTATTATCATCAACATTATAATAAATGTTCACAATATTTTGATTGTCGGAAATATTCCACAACGAGACACCGAATTCACCTCGGACTTTCTTAGAAATCTGAAACCAATATTTCGCGGAAAGATCAACCCTCAGGTAATCATCCAGCCGTGAGCTGTTTGGACTTTCATAAATAATATTTCCATCAATAATATCCGTTCCTATCGTATATGGTTTGCCGGTTCGCCAGTTGAAGCCTGCTGAAACCTGAAAATTCTTACTCTGAAAGCTAGTTCCAAAAGTAGTTGTGTGCCTGATATCCAGGTTGTTTGGAAAGACCATAGGATTAAACTCTGGGAAATCATAGGTGTTTTTAGCAAAGGAATAACTTAGCCATGTTGTAAATACTCCTATCCTTTGGTTGATCAGAAAATCGAGCCCACTCACTTCATATGAACCACTTGACCTGATGTATTGAAATTGATTCTGAAAACCCTGGCTTGATGAGGTAATGCCATTTACCTTTTTGTAGTACCCCTCTAAACTAACCAGAAAGTTTCCTTGCTGGTATCGAAGTCCCGTTGAAATTTGCTTGCTCTCGACAATAGGTATATCCTCTTCATTGGATAATACCCAGCGTCTTTTTTCTACACCCAAAAAATCATTTTGCAAATCAATCACCTGAGTGGTTGTCTGACTTTTCATCTCGCCCAGCAATTCAAATGAAAAATGATCCAGAAATTTTTGGTTGAAAGCCAGCCTGGGTTCTATTATAAATCGTTCAAACTTTTCAAAATAATTGGCACGCAATCCCAATCGCAAATTTGTATTGCCCGAAACCGAACTGAAATTACCTTCCGCAAAAATAGTATGGGTCCTGAGCACTTTTTTTATCAATCGCCGAAAGATTGGATTGTTGATATCAACGAGATTTGTAACACCAACTTCCGAAAATTGATAGCCTGTAAAAAGATCAAAAGTTTTGCTCATAGCAATGCGGGCATCTAATTTCAAACCAGTATCTAATATTTTATTTTCCTGAATCAATCGCTGATCATTCAATACATCAAAGTTGACGGCACCAAGATCGTATCCAGAAAAATAAACCTGTGCTGTAGTCGCAAACTTATTGCTCCAGAGACGATTGTAAACAATACTCGTTGCGGTTGTTTGTTGTTCTAATCCGCTGGTCTTTGATTCAAGTTCATTATTTACAATCGCGCTTTCCTCATAATTAATTGTGTTAAATACCCTTAGAAAACTAATCCTCAATTTATCTCTACCTGAAATATCATAAAGCAATTTTGCAGTGATGTCATAAAAGTTAAACTTCTCATTCGAGTCAACCAGTGTATCTGCAATCGGATCTGAAGAGCTCGTCACATCTGTATTTCTGAAAATTCGATTAAAGTACTGATCATATGTAGGGGTCTGAAACAGGTCGGAAATAGAACGGCGGCTGGATAGCTGCAAAGACATCTTTGTAGTTAATGGAATTTTCAGAAATAGATCCGCATTGATCATATTTATCCCTGCCCCACCGGAAAAACTCTGGCTCACCCTGTCATCAGTTCGAATATCAATAGTGCTGGAAACCCCGTCACTCAGGGCAGTTGTCGTACCATTTTTAATTAACACTACTTCTTTTGTGATGTAGGGATTAAACGCTGAGATCAATCCAAAAAAATGACCTGACTGGTACATTTTAATGCCGTCCCAAAAAATAAGGTTCTGATCATTTGTTCCTCCTCTCACATTGATGTGTGAAACAGTTTCGTTGATGCTTTGAATCCCGGGTAAAGCCTGCAGGGTTTGTAGCACATCTGGATCGGTGAGACCAGGCAATATCCCCAGTGTTCCGGCATCAATTTCTATCGAACCATCAGAATTGATGTTAATTCCTTTTGTGATAAAATTTGAAACAATTACCTCTTGCAGTTTCGTTACTTTTTGTTTGAGATAAATTCGGTTTGAAGATATTTTTTTGAAATCCTCGACGAGTACTTGCGATGGAGTATAGCCGAGAACACGGACCAGAAGTGTGTCATTTCCCATTAGACCTTTTAATTCAAAATGTCCTTTGTCATCACTAATAGTGGAATGGATTTTAGATTGTATGGTAGCACCGATGATATTTTTTCCTGTTTCGAGATCAGTGACAAAACCGTTAATATCAATTCGGTTCAGTCCTGGTTTATTTATCGAAATAAACCTTTCATTCAATTTTTGAAAATGTAGCCCGGTGTGTAATTCAAGGTAGTCAATAACTTCCTCAATCGTTGAATTTTCGACAGGAGGGTCTATCATTACTCCGTCAATATTTTCATCGGCAAAGGAAAATGTGATATTGTATTTCTGTTCTAAGTCTAATAAAATAACTCGAAGGGGGGATTTCTCATTCGGGTTCTGGGCATAAATGATAATGCCGGTAAAAAGCATGATGAAAATCAGTAAGAGCCTTTTTATCACTTTTCCCCAGAAAGAATTATCTGATTTTCATTTTCGATCTCATATTTCAGGTTTAATGGTAACGATATAGCCTGAAGTGCCAACGACTGGTCATTATGAATAAATTTTCCTGTAAATAAATTTTCTAAATCCACATCCCTTGTGAGGACAGTCACATCATATTGTCTCTCAAATTCCCTGATCACATGAGCGAATGGAACGCTCAGGAATAAACTCTCATTTTTAATCCAACTTGGAGAAACATCTGTTAGATTATCTCTTAAGTCAATTTTCCCTCCAACAATTCTAAAGGAATGACCTGGGGGCAACTGAGTGATTTTGCTATTGCTTTGTACTTCTACCAAGCCCTCAAAACAAACCACTTCAAAGTAATCGTCTCTGTTTTTAACATTAAACTGTGTACCAAGCACTGTTACGATTCCCGAAGAAGTTACCACATCAAATCTATAACCTTTGGCAACTTTAAAAAATGCCTCGCCATCCAGTTTCACCTTACGGCTGATGTTCCATAGTCTTTCTTTGTATGATATTTTTGTAATTGCATTTAGGATGATATTGGAAGAATCGGGTAAGTATAAATTTTCCTTTTCTGCTGCAGCGGTTTGAAAAGATGTACTCACATTCAGGTAAAAATAGAACGAGACTCCAATAAGGATAATAAAGACAGCCGCAACTCTGAGTAATGTCTTTAACCATGATATTTCGACCACCTTTCCTTTTTCGGATTTTATTTCATTTATCTGCTCAAGTTCTCTTTCCACTTTATAATCCGGAACTTTGAATGCTTGCACGGATTTATTTATTTTTTCCAATGATTTAAATTCCGGCAAAGCCTCTAATACCTCCCTCTCTTCTTCACTCAAGGTGCCATCAAGCCATTTTTTTATGTAATATTCGCTTTCCATTGCTATTTATTTCAATATTAAAACAGATGAAGATTACTTTCTCCTACCATGTTTACAAAATTATTTCAAATATTCCCCACCTGCTCTCTCAGTTTTTTCAACGCAGTATAAATTCTTTTCTCAACTGCTTTGCTCGAAACCCCAAGCATTTCAGCAATCTCTTTATGCTTTTTCCCCTCAATACGATTAAGTAAAAAGGTTACACGTTGCTCTTCTGTCAAATTTTCAATAGCAGACTGAAGTTTATCCATATATTCATTTTCCTCCATTATATATTCAGGAGATTCGATAGTATGGTGCTTAGGTTTTTGTTGAGCATAGGTCAATACCGTCTTTTTCTTTGAAAGCTCGTTTAGCATTTGATTGTTGGCTACTGTAAATAAAAAGGAACGGACTTTTTCGAAAACAACTTTATGGCAATTATCCCACAGCTTCAAAAAAGCCTCCTGTACTATATCTTTTGGGTTATGCTCTGCACCATATTTATAGTATAAAAAATCATGCAGGTCTTTAGCGTGACTTCTGAAAAGTTCATTATAAAGCTTCTCTTCGCATACATTATCAACTTGTCTATCTTCCATTCAAGATGGTATTTTGTCAAAAATAAAAAAAATCTGACTCAGAGGTAGGGATTTATTGAAGTCATCTGTTTTATATCTGAAAATCAAAAATGAACATAATTATTATGAAACCATTTTTTAAATTATACGCACCATTTTTAATAGTAAGTTTATTCTATATCAGTGGATGTCAGCAGGAAGTAACTGAAATTATCGACCCTCCTCCAGGGCAGGTATTCACACCATTATCACCGATTGCCGATCTGGTTCAGCGAACAGTACTCAAAGATGGGTCTGCTGATAACATTATTGATGGATCTAGCTGCACTTCTCTGGTATTGCCAATTACTGTAATTGTAAATGGATTAGAAATTACTCTGGATTCCATCAATGATTTTTACACCATTGAGCATATCATTGATAGGTCTGATGATGACGATGATCAAATTGAAATTATTTTCCCTGTCACTGTCATACTTGCCGACCATAGTGAATTGACCATTGCGAGTGAAGATGACTTCGAAGATTTAATAGATCAATGTATTGAGGGTGGCAAAGATGACGACATTGAATGTGTGGATTTTAAGTTTCCACTGAGCATTTCCATTTATGATTCAGAAAACCAGCTTTCCGATGTAGTTACTTTTGATAATGATAAAGAATTGTACAAGTTTATTCACGACCTGAAAAATAAAGATTTTGCCAGCTTCAATTTCCCAATTACAGTAGTGTTGTCCGACAGCACCGAAATGGTGATTAAGGATAACACTGAATTGGAAGATATCCTAAAAAATTCCATAGATGCATGTGATGAAGACGATGACAATGACCACGATGAGGATGATGCGGACGATACCGAATTGGTCAAAATTATTACCGATGGCGATTGGGTAATTTCCTACTTCTTTGATGATGCTGATGAAACAGCCGGATTCGCAGGATATGTGTTTACATTCTTTGAAAACGGAACAGCACAAGCAAAAAAAGGCGATTTAATTATCGAGGGTGATTGGGATAGCAATGGGGACGATGGAGCATTGGAACTGGAATTTGATTTTGGAGAAAACTCACCCTTCGATGAGCTTCATGAAGATTGGGATCTGATAGAGTTTGATAGCACGACTATCAAGTTGAGGGAAGAAAGTGATGACGATGAACCTGAAAGTTCCTTAACCTTTGAGAGGCCATCCGATGAGCAAGGTGGAAATGATCATCATACCATTGCCGCTGTGATTATCAAAGGACTATGGATTGTAGCCAACTACAATGATTCGGGAGATGATGATACCGCTCTTTTCAAAGGATTTGACCTCGATTTTTCTGATGATGGAACCGTTACTGCCATCAAAGGTGAGGGTGTGTTCAATGGAAAATGGTCAACAACCACAGATAATGACCACAACAAAATAGTACTGGATTTTGGAGAACATGAGCCATTCGACGAACTCAATGATGACTGGGATATTGTTGATGTAAAAGAGGCAAGGATAGAATTAAAGGATGAGAGCGACGGAGACGAACCAATTGACAAATTGATACTTGAGAAAAAATAGCAAAATCATAAAAAATAGATTAAACAGGTAAATAAAATATCATGAATAAATTAAAATTTAAAAAATGAAAAATCTAATGAATTTAATGTCAAATAAATTAATAGCAATCGCTTTGATAGGAATGGTGATGCTACTGGGAAGTTGCGGTGAAAGTGTTGATCCTACTACGTCAAATATAAATTTAGAAATGAGAGCTACTACTCAGTTATCTACTATGAATGCAAATGCCAGGGTTTCCAATACAGGGATTGAATTTACAAAGGTATTGATTGGTGTCACAGAAATTGAGTTGGAAGCGCTCGATGAAGGTCATGATGATGATGACGATCATTCAAGTGACAATCATTCAAACGATGATTCGGATAATCATTCGGACGATCACAATGATGACAGCGGAAAACACAGCGATGATGAGATTGAGTTTGAGGGGCAGTTTGTCGTAGATCTTTTAAAAGGAACCAGTAATCCGGAATTCAGAATAACTGATATTGCACCCGGTGTTTATAAAGAGCTGGAAGTTAAAATTAGTCCTATCATGGATGACGGAAACAGTATTTTTATACAATTTAATTATCATGCAGATAGTACGGATTCTGTGATTGTCGAATACACAAGCAACAGGGAAATTAAATTCGAAATTGAAAACCATTCCGGTATGCAGTTTAATGGAAATGCGATCAATCAAATACTGATATTATTCGATCTTGATAAACTTTTCTCGGGCGTAGATTTATCAATGGCCATCTCAGACAACGATGGAGTAATTAGGATAAACAGTTCTTCAAATACAGGTTTGAGCAATTCTTTATGGCAAAATTTAGACAACGCTTTTAAGGCAGGCGAAGATCACGATGGTGATCATGAAATTGATGATGATTCTGACGATGACCACAATGACCATGACCATGATGATGATGATGACTAATTGAAGATACTTTTTAGGTTAGGGTTTCTTTAAAAGGCGGTCAAATAAAAGGACCGCCTTTTTCTTTGAAATTAACCCGAAAAGGGTGTAAGCTATTATTCATTTTCAGACAATGCATCAAATTCTTTTCTTTTATCATTAAACCATTCCGTCATTGCATCGGGAGATTGCATCAATTCTTGCATTTCCTTCATTGCCGTTAGATGGATTTCGTCACCTTTTTGGAACATTTCCATTCCATGCTTCTTGCTCAATTCTGCTATTTCTTCAAAAGTATTGGCATGAAATTCTAAATCACACGCTCCTCCTAATTGTTTGCAGGTCATAGTTTTCATAATTGTAAGTTTATATTGATAATTAGATATTGAGACAATGAGATAATGCTTGCCTATCGTAGCTTTAGTGAATGTTGGAAATAATGGGCAATTTTAAAAAATAGCTAGTAGTCGACCTCCAACTATGCACGTTCTTGAAATTATTATGACATTATTGCATTCCTTAATTTTATCATTCCTTCATTCAGTCATTTTATCATTCCGTCATTATACCATTCCATCTAAAACTCATCAAATTTGGTGTTAACAAAATGAGACCGGGATAATGTTGCTTTGGCTACTCTGCCAATTCCAAGTATGAAGGCTGCTGTACGCATATCTGTTTTGCGTGATTTGGCGATATCGCTCACAGCACCATAGGCCCTCACCATAGTTTTATGTAATTCTTTATTAATCTTTTCCAATTCCCATCTATATTGTTGAATATTTTGTGCCCACTCAAAATAGCTGACCGTCACACCTCCCGCATTGGAGAGTATATCCGGAATAATCAAGACTCCCTTTTTATGTAGAATTTCATCTGCCTCTGGAGAAGTAGGTCCATTAGCTGCTTCTACTATTATTTTTGCACGGACGTCATTGGCGTTTTCTTTTGTTATCACATCGCCAAGAGCAGCCGGAATCAGCACATCACAATCCCAAGTGAGTACGTGACTACTTTCCATTGCATTTCCGCCAGGAAATCCGTGTACACTTTTATTTTTCTTTACCCACTTCATTAATTTTTCGACATCCAAACCTGCTGTATTTTCCACGCCACCGGCATGGTCGCCAACAGCCACAATTTTAGCTCCTTTTGCTGACATTAATTTAGCAGCAAAACTACCCACATTTCCAAACCCCTGAAGAGCAACTTTAAGCCCTTTCCAGTTCATTTTTTTTTCTTCCAATGCCATTCCCAGCACATACATCACTCCTCTCCCAGTTGCTTCTTCCCTACCTTCAGATCCGAAAAGGTGCAATGGCTTCCCTGTCACAACGCCTGGTGAAAATCCATAATATTTTGAATATTCATCCATAATCCAGGCCATTGTATTAGCATTGGTATTTACGTCAGGTGCAGGAATATCCAAGTTGGGACCAATAATTTCTTTGATTTCTGTAACAAAAGCCTTGGTAATATCGTGGAGTTCTTTTTGATCGAGTGCCTGTGGGTCGCAATTGATACCGCCTTTGGCACCGCCATAAGGAACGTTGACGACGGCAGTTTTCCATGTCATTAAACTCGCCAATGCGGTAGCTTCGTCTTCATCAACACTTGGGTGGTAACGCAATCCGCCTTTCATAGGACCTCTTGAGTTATCATGCTGAACCCGAAAGCCTAAATGATTCAATAATTCTCCACTGGAACTTATGGTGACAATTTCTACCTTAACTACACGCTTTGGTGTGATGAGCAATTTTTTTGCATTGGTGGCAATGTCAAGTATTTTGGCTGCTTTATTGAAATAATATTGGCTTTCTTCTAACATAATTTTGAGGTTTTTGAATACAATAGCATTATACAAAATTTATTCCCTTTCTGATAGAAAAGGAAGGTAGAATCAAAACATTAGTCTGCCTTTCGCTTGTTGTCTTTACATCAGCCTTGTTTTCTGTGCAAGCATATACAGCAATAAAAAGAATGATAATTGGAAATATCTGCTCTCTGGATTAATCAGATAATATTTTATATAAGCTTCGCATTTGGGTTCCATGTTGAGAAACGGTTCGGGAAGCCATACCTTGCATCAGTTGTTTTCATCCATGGTATTTCCCGCCGAACCAAAATCACAAAAGTAGATCTGCAAAGGTGAATTACTTGTTGATGTTGTTAGAATAAAAGTAATGCTTCTTCATATACCTGATTGTCACTGCCTCTTATCTGCATCTTTATTGTAATGTCATTTTCTGCATGTGAAATATTGATAACCCCAAAATTCTTTTTTATAATCAGTTCTCCAATTCTGAACGAATTGATTTCGATATGATCAGGATTTACGGTATGTGTCAAACCACTCGAAGTAAATTCATATAGCGGATAGCCAAGGCCTTCCAATTCTATTTTTGAAAACTCGGCAAAATGTCTGTCTCCACTTAAAACGATAGGCCTTGCAGGCTTTGTTTTTACAAGAAGTTCAAAAAATCTGATTCGTTCATTGGGGAAGTTACCCCATTTTTCAAATATCGGAATAGGGATCAATGGCACCCCCGAACCAAACAGGTGGATGTCGGCGTCACTATTAGCCAATTCCTTCTCAAGCCATTGCCATTGCGCCTCTCCCAAAAAATCTCCTTCCATATTCTCAGCATAATAAGAATGATCTTCCTCATTCGAATTTTTAACAATCTCATCCCTAAAATACCTTGTATCCAATAAAATCAATTTTATTTTTAGCCCCTTGTCTTCAATTTCATAAGATTGGTAAGCACCTGTATGATCTCTCACTTTTGCATCGGCAGAAACATCGAGAAAGTCCAGGAGCAAAGCTTTACTTTCATCTTTCATCACATACTCTTTCCCTCCGTTATTTACGCCAAAGTCATGATCATCCCAAATGCCATAAATATCCATGGATTTTATAAGGTTTTGGTATGAGGCACGTTGTTTTTGCATATCATATTTTGATTTCATAAGGGCCATATCTTCTGTATCTCCATAGATGTTGTCGCCCAACCAAACCCAGGCTTTTGGTTTAAGTTTCATTACATCATCCCACATCTGTACGGAATCATACTCATACGAACAAGAGCCAAATGCAATAGTTGTATGATGAAACTTTTTTTCGCATGAACAAAAAAGGACAGCTATGAAGAAAAAGATCAGGGAAATAATTTTCATATCTTTTAATTATTCAAATGGTTAGTGTATGTCTATTGATTAGCAAGTTTAAGTTTTTTAGATGTTCTTTAACCTCAATTAATTAGGAATATTTTCCGCTTAAGGTCAAGGATCACCCATAAACGAAGCATGACATTGACAATCAGAATATTATGTAAATATGTCGAAGAAATTTAATTTTTCAAAGGTACTTATTGGATACAATATCTATACCCTGGATCGGCAGAAACTTGTAATGAACTCCTGAATAATTCGGAGGTACTTGCAGAAATTTAACGACCTATTAGTATGATCATTATAGCTTTAATACTAGGATTTGCTTACGGACTTATTTCTGTGAAAGGACAGTTTTGTATGAACTCCGGATTTTCCAATGTGGTGCGTAAAAAAGATACCACCAAACTAAAAAGTTTTATTGTCGCAATTCTTATTCAAATGGCAGTATTGCCTTTACTTTTTACTGCTTTGTATTTGAATGATACCACCCGTTACCTTGTTGCAAATATTGGTCTGCCTTCCTTGTTTTTAGTAGGCACAGCTATCGGAGGTTTTTTATTCGGCATATTTATGCATTTTACTGCCGGATGTGGAGCAGGAATATTTTATAAGATCGGCGAGAAAAATTCAGGTGCTGCTATAGCGGTAATCGGTTTTGTTGGAGGCGTTTATCTCGCAGAAAAAGGATTATTAAAACCCCTTAGGGAAGCCGGACAAAACTTCGTGCTATTTGATCAGCAAGCTATTTGGAAAATGCAATCACCCTGGCTGGTTTCCAGTATTGTTGCACTAGCTGCTACACTTATTTTGTTCTTGCTTTTCAAAGCTAAAGACAGCAAGCCGGGAGGTGCTATTTGGCCTTGGAAAAAAAACCGGAATTTCTATAGGCATATTGGGTATTGTAGCCTGGATGTCAGCTATATTAGCCGGCTCGCCTTATGGAATGGCAATTATTCCAGGAGCGGTAGATTTTGTTGACCTAAATTATTCATGGGGATTAATGTTTTTGCTTGGTATTCCAATAGGGGCATTTTGGAGTTCAAAAGAGAAAAAAGAAAAACGATATGTCATACCAAAAATCAATATCATAACTAAACGATTATTTGGTGGTTTGGGATTGGGAATTTCAGGGAGTGTTGCCGCCGGTTGTACAGTAGGTCATGGACTGACTTTCTCTCCTTTGCTCGGAGTAGGTAGTTTGATTGGCATCTTATTTATTTTTTTAGGTAGCGGAACTATGGGTTATTTAACAAGAAAATAATGGAGAAATATTGGAATATCATTCAAGGTTCGTTTAGCGGTTATTGGAATTATCTGATAAACGAAATATCCCACCCTGCATTCAATAATTATTTTTATTGGCTAATAGGCCTTTCTTTGATTGTTTGGTTATTGGAAATAGTCTTTCCCTGGAGAAAAAAGCAATCTCTTATCAGAAAAGACTTCTGGCTAGATGGGTTTTATATGTTTTTCAATTTCTTTATTTTCTCTCTGATCGGGTTCAATGCCTTGTCCAATGTAGGGGTTGAATTATTTAATGACATGCTCCGACAATTTGGGATCACTAATCTGGTAGCGCTGGAAATAGGTTCGTGGCCAGGGTGGTTACAATTGCTTACACTATTGGTTATTGCGGACTTTATACAATGGAATGTACACCGGATGCTACACCGGATACCCTGGTTGTGGGAATTTCATAAGCTGCATCATTCCGTGAAGGAAATTGGATTTGCGGCTCACCTGCGTTTTCACTGGATGGAGAGCATTGTTTATAAATCCATACAATATCTTCCATTGGCAATGATTGGATTTGGTATTAAGGACTTTTTTATAGTTCACATTTTCACTACACTCATCGGTCATCTCAATCATGCGAATGTCAATTGGAATTATGGGCCATTGAAGTATATATTCAATAATCCTAAAATGCACATCTGGCATCATGCTAAAAATCTGCCTCAGGAACATTTGTATGGTATCAATTATGGAATAACTCTAAGTGTTTGGGATTATCTGTTTGGAACGTCATATGTCCCGAAAAGTGGCCGTGATATTAAGCTGGGGTTTATGGGAGATGAACAATATCCTACAAGTTTTGTAAAGCAGATACTTTATCCCCTCAGCAAAAAAAAGAAAGAACTCAATTAAAAATGTAGGGAGGAATATCAAATACCTGGGTACTAATTGATAGTTTCCGCACTCAACCTGTCTCATTCAGCCAATGCCAATAAGTGTGACTAAGAATTATCTGTTTTTTTTGATTTCTGCCTCGCTGCCTGCCATACCTCAGTCAATTTCGTAGTAATACTATCCATTTTCACCAATAACCTCCTCTCTTTTAGTGGATACCAATTTTCGATTTCTCTTGTAAGGCGTACAACTACTTCGGGATGTTGTTTGACAAAGTTGATCTTTCCCTATTCATCTTTATTTATTCTTTTTAACATCATTAATCTAAAATCCATTGCCTCCGAACCCGGAATCTCAGTGGCCCGTAAAGTCAAAGTACCTTGACCCTCTGTCAAATGAATTGTTCCCATTTTCCATGGTTTGAAATCTTTGACATAAGACTCAGCCCTCACAACCCGGTCATTTTCCATGCCCTCTAAAAGCGGTTCGTGTGATTCTGCAATTTTTCGTTGCAGTTTATCCAAACCGAATGAGAGTTCGATGGTTGATCCTGTGTTTGCGTGGGAGCATGTATAATAAAGTATAACCTCAAATTCTCCATCTTCCAGAACTTCCACATCCCAGGTAATTTTATCGTCAATACTGTTCCAATTAGTGAAATACGAACAGTTTGGCCATCTGTTGGATCGTTGGATATTGCCATGGGCTATTCCATCCCGGGCCGGTATTTGCGTGTATTCGAATGATGGGTGTCCTACGGGAAAAGTGCGTAAATCTTCCAAGGGAAGTTCGCTCAATACTTCGTTCTTCCATTGCTCCTTTGCCTGAATCATTTCCATTGTTATTTCAGAAAACTGCTCTGATACATCAATCATCTGTCCCGGATCATTGAGCATGTCGTATAAATTGTTTTCATTATCCAATCTGTATTGCTGGCTTCTCAGGCTGATTCTTTTTCTCCAATTATTAATCACCAGGCGATCCTTCCAATCTGCCCCATCACCGAAGAGCAAGGGGTAAAGGGTTTTTCCATCCAATGGTTTTTTATTTGTAAATTGAATACCGGCCATGTGAGCCAGCGTTGGAAATAAGTCGATGGCACTCGCAATTTGAGGGATTTGTTTACCTGCTTCTATTTGCCCTTTCCACTGCACAATGAGCGGCGACCTCACGCCCCCTTCGTCAGTTGATCCTTTTTTTCCTTTCATATTGTCGTTCCAGCGATAACCGTTTGGGCCATTATCTGACAAATAAACAATTATTGTATTTTCTTCAAGACCAAATTCTTTGAGCTTGGATGTCAGCCTTCCTACATTCCAGTCAATGTTTTCGCACATAGCAAGCGCAGCCCTTGTATGATTGATATCTTCTTTGTCAGGATTCCGATGCAGATTGTCTAATTCTTTGTTTTCAAATTTTTTCCACCATTCGTCGGGAACCTGCATAGGACTGTGTGGAGTATTGTATGGAAGATATAGGAAGAATGGCTTGTCTTTATTTGCCTCAATAAAGGCTATGGCTTTGTTGGTGAAATCATCAATGATGAAACCATCTCCATGTACCAGTTTGCCATTATGTTCCAAAACGGGACTAAAATAATTACCCCAGTGACCAGAACAAAAACCATAAAAATCATCAAAACCACGGGCATTGGGATGGTAGGGATATTGCATGCCGTTATGCCATTTGCCATAGGCCGCAGTTTGATAGCCGGCTTGTTTGAAAATTTCTGCAATCGTAGTCTCATCCAAATCCAATCTTTCGCCACCAGCACTTGTACTGTAAACACCTCCACGAACATGGTATCTGCCGGTCAATAATTCTGCGCGGGTGGGTGAGCAAACCGGACTTACATAAAACCTGTCGAACATTGCGCCATTTTTGGCAAGCAGATCAATATTTGGTGTGCTAATATTTGAATTTCCATTGATGCTTAAATCCCCCCAACCCTGATCATCGCTTAGTATGATAACAACATTGGGTCTTGTTCGTATTTCACTGCGATTGCATGAATATATTATCAATGAAATAAAAAGGAGGCAGAATATTTTATTCATTCGAGGCTAATTCGTGTCCGTCTAATTTTAATTACTGAAGTTTCGCACTTACAATTAATGTACTAATTACTTATCAATTTATCCTGTTTTACAAATGATTAATAATTAGCATTTCCCTACCTCATCGGCAGGCTGGTATTTGGAGTATTTTTCCTCTGCGTACCTTTTTATCTTCTCCGTAATTCTCTGTGTAATAGTCCTGCCTACCAGACAGGCCAGGTATTTCACAAAGTTGCATAAAAGAATACACAAAGAAAATTCATCATATAAAACCTTGTTTTTTTTAATTAATTAGAGGTGCTTGATTTGGTGCGAAACTTCAGTTATTTACAAATAATTTTCTCTCTTTCAGCGGATACCAATTTTCTATTTCTTTTGTTAGGTGCACTACTACTTCGGGGTGTTGTTCAGCAAGGTTGATCTTTTCGTAGGGGTCCTTTATTATATCGTAAAGCCGTATTGGTTCTTTTCTCATTTCTTCATGTGTAAACTTCCCATAACCTTCAATTTTTCCATCATAGGCAAGGATCAATTTCCAGTTATTTTCTATGCACCAAAGATTTGCCAGAGCGGTTTCAGGATTGTCTTTATTTATTATATCGTGTCCGTATGCTTCTCCAAATATTATCTTTCTCTCAATCGGTTTTCCGGTAGTTAGTTCATCCCACAGGTTTAGGCCAGGCAGATTTTCAGGTGGTTCAATACCCGCCATACTCAGCATGGTTGGAAAAAAGTCGATGCTTGAAACAACATCTTCTCTAATTGCCGGTTTGAGTTTGCCGGGCCATGAAATCATAATGGGAGTTCGCACTCCTCCATCCATAGCGCTTAGTTTTGAACCAAAATCAAAACCGTCTCCTTCTGGGTCTTGAATCCAGCCATTGTCACACACGTAGTAGATAATTGTATTTTCACGAAGTCCTTTATTATCCAGAAGATCAATGAGCTGACCACAGGTTTCATCAAACCACTCCACCATGGCATAGTACCTCGCTATGGAAGGAGTCAAATTTTTATCAATATATTTATCCAGCAAGCGTTGAGGTGGATTGTGTGGTCTATGTGGCAAAAATGGTGCGTACCACAAAAAGAATGGTTTATCTTCAGATAAAGCATATTCTACAAAATTATAAATGGAGTCTAAACCTTCACGGCCAATAGTTAGCCCTTTATCTCCATGTCTGGTTCCCTGGGTCATTCCATGCGTGAAACCACCACGTCTGAAATTCCCTTCCCACCATTTACCCGATTGATGGGAAAGATACCCTTGCGCTGCAAGCAGCCGAGGCAGGGTTGGGATACTATCAATATTTACCAAAAGCTCGTCACGCGGGAAATACGGTTTGCTTTCAACACTGCTAAAAGGGTCATTACCAGTGATTTTGTGCTGATGCGGATATAGTCCGGTGACCAGAGTCATAAGAGACGGCCTGCATACCGGTGTTGGAACGTATCCTCTTTTAAACACAACACTTTGTGTAGCAAGGCGGTCCAGATTGGGTGTTTGTACTACATCATGCCCCATGAAACCGTAATCGGTCCAGGCCTGATCATCTGAAAGTATCAGGACAATATTCGGCCTTTCGCTTGTTGTATTTTCATCAGTCTTGTTTCCCGTGCAAGCATATGCTGCAATAATAAAAATGATAATTGGAAAGAAGTTTTTCATAAGATTATCAGATCAATAGTTTGTCGCTTTTTTGCATATCGCTTCAATTGAAAAGTTTTGGAAAGTTTACCGAAGCATTGCGATTAATATTCTTAATAGGCCTCATATTTGGTTTTCATGACATTAAGCGGTTCGGGAAGCCACACTTTGTACCTGGTGTTTTCATCCCATGTATTTCCTGCTGAACCAAAATCACAAAAATGGATTTGCGATGCAGGATTACTGGTTGACGCTATTCCGGTACCCAATTTTAATGGTGCCGTGAAAGACAGCCATACTC
This sequence comes from uncultured Roseivirgaceae bacterium, assembly GCA_964507705.1. Lineage (GTDB taxonomy): Bacteria > Bacteroidota > Bacteroidia > Cytophagales > Cyclobacteriaceae > JAAUQL01. The sequence goes on along the minus strand of CAZDRA010000001.1, from coordinate 43,831 downwards.
CTTCCGGTTTGGTTTCTGAAACCTGAATATCGACAATATTATTTTCGTGCTGAATAATAACCGCTTCATCTACAAACCCGTCTTCAAACCTGGAATCCCTGGCCAGAACAATTGGGCCTCGCAAAATTGCTGAGTAACCATTCAGTTTAACCAGACATCCACGGAGGTCAAGTTGCAACTCGATCAGGTCTCCTTTTTTCCATTGACGGGTAACTTTGGTATAAGCTCCGGCAGTGATTCCTTCTACTTTTTCTCCATTTACCAGGAGCGAATTCTGGATACTCCAATCCGGAATACGAAGTACCAAAGTAAATTTCTCTGGTTTTTCAGGGTTTACAGTAATTTTAATATTGTCACTTTCAGGGTAACTGGTTTTTTGTTCGAGAGCAATCTTATTTTTTGATGGCAGATCAAATGAAGCTGATAAATCTGTATATAAATTTATATAAACTTCATCGTTAGAAGTCATGATAGCAAAGCGTGGCATCATCATAAAACCCCTTGGTCCATTGGATGAACAACAATTTATTTCCATCCCACATTGGTGATTTGTATCTCCGCGAGAGCCTTCCAGCGGACTATACATGGCAATTTCTGCTCCTCCAAATCTTGTCGATGCTATAAGAGCATTGTAGTAGGTTGTTTCGATATGATCGGCATACATTGATTTACCGGTAAGGCTAAGCAGGTCATAATTGAGTTTCATCCATGTGGTCATTACACAAGTTTCCATGGTATGGAAGGTAGCTCTCGTTTGCTGTTCTTTTCCATGATACCAACTTTCGTAAGATGTACCAGATCCTGCAACATTTATTTCTTCATCCATGATATCCTGTACTGTCATTTCTACGGCCTTGAGATAATCTGCATTACCTGTTACTTTATATAATTCCAACAGGCCATTGTAGCAAGACATCATTTCGTAAGCTTTTTGACCATTTTCCGGTGAAAACCACTTTTTAGGATGGGGAAAGCGGTCTGCAACATGTACTCCGGCAAGGGCTTTGGCGATGAGTTGCGGTCCATCGGGAGTTTCCCATTGTGCTACGATATATTTGGCAAAATCAAGATAAGCCTGGTTGTTCGTTTTATTGTACAGCATCATCATGGGTTCGAGAATCGAACTGCTGGCCATACCATGATAATTTCCTGTTTCGATGATATTTATTTTTCCCGGCCCTATCTGCGTAAGCAAATAATCCGCTTCTTTCCGTGCCGCTTTCAAGGCCTTTTTACTATTGGTAATATCATGATAGTGAAGCAAACCGAGCAATACATATTTTCTGCCCCAAATATCCCAGTTTGTTAGTTGATGCTCTAGCGAATAGTTGCCAATATATCCATTAGGAAGCTGGGTTTCTATGATACTTTTTACTGAATTGCTCATGTGCTCCATAAGTTGTTCATCATGTGTATATTCCCAGGCGGCAACTGCACCAAGCATCCATTTGCCCCAAAATTCCATTTGCCATAATCGGGTTTCATTTTTATGCCGAAAAGGCTCCACCAGATAGCCATAGTCTTGCGCCAAAACTCTGTTATTAAATATCAGATCCGTTTGCTTACCAACGTATCCTTCCAATTTCAATTGATTTTGCGGAATTGTGGTTAACAGATTAAAAACAGATTGGCCCTGAACTAGTAATGGTGCTATTGCAATTAAAAGGAGTAAGGTATAAAATGTGCGTTTTTTCATAATTTGCTTTTTATTATTCTTAAAATTAATATGTTCCTTTCTATTGGGTTTTTGAGGACATGGGTAATGATATAATGAGTAAATGATACAATGAGTAAATGAGTAAATGCTACATATTGGAATAGGTTGAAATTTTTCTTTTGACATTCCCTGCTGGAAGATACGTGTAATCACAGATGATGCCTTACAATTTTTCAATGAGTCACAAAATCCAATTATATCCACAGCAAACTTCTTATTTCCTTTTTTCTTATATCATTCTATCATTCTCTCATTCATTTGTACAATTGTGCTAATTCCTCAAACCTTTTTATCAACTCACCTTTTTTAATAGCATATTTTTCATCCTCTGCGAGGTTTTGTTTTTCCAATGGATCAGTGCCGGTATGATACATCCATTCATAGTCCGGCTGCCTGTCAATGTAGCGAACGTACTTCCATTCTTCTGTGACAATTCCTTCCGAACGGGGCAATGTTTTATATTCGAAAAGATGTTCAAATAAGAAATCCTTTCGCCAAGATGTATTTGTTTGATACAAAATATTTCTTACGTTTTTGCCCTGCATCGTTTCCGGTATGGGTAATCCTGCATAATCCAGGATGGTAGGGGCTACATCAATATTGAGTACCATTCTGTCGTTTGTCAAGCCATTTTGCTCATCTGATACTCTTGGATCATAAACTATAAAAGGCACTCGAATAGATTCTTCATGGATATACCACTTCCCTGCCATGCCGTGCTCGGCCAGGTAAAAACCATTATCGCCCATGAGCATAATGATTGTATTTTCATCTTTGCCCGTTTCTTTCAGCAATTTTCTTATCCTTCCGATCTGAACATCTACACCATAGATGAGACTATGATATCCACGCAATGAATGCTGATAATTTTCCGGGGTGTTAAATCGAATTCCCCACCGGATTCGTGCCTCGTTGTTTTTCCTGAAGAATTCAGGATATTCATGCCAAAAACTTGAATCGGCTGTCGCAGGAACGGGGAAAATTTTGTGCTGATATTTGTCAATATATGTGGAATCAAATAAAAATTGTTTTGGATGGCTATCCTGAACATGAGGAGCTTTGAAGCTCACCGACAAACAAAATGGCCGGCTGTCAGATGAAGTTTCAATAAACTCAAGCGCACGGTCTCCTAAAATACTGGTAAGGTGAACATCGTTATCCAAGCTGTCTTTATGCCAGTATTTCCCTTGTCCGGGAAAACAACCCCAGTAATCGTATTGATCCTTTGGAAAATCCTTTTCCTGTCCTATCCCATATTTTCCAATAAAACCAATCCGATAGCCTGCCTTCTTCAGTTGCATCGGATAGGTAAATTGATATGCGCTATCTGCAAAATGCTCTGCAAAACCATTGATGCCATGTCTCCGTGCATACTGGCCGCTAAGAATACTTGCCCTGCTAATAGCACAAATTGGCGTGGTAACATAGGCATGAGAGAACTTTACGCCTTCTCCAGCAAGTTTGTCCATTTCCGGAGTAACAACATCAGGATTTCCCATACATCCCATGGCATCCCATCGCTGGTCATCGGTCAATAAAAAGATGATGTTGGGAGGAGAAGGCGTCTCTTTTTTTGCACATCCATAAAGTGACGACAAAAGCGTTAAGATGCTCAGCTGAATAATCCACAAATATTTTGATGATCGGCCTGTCAGGCAAGTTGGAGTGCCGGCAGGTCTGATAATTGTAAAGCGTTTACTCATAACTATTTAATTATTATTCATGGTGTTTGTGAGAAGTTTTCAACCAGCTATTTGCTTCTTCCCACTCTACTTCCTGGGGCAAGCGATTGCTTTGTGACGCAATGGCCGCTACTGCGCCGGCAGCCTCTCCCATTGCTACGGCATTGCCGGTTACCCTATAGCTGGCGTGGGCAATAAAATCACCGCTAATGCAGCGTCCTGCCATCATCAGTCCATCTACATCTTTGGCGATTAGTGCTCGCAATGGAATATCATAAGGTTTCATTACTATGCCTCCTCTCAATATAGTTTGTTTATCATTCGATTCCTGATCAGGCGCATGAATATCTACGCCAAATTTTGGCCTGGTTACCGCATCTTCGTAGCGTGCTCCATTGATCAGATCTTCTTTTGTTACCGTAAAGCGACCATGTAAACGTCGGCCATCACGAATACCTATCTGATCTGCGGAAGCCACAAGTTGGAATTCTGTCCATGGACCTCCAAGATTGTTCAACTCCATGGCGATATGATGAATTTCTGCCCTTGCCCGAATAGTTGCCTTTGTCACCTCTGCTGCATCAAAGGCCCTGATATTATATTCATGGTTAACCATGAGCATGACCAAATTATCTTTTATTGGGAATAAGGTCGGATCACCATAAGAAGGCTTAATTCCAGCCCTGCCGATTTCTTCTTTAAAAGCCCGAGTTGCTATTTTGTGTTCTTGCATACTTGCTTGTTCCGTGTCATAGAAAGAAAGATACTTTTGTAAAGCTTCGATATCTTTTACAACAGCTAAGGCATTTAGAGTCATTGGCTGGCAAGGACAGGTGTCGCCTCCATGCCCAATATCCCAACCATTGCCTGCAAGACTGCCCAAATCCCCATCTCCGGTAGTATCAATAAAAATTTTACCCTTCCATGCTTCACGTCCCGATTTTGACTCAGTAATCATAGTTGTCAAGCGGTTCTTATTTAAATAAGCCGCAGTAACACGCGTATGCAATAAAAACTCAACACCTGCCTCTGCACACATCTGCTCCAATAACAGCTTCATTGGCTCGGGAGCATACACAAAGTTTCTTTGGGTGTTGTTCCTTTTGGCATTTAGCTGTTCCAGCCTTTTTTTAATTTCATGGGTTATGCCCGGCTTGTCAAAATCAAAGATGAATGTCAATAGACTTGAAGTCCATACTCCGCCAAGACAACCCCCCAATTCGATTAATAATGTTCGTGCACCTGCCCGGGCAGCAGAAATTGCCGCAGCGATTCCTGCCGGACCGCCACCACATACGATAACATCAAAATCTCCCTTTAAGGTTATTTTTCGAGCAGGTTCAGGAAATATTGAAGAAGATGATTCTATTTTCTTTGAGGCATCTGCCAGCAAAGAAGAACCTGGCATCATGGCAGCGCTTGTTCCCAAAGCCACTGCCCCTAAAAACTTTCGGCGGTTAACATTATCCATAAATAAGTGATTTTTACTGTATATGATTTATCATTTATGATATGATATTTCAAAACTATTCATTATAAATTAAATGTAAAATAGCATAATTGATTATTATAATATCCTTTTTGACACTAAAACTGGAGATGTTTATTCGGAAAACAGATGGGGTATATTAAAGTACAACCGGTCCTTAAAAGTACTCATTTGAACTGGGTTGTAATCCTATATGACGTGTATTCTCACTCCTTTGTTCTCCCATCTAAAACTCCCATCTGTCTCGGCAATTAAAAATCCATTAAATTAGCACATAATAGAATGAAAGTAATAGCGAATGATATTGCTGGGATGATGGGCAATATAGCAGGTTCAATGTAACCTTCCATTTATGATACTCGCATTACTTCACCAGGATTATTTCTTATTAGCAACTCAGTATTGCAAATCTGATTTAAGGGAATTCCTATTAATTCAACGATCCTACCTTACGTCCAAGCGGGGTCTCTTGCAAAGGACCTTGCGATAAAATTAGATCAACTAAAAAAGACCCCACTATGACTGGAATACTCAACACTCAATTTTTAACTTATTTATTGTTTATTGAATATTGCTTATTGAATGTTTTTTTTGCAATGCCACAGTTAGCAACAGATTAATCCAACATTCAACACCCCAATCATCCTCGATTGCAACGAGGATGAAACGAATGGAGTTTCAGCCTATAACAGGTGAAATTGCGGATTGCAGACAGATTCCAAACCCCAACGGACAGGCGGAGTCCCTGCCTCGTCCGGCAGGTTTATTTTTCATTCCCTGCCTCGCTGGCAGGTGGGTTCATCCGTTATTCTCAATTCTCAATTGAACAAGCAAATAAGGACATTGGTGATTACTTCATCTTAAGATCTCTCCATACTGGTTGAGATGACGAAGGATTGGGCATCTGAGATATAAACCACCCTCCCGCTCGCATGCATTTGTAATGCCTGCGCAAAAGTTGACCTTACCTCAAAAGATACATTTTTCCTATTCCATTTTTGAACGCCCTGTCAGCGGATGTTTCACGGTGTTTCATTTCCCGGCCGTTGTTGTAGATTTTTACCTTGTATAGATACACTCCATTGGCCAGCTGATCTCCATATTCGTCGTGGCCATCCCAGGCATATTCGGTTTTATTGTTCCCAATTTTTATCGGGCCGATTTCATCTTGGGTAATTTCTCTTACTACTGTGCCATTCACTGTCATAATTTGAATGATAATCTCATCCGGGATTTCACCTCCGGTAAGCGTAAACACAAATTGAGTTCTGGTAGAAAAAGGATTTGGGTATGGAAAAAAATTGGTGATCTGAGATTCGTTAATTATTTCAAAATTTACAGCATAGGGCTCCGATCCGGACGGATTGCCACTTGCATCAGCTGCCTCAGCTTTTAGGGTATAAATTCCATCTGACAAATTATCAGGTTTAAACTCCACCCTGAAATCACTCTCTTCTGTAGCAGGCGTCCATACTACATTTGGGGATGAAAACCTTACCCTCACCGGGGTACAGCCCTGGCATTTCTCATTTAAAAATAGATTTATTCCAAGCGTGTCCTCCTTTAACAATGTCCCTTCATCCTTCATTCTCAATACAATCATTGGAGATGGAGCCACAATATCACCATCCATAATGAATTCTCCATCAACGGTAACTTCCAGAATTGGATTGGAGTTATCCTGGATTACATTAAGATAATCCGGAAGGCTAATAAAATTATTGTTGAACGACTCTTCCAATTGCAAATAAGGATTTGCAAATACGCTCAAGTTATTTTTTCCGGTTTTGCCCAAGGTTTCTATGCTTAATGAAAACTCAACTGACTCTGTTGAATTTAATGGTTTCACTAAAATTGTATCAATAAATGATTTTCTATTGGCTTGATTAAATAAATTGTATTCAATAGCAATGGAATCTACAAAGGCAAGATTCGAAACATTTTCAAAGGCAAAAATCGCTTCGTGGGTCTCTCCCTCACTCTTCTCTATTCCTGAAATCTGCTGACCTTCTTTATAACTCAAAATACCTTCCGGAACTCCATCGTATGTGATGACCCATTTTTTCAACTGAGCAGGAGTGAGATTTCCCTCGTCAGACACATGCCACTCCAATCTCAAAAATGGATATGCACTCACACTTACATTTTGCAAATCGACTTCAGAAGATTGAACTTGATCGAATAGTAGCACCTCACTATTCGCAGGGCTTATTCCATAAACATTAAAATAATAATTATCGGAAACGGGTAATTCAGCATTTTTTGTTTCCTGATAAAATGTTTTCCAGTTTGCAGATGGTCCTATTTTTGGACTCCGAATTGTTCCTGATTCAGATTGCCCTTCAATAATATGATCTAGCAGAATTTCCTGTTCGGCAGCAGGAGTTGGGTTGGAGTAGTCAGCAGTTACAATTGTAGCCGTACCTGGGGAAGTTCCTTTTTTTCCAACGATAATTATTGGCTCTCCATCTGACAATTGCTGGATATCTGAAGACTTTATTCCTATTTCTTCCAGCTTCGCAAATGTTGAGGCGGGCCATGATTGGAAGGTGACCTTCCCGATAGAAAACAAAACTGCGTAGTCTCCGTCTTCCATTTTGTCGATGTATTCCTCGATCATCAATTTATTTTCTATTTCCTTTTTTAACATGTTATTGATTAATTGGGGTGCTCTGCCACAATTTTTTCTGTCAAGGATAAAGGATGTTCCCAACACCAGATATGGAATAGTTGTTGACTTGTCAAAAGCCAGCATATTGATCGAGTTGCTTGTACACAGTCTTGTTGGGAAAATATACTCGGTATTGTTTATGGTCAATTCAACATTTTCGAAATCAAAATCAGGATGAGATTCTCCAAAAGTTCTTACCTTAATACCGGTTTCAAATTTTTCAAACTCCCATAAGCGGCTCTCCTGATTCAGTACAATATCTTTTTTTACATTACCATAAAACTGTTCAAAATGTACCATCGCCCATCCTGAAGTATTTTCATTGATATAAGAAAATGATGTTGTATTCCAGATGTCCAATTCTTCCGGTCTGGGATTGGCAAACTTTGACCTCCAGTAAAAGACAATTGTATCTTGCTCTGGCAGGTTGTCAAACAGATCGACAGACCATTTTGCAAGTGATCGGCCCGGGATGGACGTTTGTTTTTTTATTGAACTGTTGAACATCACGGTAGTATCTAATTCGATAATGTAAGTGCGATTATCCATCAAAAGATCCAGTGACTGCGAGACAAGGGTTAATTCTTTTTTATTGACGATTGCATAATTGGCTGGGAATAAATTTCTTGTCCCGCCGAGTGGAATAAAATATTCAAATGTGGTTTGGTTATTGGCTTTGCTCAGTTCGTTGATTTCGTTTAAAGGGTCTAACTGAATAGTAAATTGGTTGATACCAAACCCAGAAATACCGGCAGATTTTATTTCAACATATATTGTATCCTGATATAAAATCGGTTTGTACATTAAGGTATCTAAAGGAAATTGCTGCCCATTACTCAATTGTCTATTTATGGAAATTTTTATAGAATCAGGCTGCGTAGATCCAAAATTCCTGACGATAAGGCCGAGATTAAACACTTCGATAAAAACGTTTATTGGCTCTCCATCAATTGATTGGGCAAAAACATTATCAGAAATAATTTCATAATCAGGTTTTGTTGCTCCAAAGATGGCGACAGATGGATCTCCTTGCAATGCCATCTGCTGAACTTGAGAAATATCCATTGCACTATTCGAATATTTTTGAAGATATTTTGTGCCAACTTCTTTAAGGATATCTCCTATTCCTTTTTTTATAAATAGAGAATCTGTAAATGCTATATCATAAAATATATCAGTATAATTTTTCAGCCTGATAGTAAGACCTGCTCCCGTATGTGCAACAAAACCAACAGCTCCTCTGTTGGGTGTGCCAATCCAATCTTCGCCAAATCCAAAGCCCGGATTGTACATATCTCCGGCATTGCATCCATTGACAATCATCATGGGGTATTTACCGTTATTTCTATATCCCATACTTTCATTAGAAACATAGCCTATATCAATATCTGTTCCTCCAGCACCTGAGTGACCAAAAAAAGTAAGGAGCATTTTCCCTGTATTTACATGCTCTGCAATGTTGATCAGTTCGGTGGCATTATTAGTTTTTTTACTGAAGGTAATTACATCTCCTCCTAATAATTCGCCTTCTGCTATGGATTTAAATCCATTAACGAAATCTTTAAATAATCCTTGCTGAAAGGCTCCTCTGCCTCCGCTAAGATGGATAATCTCTTTTCTCCACAGCTGGTCATAAGGCATGGCCTCAGTCTCTTTTACCTTGTCGAAATATGCCTCAAGAATTGCCGGGGTTTCAGCAGAAACTCTGCCTACAGGAAATCCTGACTCATAAGTAGTGCCGTTTAATCCTGCGGTAAATAGTCCATCATTACCCGGAAATCCACTGGTTGGAATAAGATCTCTGCTTGCAACATTTGAATTACCTTGTCTTTCTGAGTTTAAATAAAGTCCTGTCAAGCCTTTTCCCATTATAAATAAATATTTCGGATTTCCATTTTCAGCCATAAACCGGCAAAATCTGTATAATGCCAAAGATGTATATTCTCCATAGCTAAACATATTGTACAATTGATCAATATTTACTAAAAGCGTATCATACCCACCACCGACAGATGACGATCTGTACGACGCATATGCCTTGGGAACATCGGGATAATTTGAGCTGGGCGTTCTTAATGATTTGTGAGAAACTATAATAAAATCTGATTTAGCAGGGTTGATGATTCGCATGGCTACACGCTCTATTTTCGCAACTTGCATCCTTGAGGTGGCGAGCAAAAGTTTCTTTCCTCTTGTATCGTTTGGAATCACCGCATTGATCCCAGAACCAACAATATTGTATCCTATATTCAGAATATTTTCACTATCAGAAATATCCAGCAATTTTGCACCTGCAGCAATATTCTGAATTTCTAAATATGATCTATTGGCAAAAGTGGGCTTTACGTGATATTCTTTTTGCTCCGACAACTCTTGATCCCAGGAGGCCGCAACAACCAGTTTGGTAAAAGAAACAGAAACACGGTCTGCCACTCCGTTGTTTATGACACTAACGCGACAAAGCATATTTCCACCAGAAATATCTGTCCATTCCAGCGAATCTGTAACTAAGGTATTATAATGATAGTTGAATTTTACTTCCTTGATAAGCCTCAAATTATTTTCATCAGACCCAACCTCAATCGTTACGTCGTGCGATCTATTATTTGCTCCGGATAATAATATTTCAAAATAAGGTCTTGCTCCTGTTGTGATTGTATTATTGATATCCGAAATTAATACATCTCTAAATCTTCCTTGCCTAATTCCATTTCCGGTCCATCCTTCGCCATGGTCAAATACAGACAAATATGTTTCTGCGCTGGGCACGCCAACAGGATGATGAAGACCTATGGTGTAATTGCTTGTTTGTAAATCTAATATTTCACGAAGGTGATAGGCCTCTGCTGGTAAATTGGAGGAATTATTCTCTTGAAAATTGGTCATTCTTTTTCCAGATATTGCCAAATTCCAGGTTAAAAAATAAGCCGTTGTATCTGAATAGAAATTATAATATCTGTGTGGTTGTGCTTCCTTGGTTATATAAAGCTCTTCGTCCAGTGTGCCATCATTTCTCTTCCCAAAAAAATCTATATAGTCACCGGGATCAAATTGTGCATCATTTTCTCCTTCGATATAAATTGATTGTTCTCTACCTCTATGGAATATTTGCACATTTTGAGGATTGACAGAATTCACCGGAAATCCTAATGCGACCAATTCATCATAAGAAATCCTGTAAACTCCATCTTCAGAGGTGGATAATTTATAATACTGCTGCGAGTAGTCGATCCATTCATTGCCATATGGTTGTGAGATGACAAAAGAAACCGCCAACATTTGCATGAACGCAAATAACAGAAATCCTTTAATATGTATTAAGGTTTTCATTTCTATTTAGCTTCGTTTAACCCAATGGACAATGAAAAAACATGAGAATATAAGGCCTCTGCGTTATCAGAAAAATCTGTCATGGCATAGTCAACTCTCAAGGCACTAACCTTAACTCCAATGCCAAAATTTGGTTGCCATGAAGTCATTTCAACGCTATTAAAATCTTTTACTTTCTGGAATTTACCTGCGCCAAGCCTAATAAATGCTATATTGGAATAATCTAACTCAAAACCAACCATTGGTGCAATTGATACGAAGTCTGTCTTTAAGGCAACATTTCTTTTCCCATCAAAAGTCATCTCAACATCCAAAGAAGCCAATAATCCCATTTTTGATCCAAAAGAAAAATTTCGAGTTACACCAAAAATCGCTCTGGGCAAAGTTACCTCTAACGAAGAAACCGGGATCACATTTCCTGTCAAAGCATATACGTCTTCAACCAAATCGGCATTATGAGTCCATGCATTAAATGTACCGGTAATATCTCTGAGCATTAGACCAAGCTCCCAGTTACCCAGTGTTTTCTGAGCAGATACATCCAGCCCAAATCCCCAGGCACTGGCAAATTCTCCTACCTTACGGTGAACAACTTTGAAGTTCCCTCCTACCCGTATTCCCCCCAAGGCATGTAGTTTTCTTGCATATGAAAATATGAAGGCATAATCAGCGGCTGAGAAAAATCGTATGTTGTCGTAATTGATTGCGCCATTGGCGTCATACAAAAATCGTGTATCGGGAATGTCGTCAATGCCAAACCGGATAACGGAAAAACTCAAATGGCTTACAGTATCAATGGGCATGGCAAATCCAATAAAATCGTAGTTGGCAATACCTGCAAAATACTCAGAGTGCATCAATGTAACTTCATATTTATCCTGGATTTTTAATAATCCCGCAGGATTCCAATAAGCAGCAGTACCATCAGACACATTCGAAGTCACACTATTTGACATGCCCAGTGAACGTGCACCTACTCCAATAGATAAAAATTCATTGCTGTATTTTGGTGCAGATACCTGCGCCAAAGAAAAAATTGAATAAAAAGAAAATGTGATTAGAAAAATACTCCTCAACTCCGTAGCATCGATTGTAATTTAAACTCTCAACGCAAAAATAATAAGATCAATATACAATTAACATTAGCTGCACTTTATCTATAAGATTTTACAAAATATCATCAAAACCTCAGCGAACAATCTTAGTATAATTATAATATAAAATTAATTTATAGGATTATAAGAAGAATATGTAATACAAGCTAATGTTTTTTACTTAGTACTTGGCTATGCAAGGTACTATATCGTATTATTGCTTGAGCAACATGACTTATGTTATACACTCCGACACAAAAGGATGAAAATGGGCTATAATAAAAAATGCATTATTTAAAAATTATAAACTGATGAAGGTTGAGAACACACAAGTTCAAATGAGAAAAGGTATACTCGAATTTTGCATTTTACATATTATTTCGAGAGGAGAAGTTTATGCTTCAGATATGTTGGAAGAATTGAAATTTGCTAAAATAATAGTTGTAGAGGGTACCTTATATCCTTTGTTAACCAGATTGCGCAAAGCAGGATTGCTGGATTACAACTGGGTTGAGTCAAGTTCCGGCCCCCCAAGAAAATACTACAAACTTACTAAAGAGGGGATCGATTTTTTAAAACATTTGTCAGATACCTGGGAAGGTCTCACAGCATCGACCAATAAAATCATAAAATCAGAATCAACCGGCCATACTAATAGCCCAAAAAAATAAAGCGATGAAAAAGAATATAAGTATCAATATCAGTGGTATCATTTTTCACATAGAAGAAGATGGGTATGACAAGCTCAAGGAATATCTCGAGTCCATCAATAAGTATTTCTCAGCATTTGACGATAGCCAGGAAATAGTAGCAGACATTGAATCTCGCATTGCTGAAATATTTCTCTCGAAACTAAAAAATGGACAGCAGGTAATTGTCCTTGAAAATGTAGAAGAGTTAGTTGCTACCATGGGAAGTATAGAAGATTTTCAGGCAGCAGAAGAAGAAACAAGCTATGGAACTGACAAGAAAGATAATGACGATGAGGAATCTGGCAAAGAGACATCTGACCATCCTTTTTCTAAAAATCTTTTTCGCGACAGCAATAAGAAATTAGTTGCAGGGGTTCTCTCCGGAATATCTAATTATTTCAATATTGACCCGCTTTGGATTCGTCTGCTCTACGTGCTGTCATTTTTTGGCATCTGGATTTTCCCTCCGGCAACTGGATTATTATTTCTTGCCTACATCGTTTTATGGATCATAGTTCCTGAATCTGATGGTCTGATAGAAGAAAAAAAGACAAATAAAATGTTTCGAAATCCAGACCAAAAAATACTTGGAGGAGTCGCAAGTGGTATGTCGGCATATTTTGGAATTGATGTTGTCATCGTCCGTCTGTTGTTTTTTATAACAATTTTTTTCGCAGGAACAGGTATAATATTATATTTTATTCTTTGGATCATTTTACCCGAAGCAAAAACGCTGACTGACAAAATGGACATGCAGGGGCAGCCTGTAACGCTTAGCAATATCGAATTCAATATAAAAAAAAGTCTAAACGCAAATGAGGGTGATAAAAATTTGCTCTTAAAAATATTGTTGTTCCCATTCAGATTGATAGCAGCATTGTTTGAGTTTATATCGAAAGCACTCGGCCCACTATTGTCATTTATAGTAGAGGCGCTAAGAGTCATATTTGGAGTAATATTAACAGTAGTGGGAATCAGTGGAGTATTGTCAGTGCTCATGCTATTTGGGGTAATAATTGGGTTGTTTGCAGATGACCATTTCAACAATTTTTATCATATACCAATTGAGATAATCAAAAATGATATTTCTTTATTACCTGCCGCAGCCCTGGGATTGGCTTTACTAATTCCATTTTTTTACCTGTCAATTCTTGGGTTTATCGTATTGATGAAAAAGCAGGTATTAAACTCAAAAGCCAGTTGGTCCATTTTAGCAATTTGGCTAATAAGTATGGTTACATTAAGTTTTACGCTCCCCAGATTTATTGGAAACTTCAAAGAAAATGGACGATTCACCAATGTAGACGGACTGTCGCTATATGATAAAACTGCTGTTCTGAAATTTAATGACATAGGAGAAGATGAATTTGATTTGGTGTCAATGAAAATCAGAAGCTATGCAGATACTATTATTAAACTCGAACGTGAATATAGAGCCAGTGGAATCACGAGAAGAAAAGCTGTAGAAAATGCCAAACAGATTGGATACAATATTGATGTTTCGGATTCTATTCTGACATTTGATTCAAGAATAGATTTCTCGAAAGATGCAAAATTCAGAAAACAACATTTAGACATAACCTTGTATTTACCTGTCGGGCAAAAATTTATTTTAGACCGAGATATGAAATTCCTTTTAGGGAGTTTTATGTATAGAGCAGGTTTTAGCAATAGTGATATGGATGAAAACCTATGGCAGTTCCAGGAAGATGGATTGCATTGCCTCACTTGCCCTGAAGAAATTATCAACAATAAAAATGATGAGGTCAGTTGGGGTATTTCCGAATTTCAGAGGGATTATGGAATTGATGAATTTGATGAAATTGAGATTAATACCGCATTTAGAATAAACATCAAACAAGGAAAGAAATATAGTATCATTATAGCTGGCAAGAAAAAAAACGTGGATGATGTGGTAATCGAAAAATCCGGAAATATCTTATTCATAAACTTTAAAGGCAATTTTTCCAAACATAGTGATCGTCAGAAAGAAATAAAAGTATTTATTATTATGCCGCATATTACTTCTGCTCAGTTTGGTAGTGCGAGCAAAGTGCATATTGAAGGGTTCAAACAAGATTTTATGGATATCAATCTTAGTGGTGCAGCATATGCAAATCTGGATGTCGAAATAAATTCACTTAATGCCAACATTAATGGTGCTTCTAAACTTCAAATTTATGGGACAGGAAGAAAATTTATTGCCAAAACTTCCGGTGCTTCAACATTAAATGCATTTGAATACGAAGTAAATGAAACTGAAATAGAAACACATAGCGCCTCCTCCGCCAATGTGTACGCCAAAGACCAATTGTTTATAAAAACCCGTGGCGCCAGCACTGTTACCTACAAAGGAAATGCTGATGTTGAAATAGAAAAGTCAGGTATTAGTACCGTGAAAAAGGGGTATTGAATCCACTCCGAAAAGTATAAATCCCCTAAAGGGGACTTTACAGAGTGGACTCAATATTAAATATTTACATTTCAAAAGATCTTACTTATTCCATATTTCCCATGATTTTTCGGCTTGAAGTTGGAGCATCTCAAGACCATTTTTTGTGGAAGTTCCATGTTTCTCTCCCTGAATTATAAAATTAGTACGAGCAGGATTGTATATCAAATCGTATAAATAATGATCTTTGTCTAATTGGCTATATGGAATATCAGGCAATTTCTCAACATTTGGCTGCATTCCCAAAGGAGTAGTATTGACAATCAGATGATGCTCTTGAATAATATTTTGCTGCTCTTTTAATGCCCGGTATGTCAGGTCACCCTTGGTGGAATCTCTTGAAATTTTTAAATACGGAATTGCCAAATCATCCAATACAGCCATTACTGCTTTTGCAGCACCACCAATGCCAAGAACGAGGGCCTTCACATCATGAAAATTAGGGAGCCAATTTTCAAGCGAAATTTTAAAACCATAATAGTCAGAATTGTACCCGATCTTAGTTCCATCACCAAATATTTTCACAACATTCACCGCACCTACTTTTTTGGCACTATGATCAAAATCATCCATATACCTCATGATATCATGCTTATAAGGTATGGTCACATTAAATCCATGCAGGTTTTTTTTATTGAAAACCTCATCGACTAATTCAATGTGGTCTATTTCAAAAAGATCATATTCAGAATTGGTTATTTTTTCTTGCTGGAATTTATTTGAAAAGTAACTTTTTGAAAATGAATGACTCAATGGGTAACCTATCAGTCCGTATAGTTTTTTCAATTGACTAAATTTATTTTTTTGCTAACCCTGCTATTTTTTCAATAGCTATAATTAATAATATGCCTATGGAACAATAAAATACCGCCTGAATTACCATGGGTTCATTTACCAATTTCATATACTCTGTTGGCAAAAGATTTTTTTGTATGACTGGGACTAATTCTCCTTTGCTATTTAATCTTGTCGAGATTGTCTCCTTCCATGGCCAAATCTTATTCAAAGATCCTAACATGAATCCCGCCAGCACTGCTACAGTGATATCGTAATACCTATTTAACAACCATGAAACTAACCTGGAGAAACTTAATATTCCTACACCACAACCCAATCCGAATATTACAATTACCGGTATATTAAAATCTTTAATGGATTCAATGATGAATTCGTATTTCCCTAAAATCAACAATATAAAACTCCCTGAAATTCCGGGCAATATCATGGCGCAAATGGCGATTACTCCCGAAAGGAAAATAAATAAATAATTATCTGGTGTGACCGCAGGTGTTGCTCCAGTAATAAAATAGGCAATAATTGCACCTACAAACACTGAAACTCCAACGCTTGACTTCCATTGCTTTATTTCTTTTAATACCAGCAAAGTAGAAATCAATATCAGGCCAAAGAAAAAAGACCAAAGCTGAATTGGATGATTGTTTAACAAATAATGTATCAGCTTGGCTAGAGATAATATACTCGTGAATACCCCTCCAAAAAGCGTGATGAGAAATTTTCCATTAATATGCTTCCAAAACCCAGCGATATTAAAGCTAATCAGTAACTGAATTGCAATTTTATCGAAAGACTTTATGCTATTTAATAGCTCTTCATAAATTCCGGTAATAAAGGCAATAGTACCACCAGAAACGCCTGGAACAACATCAGCACCACCCATGCCCATTCCCTTGAAAAAGAGCAATAAATAGTCTTTGAAGTTTTTCATAGTTGGTAGATAATGAGATGGTCCAAAGCTATTTAACTTTGCTGTAAAAAATGGTCGAAGGTATCGCCTCGCAACCCTAGTCGAATCGTCTCTAAAGGGATTACCTCATTTGGTGCAATATTTCCCAGGTTGACATTACTTCCCAACAATTTTATGAACCACACCTGTTGTACTTTTTGAGGTGCTTCCCATATTATACTTTCATAAGGGATTTTTGTCAATATCTCCTCTACCAAGCCAGACCTTACTTCACCACTAGATCGAAATAATCCTACATTACCGCTCTCTCTTGCTTCACCAATCACCTTCCATGCTCCTGCTTCAAGCTCTTTTTGCATTAGTTCGATCCATTTGTATGGAGGAATTATTTTGTCAACATCTTTTGAGCCTACCTCTGATAATACAGTGACTTTCTTACGAAGTTTTTCTATAAAATCACATTTTACATCATGATCAAGGTCAATAGACCCATCAGATACTTCTGCATAATCAAGGTCATATTTTTCTATAATTTTTACATAATCGTCAAACTGACCCCGAACAATAAAAGCTTCAAATAATGTTCCTCCAAAATATACCGGAATTCCAGCCTTTTGATAAATCTTAACTTTCTCTTTAAGATTTGGAGTTACGTATGAAGTGCCCCATCCGAGCTTTACAACATCTATGTAATTTCCACTTACACTTATAAAATCTTCAACTTCTCTTATGCTCAGGCCTTTGTCCATGGCCATAGTGATTCCTACCTTACGTGGTTTTTCCGGTCTTTTCGGTATTTTATCTATCGAATAGTTCATTTATCATTCTTTCTAAATTGATCAATAATTCTAAAAAGTGCTTTTTGAGTTTCTAACTTCGGGAAAAAATCTAACAGATCTATATGCTTATCATAATCGAGCATCAATCCTGTTTCCAAATGATTATAGGCTTCTTTATATCTTCCCAAAGCAAGTAGATATGCTGTAGCCCTGTAAAAAAGATCTGCTTCATCTGGCAAATCATTTAAGGCTTCAATAATAATATTGAGTGCTTTGTCATAGTCTCCTTGTTCGTAATAAACATATGACCAATCTAACAATATTTCAAGATCGTCAGGATTGAGAAGGTTTGCTTCCTCATAAGCATCGATACTTGAAATCAAGTTACCTACATGGTATTCGGCATCAGCCACTTCTTTCCAATAAATTGAATTTTCGCAATCAAGCTTTAGTGCTCTATTCAAAAAGTGTAATGCTTCGTACCTTTTATCTTGTTTCACAAGGCACTTGCCAACTCCAAACCATGCTTCATCAAAAAACGAATCTATTTTTACCGCTTTCTGATAATATTTTACAGCAAGGTCATAATGTTCTAGTTTTTCATATGTTTCTGCAAGACTGCAATAAGTCTCTGCGCTTGCGCCCTCAATATCGAGTGTTGTATTGTAGGCGTCTATCGCTTGCGAGTACTTCTCAAGACTCATGAAAGAGTTCCCCAAATTATAAAATGCTGATGCGAAGGTCTCATCAATTAAAGTTGCATACTCATAGGCATGCACAGCCTTTTCAAAATCACCAAGCTTGTTGTACACGATCCCCAAATTGTACCATGCATAGTGCGAATAAGGATCTTGATCAATAAATTTTTTATAATAAGAAATACTGTGCTCCAATTGATCGGTTATATCAAGGCAATATGCAAGCTCATAAAGTGCATTTTCATGAATGATATCAATCTCAATGGCGATTTTATAATTCTCAATTGCTTTGTCATATTTAAAAGCATTCTGATATGCAAATCCTATTTGGTAATACAAATCTGCTTTATCTGTACTATAAGGCATGGCTTTATTATAGTTCTGAATAGCTTTTTCATATTGCCCTTGCATTAAAAAAATACTACCTATACTGGTAAATAATTCAGGATCGTTGGGCTGAAATGCCATCGCCTTGTCGAGCAAAGCCAAACTTTCATCATATTTTTCTAAACTTGATAAAATTTGCGCTTTTTCAATTATCAAATTTGTAGAATAGGGATATTGATCAATGGCAATTGAACATACTTGTATGGCCAATTTATTTTTGCCCTTTTCGACATAATAACTAATAATTTCTTCTAATTGCTCAATTGGATAGAACTCAACGCTATGTGTTTTGAGTTGTCGCTCAAAAGATTTTACTAACGCATTTAACTCACCTTTTCTTTTAAAATTCTCACCCATCATCAAAGTCAAATGTTAATTGTGGTCAACGGTTGCATATTAGTAAAAATATTTATAACCGAAAAATAGTATTCTGAAATAATAAAATTTGTAGCATTTATCACTGCGATAAAAGTGACTTATTTAAAAAGGTTCGCCCCATCAATGATCTGAAATTTTTACTGTTCAATTGTTTTAATATTTCATCAACCTGCAAGATATTGTGGCAATCAGTCCCAACAAAATCAATCATATTTGCTTTAAGAAGCTTTTTGGCAAATTTCTTAACCTCTGTTGAGTAATATCCTGTTAGTGATAATATATTCATCTGAAATAAAAGGTTCATGTTTTTCAATTTATCTAACAACTTCTGATCGCTTTCTAAATAGCTATATCGTTCCGGATGTGCCAATATCGGTTGGTATCCATTGGTATTCATGCTAAAAACAGCCTCCTCCAGGAAGGTCGGCTTATTGTAAAATGACGTTTCAAAGAGTAGGTAATTATCCCCAAAAGTGAGTAATTTCTTTTTGTTAGATAGCTTAGAAATTAGATTCTCATCCAAATAATATTCTGCCGCTGCCTCTAGTTCAATATTTATTTTATGCTTTTTTAATAGATTTTTAGTCTCTGCCAGTTTGGCGATAATACCATCTTCTGTATTGGGATAGTAATCACTCATTACATGCGGAGTGGTAATAATTTTTTTATACCCCAGCTTTTGAAATGCCTTCAAAATGTATATAGTTTCCTTAATTGTTTTTACGCCATCATCAATTCCCGGAAGAAGGTGCGAGTGAAAATCTACCCTAAATGGCAAAGAGGTAACAACTGGTCTGCTTTTAAAGAAATCAAACATAGCCATAGTATCAAGATTGGAAAAATCGTTTCAGCCAGTTCTTTTTAGGGTTTTGAATATCCTCATAATAACCTCCTCCATACCCACCATTTGAGGGCCTTTGAAGTGAATTTAAAACTAAAGAAAGATTATTTAGTTTATGCACTTTTACTAAATGATTTATATTTCTTAAAAATACTCTTTTTGAAAAATCAGCTCTTACCACATAAATTGGAATGCTGGCAATTTTTAAGGCATGAATTCCATCTGTTACCAAACCTACCGGAGGTGTGTCAATAATAATTACATCGTATTTCTTACCTAAATAATCCATCATTTCTTCAAATTTTCCTCCCAAAATTAGCTCCGATGGGTTTGGAGGAATTGGTCCTGCGGGAATATAATCAAGGTTATCATGGTCGGTATGATGAATACATTCCTCTATTTCATGCTTATTAATTAATATAGTACTTAATCCCTTATCAGGATTTGACCCCTCAAATACTTCATGAAATCTTGGCTTTCTCATATCCAAATCTACCAAAATTACTTTGTTGTTTAGCATGCTAATTATTCCTCCTAAATTTGCAGCAATAAATGTCTTCCCTTCTCCACTTATTGTACTGGTAATAGCAATAATTTGACTATTGCCATGGCCATTTAAGAATTCTAAGTTGGTCCGTATTGATCTAAATGATTCACAAATTTCCGATTTCAAATTATTGTTGACCACCAGTCTTGTTCCGTCCTTTTTTCCATTTCTGTAGTATGGTATAGTTCCCAAAACAAAAGCGGATGATAATGCTTCGAGCTCGTGTTGACTAGTTATTTTGTTGTGAAGCAGGTATCTTATTCCAACTAACATAAAACTGAGAAACAAGCCAACTACAATGCCGATAGCATAATAAATAATTTTATTTGGTGATATTGGTTTAGAAGGCGAGGAGGCAGAAGATAAAATTTTGTAATCATTGACAGTGCCAGCCTGGGCAAGCTCAAATTCAGCTTTGCTTTGCATTAGAGAAAGGTAAAATTCTTCATACAATCCATAATACCTCTCTGTTTTACTATACTCAGTACTTTTTGATGGCAGTTCTATAAATTCTTTCTCAAGCCGTTTCCTTTTATCCTTTAATTCTTCGTCCGAATCAACCAATTTATTTCTATATGATTCGATGTGATTAATCAACTGCTCCTTCAAAAAAGATATTTCTTGATTAATTTTCTTGTAGGCCAGTGTATTTTCATTGTAGGAATTTAATAATATTGCTCTTTCATGAACCAAGGTATTTAGCCTTTCATATTCCTTATTCATTTTGTCTGGAAATACATTTAATTCCGCAGGATTCCAGTCTGTGTTATTGTCAACAGTTATATTATTATAGGCATCATTATAGGATTCGATCCGCTGTTGAATAGAAAATTGCTGGGAGTCCAACTCCTCCAACAATAAAATTGTCCTTGATAGGTTTTCCCCAAGGTTGGTCGTTTTATTGTCTATTGTAAAATTTTCAAAGTAATTTTCTAATTCCGTCAATTTTTCTTCCGTTTGACTGAGTTGCTTATCCAGAAAATCAATTTTTTGTTTATTGGCTTTATTCTTTTCTAACTGCGTGTAATAGATGTATAAAGTATCTATGGTATGAACAATATCTCGCGCTTTTTGCCTGTTGTGATCTTTAAATGAAATGGTGATAGTTTTAGCCTTAAAATCTAACGGCTCCACTGTCAAGTTTCTATCTATATAATTTATAATGCTGCTTTGGGTGTTTAATGTGAAAAAGTACCTGTTTTCTATTTTTGTATTATAAGCAGCATTAAGAGTTACAGAAATATCGAGACCATTTGTAGAAATAGTATCATTGAAATCAAATATTTTTTTAACTATGTTCCCTTCGTAGTTATAGGTCAACTTATAGGAATTACTATTTAATATTTCCAAATCAATTGGAATATTATATAATGAAGAGGCACAATTAATTGAATTAACATTGAAAGGCGAGTTATAATATCTTTCTTCATAAAGTATATCTCCGTATTGGAAATAACTAACCTTATAATCCAATGCCTCCGCTACTTTATTTAAAAATAAACTAGATTTTATTATTTCAATTTCACGAGCCAAATTATTGATATCTTCATCAAAGCTTTTGAATCCCAATACCTTTGCCTCACTTTTGATATCGAGTTGTAAAATAGATCTTGATTGAAAAAGTTGTTTTGTGTATCTAATTGCAATTGTAGAAATACTTACTGAAGCAATTATCAAAAAAATGATGATAAGTAAGCTTTTAAAAAAAACATTCCTGAACTTATCAATATCAATGCTCTCAAAGGAACTTCTATTTTCATCAATATTTTTAAATTCCTGATTAATCATCAATTCGAATTATTTACTAACATTAACAGCTAAAAAATATAATGTCAATGCACTAACAAATATTGAGAAGACGGTTAAAAAATCTTTAGCCCCCTCAGTTACGACTTTCACTCTCGGTTCGATATAGATAATATCTCCAGGCATGGCATCCATCATTGAACTTCGCATGCCTGCAATAGTGCTTAAATCAATTAAAAAAACTTGGGGGTTATGAAGATCTCCTCTGATAAGTCGGAGGTTATGCGCCTTTCCTTCATTATCAATTCCTCCTGCTAAAGCTACTACTTCAATAATAGAAATATTTTCATTATTCAGTGGAATTACTTGCCCTCCCGGAGCACCAAGCACAATAACTCTTTTATTGAGATATTTAAGGGTAACAAAAGCATCTTTGTAATACTCGTCATATTTTAATGCTAGATACTTTTCGGCTTCATTGATATTCATCCCTCCAACTTTCACCTGGCCAATCATTGGAAATTTAACTGAACCGTCTTCCAGTACTAAAAAATTTGGTTTATCTTCTGCTTTACTATTTTGATTTTGCGGAATTTGAAGTTCGTAATTTGGGTCAATAATTCGCTCGCCCTTATTTGTATAAACTCTAATCTCGAGAACATCATCAGATTGAATGACATAATTTTTTTCAAGAATGGCAATATCAGAAGAAATGTATGATAAATCTTGCTCTTCATCTATCTTAAACATGATGTGATATTTGTAAGATTTGCAAGACAATAGAAAAGTGCCTACGAGCAAGAACAAAAAAGTATAAAAATAGCGATTCTTCAAGATGCGTTTTTTGTGACAAAGATAAATATTATTGCATTATCACAATCCTAATAAAGATTTATATGTTTGGAAAGATTGAAGATTTTTGTCCTTTTCAGAAATAATAAGAGAATCCATCTCCCAATCTATATTTAAGTCGAGATCGTCAAATGCAATTCCCGAATCATAATCCTTATTATAAGTTTTGGTACACTTATAAAATAAATAAGAATCTTCTAAAGCTACAAAGCCATGAGCAAATCCTTCGGGGATAAAAAACATGTTTTGCTTTTTGGCGGTAAGAAGAACTTTATAATGCTGGCCTATTGTTGGAGAATCAGGACGAATATCAACAGCAATATCCAATATTTCTCCTTTGATAACCTTGACTAACTTACCCTGAGCAAATGGATTGCGCTGAAAATGCAAACCTCTCATAACTCCAGCCTTAGAAAAAGAAAGATTGTCCTGGACAAAATCAATATTCATATTTAGCGACTCAAAGGCATCTTTGTTATAGGATTCCAAGAACCATCCCCTATCATCATGCAATACATTTGGAATTATTTCAACAAGTCCATTAATTCCAGTTTCTTTTATCTCCATGAATTATTGATTGATTTTGTCAATCGTAGAAAGATACTTCTTGATTACAATATTTTCACAAAAATTTTGTCGTACGTAGTTAAAACCAAAATTTCCCATTTTCGACCTTTCAGGTGGTTGGAGTGAATACATCATTTTCATTTTGTGAGCCAAGTCGGATGAGTCTTTTAGCTTACACAAGTATCCATTTTTTCCATCTTTTACAACATTATTACAGCCAGGGACATCGGTAGCAACTATGGGTTTTGACATACTTGCTGCCTCCAGCAATGTTCTGGGAGTTCCTTCACGATAAGAAGGCAAGACGATGCAATCTGCTTTTTCAATAAAATTCTTCACATCTTCAGTTCTTCCCAAATATTCAACCTGATTCTTTTCAACCCAACGTTGAACTGTTTTTGATGGAATCCCCCTTTTGTGTTTTTCATCAATCGGTCCCAATAGCTGAAAATTGGCATCAATACCCTCTCGCTTCAATTTATCAATTGCATCAATATATTCCACAATTCCCTTATCATAAATAAGCCTGGATATTAATAGAAATGTAAATTGTTTATTATTTGTTTGCAGGTAATCAGGGGAAAAATCTTTGATATTAATTCCAGAACCGGGCAGTACATCACTAATATTATCTTGAACTAATTTTCTTTTTACGAATAGCTTTCTGTCTTCGTCATTTTGAAAAAAAATCTTCTTTGGAAATCGAAATGCAATTTTATACAAAAAAATCGCAAACCTTGAAACCAAATTTTCTTTCAAGAATATTGTTCCCAGACCACATACATTATTTACTACCGGAATACCTAAAAAATTAGCCGCAATCGTACCATATATATTAGGTTTTATGGTATAGTGGAGAATAATGTCCGGTTTTACTTTTTTATAAATCCAATACAGTTCCAAAATCAGCAGAAAATCCTTAATTGGATTAGCCCCTCTGCTATCCATTTTGACAGAATGATGTTCACATCCTATTTCTGAAAGTTTATGAGTGTAATTATCTTTTGGAGCTATGGTAATAACTTGATTACCTTTGTCCATCAGAGCACTAACAAGGCCTTTTCTGAAATTATAAATATTCCAAGAAGTATTTAAAACAATTGCGATTTTCATGGTGTGCAGTGCGTGTGGCAAAGGATATATCTAAATATTTATTGGGCGAAAATAAAAAAATATATATCCAATTCTAAAGTTATGAGTATCATTTTTAATAACCTTAGGCATTCAAGTATTGTTTTAAATAAAATTAAACCATTTTAAAAAAATAAAAACGTAAAGTGCTATATGGGAGAAACATTATCCACAAGAAAAAAAAAGGAAAAAGCAGTATTGGTTGCTGCTTCATTTTCTACTGCGGAAAGCAACAGAATTGTAGAATATCTTGATGAGTTGGAATTTCTGGCTAGCACTTTAGGATTACAAACAGTAAAGAGATTTACTCAAAAATTACACAAACCAATTCCTGGATTATACCTAGGTAAAGGAAAAGTGGATGAAATAAAAGAATATGTAAGATCATTTGGAATTGATCTGGTAATATTTGACGATGACTTATCTCCATCACAATTGAGAAATCTTGAAGCTGTATTTAAATGTAGAATATATGACAGAAGCCTTTTAATACTTGACATATTTCTCAAAAGAGCACAGACGGCCCAGGCAAAAACTCAGGTAGAGCTGGCGCGATATCAATATTTGATGCCAAGACTAACTCGCATGTGGACACATCTGGAAAGACAAAGAGGCGGTACCGGAACAAGAGGTGGAGCCGGTGAAAAGGAAATAGAGACTGACAAAAGAAATATCAGAGATCAAATCAACGTCCTGAAGGGAAGGCTTGAGAAGATCAATAAGCAAAGTGCAACACAGCGCAAATCGAGATCTAAAATTGTAAGAGTTGCACTTGTCGGTTATACAAATGTTGGAAAGTCAACCCTCATGACTTTGCTATCAAAAACGAAAGTACATGTTGAAAATAAACTTTTTGCAACTGTTGATGCCACTGTACGAAAAGTAGTGATAAATCACCTCCCTTTTCTTTTATCAGATACTGTTGGATTTATAAGGAAGTTGCCCCATCATTTAATCGAGTCATTCAAATCGACACTTGATGAAGTAGCAGAATCTGATATACTACTCCATGTTGTAGATTTTTCACACCCATTGTATCTTGAACAAATGGAAGTTGTAAATCAAACATTATCGGAACTGGGTGCTGGAGAAAAACCTCAGATTATAGTTTACAATAAAATAGATCAGGTGAAATCTGAAGAGAGTGACGATTATGATGGAGAAATGCACAAATTTTTAGAATCAAAAAGATTGTTGAATGGCAAAAACAAGAGTGTCGTTTATGTATCTGCAACTCAGAAGAGTAATATTGAAGAGCTGAAAAAAATAATATTTAAAGCTGTCAAAAAGCGACATTTAAAGATTTACCCAAACTATTTGGAACCAAAAATATATTAGTATAAATCTTTAAAATGAATCTCGCAAATAAATTCTATCTATGGTTGAAGTTTTCATTCTCCAACAATATCACATTTATATCTGGGCTAGATAACCACTCGGCAGCAATCAAAATTGAAAAATTTACTCTTCCGATAATGTATTGATTTTCCAAGGTCTTGTATTCCTCTAGGATCAAACTAAAAATAGACTTGTCAATATCTTTGGAATGATTAAATCGTAAATAAATATCCATCTCAAAATCTGAACCTAACTTCAGATTTGATGCCTGCTTGATTTTTTTATATTCATACATGTAATTGTATGTGAGTGCAGAAATATCTGATAATACAGCAGAACCTGTTGGGTATCCACCGGCCCCTTTGCCTATAAATACTTGATGTTCTGAAAATGCCCCCTCAACGATAATTCCATTAAACTCACACTCGACTTTATACAACTCACTATTTTCACTCACAAATTGAGGAATGACCATGGCAATAACTTTATCTTCAATCTTGCGACTTTTTGCTACCAGCTTAATTTTATATCCTTTTTCGCGAGCTATCTTAATATCAAACTCAGAAATATTCTGTATTCCGTAATTAAAAATATTATCAGGATTTACAAATAACCCA
The DNA here is from genome assembly GCA_964507705.1 of uncultured Roseivirgaceae bacterium. Taxonomy (GTDB): domain Bacteria; phylum Bacteroidota; class Bacteroidia; order Cytophagales; family Cyclobacteriaceae; genus JAAUQL01. Next base: position 17,118 of record CAZDRA010000001.1, on the reverse strand, counting down.
AAAGCATGTGCCAGAATAATACAAAGCTTGTATTTAGCGTCAAAGCCACCAACATCCAAAGTAGGATCAGTTTCTGCATACCCCAATTCCTGCGCTTCAGAAAGCGCTTCATCAAATGATACTTGTTCCGAAAAAATTTTAGTGAGAATATAATTTGTTGAACCATTGAAAATTCCTTCCACAGCGCTCAACAAATCGTTATCATAATATTCTTCAAGATTTCTGATAATTGGAATGCTTGCACAACAGGCTCCTTCGTACAACAATGGGACATTATATTTTTTCTGCAGCTCATGTAACTCGGTCATATGATCCGCTACCATTTTTTTATTGGCTGTTACTACTGCTTTACCATTTTTCAATGCTGTGCTAACAATTTCAAATGCCGCATCAGGGTCATCAATTAATTCGAGTACTACATCAACCTCCGGATTATCGAGTATATCTTCTTTTTTATAAGTGAAATACTCTATTGGCAAAGACCTTTTTTTGTTTGGACTTTTTACACATATTTTAAGAATCTCAGCCTTGATCCCCTTTGTTTCCTCCAATACATGATATAGGCCTTGCCCAACAACACCAAAACCAAAAATGCCAAGTTTTAAATTTTTGCTCATATTTATATCTTCAAAAAAGCACTCCTTCATGTAAAGCGCATTTCAATTATTATTTCTTAAATCTAATTTTCCTATACTTTTCCTATTAGCTCTTTCAATTTTTCAACTTGCGCAAAGAAAGATAGATTAACTTATTATTGCAATAAAATACTCTAACACATTAAATAGAGACCATCCATAAAGTCACTTTTTCGCCTTGGGCAGTGTCTCTACTGCCCAGATATATGGACTGAATAAAGGTTTGTGAAAACACAAACCTTGGCGGGGAGAGTTAATAGACAGGCTCTAAATAATTTAAAGGTTTACATATTTGCCTTTGGGAACAATTTTTAATTATTTTGCGATCCAATTTCATAGCCTCGTAGTTCAATGGATAGAATAGGAGTTTCCTAAACTCTAGATCTAGGTTCGATTCCTAGCGAGGCTACTTTTTAAAGATACCTAAAGCGACTTAAAGTCGCTTTTTTTATTGGTTTACAGTGAGTTAACACACTTTTTGCCCTATTTCTAAAACCTTTAGAAATGGATAGTTTACTTTAATTTATTTACTATTATATTTACATAAATATTTACGTTTTTATAATATTCAATAAAATGAACCTATCGCCAGTATTCAATCGAAATAAAATTCCCAATAAATCCGATAAGTACACGGTCAATATCAGGGTAAATATAAATGGCAAGTCCGACTATCTGACAATACAAGGTTTTCCAAAACTTGAAAAAAAACATTGGGACAATGACAAAAAAAGAGTAGGTACTAAGCATCCCTTCAACATTAAACTCAATATGATAATGGAGAGGGAAATGAATAAAATTGACAGGTTTTTCATTGATGAGCTGGACAAGGAAAGGATATTGAGCGTGAATGATATTAGATACTTCTATAAGAATCAAAAGCAACGAGAGAGCTTCAATGAATTTGTATCTAGGGACCACCGGAAATACATCAAAGACAATGAGCTGGAGCATCGAACCTTCCAGGTATATCGCACCTTTCTAACACATCTGAATGAGTATAAGCCTGACATTCGATTTTATGAGATCAACAGGGATCTTGTCAAAGACTTCAATCAATTCCTTTTGAAAAAAAAGAGACTAAAGGGAGCTTCCAGAAAAAAATACTTCGATAAGTTTAAGGTGATGTACAAAGAGGCTGCTAAAAAGCATCTGGTCGATTATGACCCACTGTTATTTGACAAGCTGCAAATAAAGGTAGAACAGCCAACAAGAGTGGCCCTTACAGTTGATGAAATCAAGGCAATAAGAGATGTAAATCTTGAGGAAACTCCAAGGCTAATACAAACAAGAGATGAGTTTTTATTCATGTGTTACTCCGGACTGTATTACAGCGATTTGAAAATGCTGAAGGAAGAAAATTTGATAGAAACAAAGAGGGGTCATGTGATCCAGGGGGAACGGTCAAAAAACAACAACAAGTTTATTATTCCGATTTATAAATTTTCTCAAGCCATAGAGCTTATTGATCGTTACCGATATACTACCGAAGATGAGTACCTGTTTCCTAATACAATAAGTGATCAGAAATTTAATATGAAGTTAAAGTCGCTGGCCGGCCTGGCCAACATAGAAAAGAACCTTACCAACAAAGTCGCCCGGCATAGCTTTGCAGATCTTATGGTTTCCTCAGGTATGGAGAGGCAATTTGTTTCTAAAATGCTAGGGCATACCAAAGAAGCAACGACACAGGAATATTACGATCTGAATGTCGATCATATTGTCAATTCTAAATTTGGAGAAGAAGTGTTTGATTTATAATACAAATAGTACATTAAGATTTTCATCCTATCTATTCCATCACCAATATTGGTATGCTAGGCACAATTACTAAAGAGGGATGAAATTTTTTAAATCCCCTATGATGATGATCTGACTCATTAATCATATCAACCCAAATTATTCCTTCCTTTTTCGAAAAATAGTAAATAATTATATCCCTATTTATTAAAAAGTTAGTTAAAACCTCTTCAAGGTCAATTGATAGAAGATTACCAACAATTTCACCCTTAACTCTGGATAATAAATAATCACTGAGAGTAGACTTCTTCTTTTTCGAACTAATTGTTAAGTTATCTTCGGCTAAGTTATGCTTATACAATTTCAAAATTTCAGGCAAATAATCATGTATCCAATGAATTATGCTAATTTCGAAAAATTCCTTATACCATGTTTTCTGCTCTTTGATTAGAATGTAATCTTCTATTAGAACTTGACCGATTTCAATTTTTAGGGCACTGCAAATATCAGCAATTTGTTTAAAATTTATCGTCCAAGGTCGTTTAATCAATCTTGAATAGTTTGCACGTGTCATTCCAATTTTTACAGCAAGTTCCTCTTGTGTCAATCCATTAGTTTTTCTAAGAGTTTCTATTCGATCAATAAATAATTTAGCATCCATAACGTAAAGATAGTAAAATAACTTAACATAAATAACAACTATTAGTTGTCTTTATTCGTATTAATGTGTATTATTGAAATCCTTTATGTGTATTAACAATTAACATGTAGTAATATGGAAAATATAAATCAAATAATTTGGATTCCTGTTCAGAAAGCAACATATGAGCAAATGGAAAAGGTAATCTTGGAGGATGTTCCGGACATTAAAAGAGCATTGGAAAAGTTAGGCAGGGAAAAATCTCCACCGAAAGTCTATACAAAAAAAGAATTTAGGGAATTAGCAAAAATCGGCGCTAATAAAATGGAAGAACTACTCCCATATCTAAATGCGGTTCAAGTTTCTCCCAGAAAAATTCTCATTCCTCATTCAGATCTTCTTCGATGGTTTCGGGGAGAAATTAAATAAAAGCAAAAGCAGGAAAATCCTGCAATAATTAATAATTAAAATTCAATAAGATGGAAAAATTAATGGAAAAATTTTGTGAAATTATTTGCATTGATGAAGAACCAAAAAAAATTCAGGATTTTCTGGAAGAATTGTTTTTGGCATATTTTCAATCAGAAGATGTTGCGATGACCGATGTCAAGAAACGACAGGAATTCGTTTTCCTTTATAAATCTCTTAGGGAACTTTTCGATGAAATTGAGGAAAAATTCGTGAGAAAGTAAAAAACATAAAAAAACCCTGAAACTCGCAGGCCAGGGTTTAATAACTATCATGATCAAAGCAGCGGTATGCCCCTTTCGTTGTCAAATATAAAAATAATAAGGGGGTTTCATTAATATTTATCAATTAAACAACTAAAACAATGGATTCAATGAACGCAAAAACTCGACTAATAAACCTCCTCATAGAAAAGGAAGGTTTATCCTCCAAAATAAGGGAGTTAGGCAAAGAAAAAAGAGCTCTCGATAATTTAATTAGTAAACTTTTGCCCACAATTCAATTTTCAGAATAAAAACAGAAAGCCCGATTTATTCGGGTTTTTTAATTTTCATGCAGCAAACAATACACCGATGACAGCAATTACTACTGCGGCAACCAACCCCAAAAAGGAGAGCGTTAATGGGCATAAGATAGTGTCCCAGGTCTCTAATGATAAAACTAAAATCAATGAAACACCATTATTCCCTAAATGGATTTATGATCATTTACCGGATCCATTTAAAACAGGCTCATCATTATTTAATGATTCAAGAGAAAAGGATACATTTTTATTATCGTCGATTGTCTTTTTAAGCGGCTGCCTACCTAACTACTCATTTGTATATTCTGGAATGAAATACCACGTAAATTTATATTCAATGATTATTGCCCCTGCCGGTAGCGGTAAAGGGAAAATGAAGTGGGCGAAAAACTTGGGTATAGATATTATTGCAAAAATTAAAAAGGAAAACGAAGATGCAATTAATGAATTTGAAACTGAAATTCACATTTACAATAATCTCTCAAAAAAAGAAAGAACAGGACTTCCTCCAATAGAACCGAACACTAAAAGACTAATTATCCCCGCCAATTCCTCCAGTGCATTTTTTTTAAAAGCATTACATTTTAATGGAGGAAATGGTTTGATGTTTGAAACTGAAGCAGATTTACTAAGCATGATGCAAGGCAATAGCTGGTCAAATTTTACAGTTGAATTGAGGAATGCATTTGAACATGAGGCCATTTCATCAGGTAGAATTGGTGATATTAAGTTCGAGGGAGTGGAGTCCCCAAGGCTTACCATGCTATTGTCGGGGACTCCTAATCAGGTAGCACCTCTTGTTAAATCTGTAGAAAACGGCTTATTTTCCCGAATTCTATACTATTATTTTAATCCGCCTCCGGTATGGAAAGATCCATTTGCAACTATACAAGCTCTGGATGAGAACTTTAAACCTTTAGCGCATAATTGTTATGTTCTCTGGGAATATTTGAGAAACAAAAATACAGAATTATCATTTTCACTAAATGGAATTGAGCAAACAGAAAAATTCAATGATTTCTTCACCAAAAATCTTAAAGAATATACATCTCTGGTAAGTAAGGATATGAGTGCAACTATCTATCGCCTTGGCGTAATGACGATGAGAATAGCTGCAATTTTAAGCATATTTAGAAATTTTGGGAACCTATCCAAATCTAATGTAATAACAACAACTGCTAAAGACCTTGACATTGCCTTTAAAATTATGGAGGTCTGCTTAAAACACACAGTTCATATCTATTCGCTCATGTTAAAAAATTCTGGTGAAAGAGGGAGCCAGGAAAGCAAATTCAATTATTTCAATTCTTTACCGGTAATTTTTTCAAAAAGCCAAGCTCTACTGATATCAAAAGAATTTGGTTTTTCTGAGCGTACAGTAAATAACTATTTATCTGAAATGGTAAGAAATGAATTGCTTGTTAGAACTGATAGAGGAATTTACAATAAATACAATAAATGAATTTAAAAACAATTGCCAAAATAGAAATATGCGGAAAGCTTGCCTTATTGCCTTAAGTACAATAATCTATGTTGTAAGTACCTTAATGCACGATTATTTAAGGCAAGTGGTATTGCCTTAACTTTGCCTCTGTTGCCTTAACTATCGAGTTAAGGCAAGTAAAAACACTTAAGGCAAGGGGTGTTGCCTTAACTTGCCTTTGCTATCTTATTGATATATAATCAGTTAAATGACATAAAAATAGTTAAGGCAACAAAGGCAAGGTATCCTTTTATATATTTTTATTATTTTATTGTTATATATCAAAGTAGTATTAGCTTTTTTTAGAAGAAAAGTACAAAAAAGGAAAACGATATGAGAAACATAATAAACTACTTTATTGAAGTAAAATTAGGAAATCGAGAGAACGGCTCTCCAATAATGAGAACATGGCATTCGCATGACCTACTAAATTTCTCTAATTGGCTTGACAGGGAATATCCTTCCTGGAGATACTTCAATGTGATGGATAAGGATACTCGAACCAGGCTGGCCAGCTTCACTCAGAGCAGCCGGCCAATAAGCAAACAACTATGACTCCTTTTTTGAACCTTTCATCAAATAAAAAACCCCCATCAGCTTCTTGCATCAGGGGGCTCCTTTTTTGTAGCATAAATATAAGAAAATTATGGGAGACAAGTTAAGCGAACCCAAAAAAAAACAGAAAAAGATTTTTGACAAACCAATTGGAAAAGAACAGTTTGCGCAATCCTATGGTGTATCGAGAAAAACATTACTCGAATGGATTAAATTAGCACAAACGAAAGGATTAAAAGTAAAATCACACAACGGAAAAGTCTGGAAACCTTGGGAAGCAAATGAAATTCATAAATATCTTAGCCTTCCTCCTTCCTCAGATCTATTGTAACTTATTGTAACTTATCGTTACCCAACGTTACTCAATGTTACGTATCGTTACACCACCATTTTTTTCTCATTTAACTTGCTTTCATTATTAATATTTAAATAAAATATGATGAAAAACAGGATAAAAGAATTAGCTCGTGAATTATATGAGCAGGAGTACAGCGCAAAGGAAGCGGCTGTAGAATTAGTAGGCCAAGCATCACAATCTTCCATTTATAGGTGGTTCGATGAATTTGAAGGTGAATCAGATTTTCTATCCGGCGTGGTTGACAATGAAGACTCACAGGAGGAAACGGATACAGATTTAGGCATAGAAGGCCCAGGCGAAGATGAAGAATCTATTGAGGATGATTTGTCGGATCTTGCTGGAATTGATGACGAAGAGGATGACTTGGCTGAAGTTGATGATGAGGTGACAGAGGTGTTGATGGATGAAGATAATGAAATAACATTGCGAAAAAGCAAAAGAGGTATAGAGAAGAAAATGAAGAAGCTCTTTAATGCTATATTTTCTCATTCATCCGGCCATGAATGGTCCAATTCTCAATTAAAAAGAATGCTAAGAAGCATGGATTCCATTCAAGATCAAATAGAAAACATATTTGATTATAATTCTGAATCTTTCCGAGCTAATGCTTATTGGGTTTATTTGGATTCGTTTATAGATTTATTTCAATCATTTGTCAATGCCGGCGGCGATGTTGAGATTGATTTTGTGGAGAAAATAAGTGATGAAATGAGTGCTGTACTAAGTATAGAGGAATTTGATACTGAGTATGTTTGGGGAGATATTTTTGAAGATGAATTTTCAAGACTGAAAAATGATCTAAAAGAAATTGATGGTCAAAAACTTGATGCAGATAAGGCATATGACTATGAAAGCCGTATTGGAAATTTAGTAGCAGAATTGGAAGGTAATGACTCTGAATCAGCATATACTAATGAAATGAGTACCCTTAAAGGACTTAAGAAAGACTTCAAGCAGCTTTCTGTTACAATAGAAGAATCCTTCTGGGGGAATGCAACCTTTGAATTGGATCCAGATTTTCAATCTTAAATATTATTCATCATGACAAATAATATAAATCAACTTGGGGTCATACCCTGGGGCGCAATCGTCTCTGGAGTAGTATCCATATTCTCAACAATTATGGACAGGAATGGAAGACGTGTATCACCAGATGAACAGTATCAAAAGGCTGGTGTATGGGGTGCTATGCTCACGGAAATTAGTGTTGATTCAAGCATGACGGGAGATCAATTGGCCAGCAAATGGAAAGATATTTTGCCTTTCCGAAAGCCAAAAACTAAAGACAATTTTGTTAACAACCAATTGAGAGGCAAGTCAAGAGATCAAATTATTGATCATTTGGTTGAGAAGGTAAATGATGAGATGAGGAAAGGGGGTTTTCCTGAACTCACCAAAGAACAGATGTACGCAAATTTGGCATCCTCTGGTGGTGTAATTCTACCACAAGAATCAGATATTGTTCCTGGAGGATCTCCATATAGTGGAAACGGTAATTATGGTTCAAGTCAAAGGTTCAACCAGAATTTTCCAAGTAGTGGGCAGTTCAACTATGGCTTTAATCCAAATGGGCAAAATCAAAGAATCGATCCCTATTCCACTGATCCACGGCAACGCATACAACAATCGCAATTTAGTACAAATGCGAGTATAGGAAGCATGGGAGTGTTGCTATTATTTAGTGTGGCACTTGGGGGATACTTTTTTCTCAATAAGAATGAAAAAAGTAAGAATAATTCTAAGAATCTTTGGAATAACCGCTAAAAACCATGTTTTAAGCCGTCCCCCTCTATTTTAAGGGGGGGGGCTGCATGGGAAAATATATACAAATTGATCTCGAGAGTATGCCCGAAAGGATGTACTTGATAGTCCAGGCACTAATACCTAAAATATTATTGTTATCTTTACAAAGAAGTCCACGACTGGTTTAGACTGCGGGGAATTGGACCCCGAGCCACTGAGCCATTTGCGGACTTTTTTTTATTCCAAAAAAACTCTGTCCCTCTGCAAAATGATGAGAGGCTGATCTCCCTCTCAGGGAACTCAGGTCAAATGCGAAAGACCTGGTTTTTAATGAAAAGCGGGTTTTTCAATCTGGTTATCATAACATAAATTTCGAGATCAAACCTTATTCCTTTTTAGAACCTTCCTTCTATGAATAATAAAGACTCCTGCTGTAGCATACACAAAACTTCCCTGACCATCATACTATACAAGTTCACATAAGCGTGCTTTAATTGAAGATTATTACAATAGATGATGAAAAGCTGATATGAATCATTAAATATACTCAATTAAGCAGCCTTGACCATTAGTTTTTAGTCAATTGCAATAGAATATATTCAGTAAACATATCGTAGCAGAAAGCAGTTACTATCATGTTACTTGATAGATTTATGGATATATTTAGTGCCTTTGAGTACAGGTACTCATAAAAAGAATAAGTAGTATTGCTTATAAGAACTTCTTATTATACTTTTGCGGAAGGAACTATCCTAAAGCTAATTGAACATATAGCAGTTCAAACAGTATCATAAACACTAAATGGAAACAATCTGTTTGATAAAGAGTTAATAGATCAATCATAATTTTAATTATTAGAACGATGGGCATGATAGAAAGATTGAGGGAGTATCTCAATAATACACCAAAGGAAGTAATAAAAAATGATTGGAAAGAAGTGGAAGAATTTTCAAATATTGGTCCCTCCGCTAAATCTTTTATAAAACATATGGGAGTATTTTATCCTGATGATTTACCAAATCTCTTAAAAAGACCCATTGAAGAAGAAAAATATTTTACAGGCAAACTTGAAACTCCGAAATTCGGAGTTTTTTTTTACATTTGATTTATGGAACAGACAAAAAAAGCTGCATTTGGACTAATAAATTCAAGGTTTAGTAAACTCAATTTTGATTTTGATAGTAAATCAGAGACCTCTGAAATAGGAATAAAATTTGATCCACACGGCATTTATTTTGCAAAACACAAGCGGTTTGAGATTATTTTACATTTTACTGCTTTTAATGATGAAAATTCAGAAAACCCATTTTTATCATGTACAATGCATTCTCTTTTCGAATTTGAGGATTTGAATTCTTTTAGCGAAATCCCACAGTATTTTTATAGGAACAGTATAGCTATAATTTTCCCTTATTTAAGAGCCTTCATTAGTAGTATTTCAATTCAAGCCAACAATAATATGATTCTTTTACCCACCATGAATTTAAGTTCACTTGAATCACCCCTGAAAGAACACACTATAGAGTCAAAGGACTAATTTTTTGATAAAATATTAAAATGTTAATATATCAAACCCTTGAAGATCGGGAAAATGCTTTTGAAATTGAGAGAGATGGGCCTTTCCGTTGTCGAAGAAATGATGCTTGGCTTGGCGAGGGTTATTATTTTTGGGATTCTCATAAGACATTAGGACATTGGTGGGGCAAAATAACATATGGGAAAAATAAATATGTAATTTGTGAAAGTACATGTATTTTAGATCAAGATTGTTGGGATTTACATGGGGAAGGCAAACACCGCAAGGAATTTAAAGAAGCTGCAATTGAATTATCAAAATCACATACCAAAAATGATCCAACTGTTCCCGAGATAATTGAGTTCCTTAAAAGAAAAAGATTTTTTACGTACCAAGCTATTAGAATCTTTGGCATTAATTCAATGAATAGAAAAGATGAATATTCCAATAGAGTCATATTTCATCACAAGTTACCTGGTTATTTTGATCTAAATCCGACAATCCAAATATGTTTATTTAGAAGAGATGTATGTAGTTTCAATGGATACAAAATAGTTTATCCAGAAAGGATGGTAGAGGAAGAAGAAATTGTTTTTTAACAAATTTTAAATTAGGGGGTATTTAAATTAGTATAGAAAACATTCCTTTCATCTTGATAAGAAACCCTTAAAATAATCATGTTACATTACTAACTAATACTGGTTATGCAAATAGTTACAAAGTCCTGCTCCGGCTCAATAAACAATATCGGCTATTGTTCAGGATCAATAAAAATGGAGAATTGGGAATAATAATTATCGAAATTTCGAAACATTATGAATAAGATATTTGCAAATGATATACCGGCCGGATCCCCCATCCACCCGGGCACAATAATAAGCGATGAGATCGAGGCCAGGGAATTAAAACAAAAGGATCTATCAAAAAAATTGGGTATATCTCCTTCTATGCTTTCCGACCTTATACATGGCCGTAGAAATATTACTGCAGAGCTGGCATTGAGGCTTGAACATGCCTTGGATATATCTGCCATGTTTTGGATGAACTTCCAAAGTAAATACGATCTTGATAGGGCCAGAAAATTAGTAGCAATTGCTTAAGGTTCAATCCTAGGCAGCTCCAAATAAAACAAACCCTCTCATAAAAATCACTGGCCATCCTACAATACAGTTCAGATGAAATCACATTAATTAAGAATATTGGATGACGATGAAAAGCTGGTTACCCTCTCAGGGTATTCAGGTCAAAAACGAAAGACCTGGCTTGTTACGGAAAGCGGTTTTTTTCACCTATTTTTTAAATATTATTGAAAATTTTTAATTCTGAATATACTCAGTTTCGTTTATTTCGTTTAATATTGTAAGTATATTAAATGATCTACATAAAAACCTTTTCTCAAAATGGATTCTTACACTAATATTAAAAAGCCATCCAAACAGGAACAATTAACTGCTATGGAATCATATGATGCTTTAACGGCTACTCTTAATCAAATTCATTCGAAAAATCCAGAAATTGGAATAGAAGAAACAGAGGAGAAAATTAAAATACCTTTAAAAGCCTTGAGGCTATTGGCTCAAATTTTAAAAGTAACAGGCGAGGGCAAACCTATTTCAATTGTTCCGGTAGCTACAGAGATGACAACTCAAGCTGCAGCTGAATTGTTGGGGTGTTCACGGCCTCATGTTGTCAAACTTTTAGAAAATGGTGAAATTGCCTTTACCAAAGTAGGCCGACATAGAAGAGTTAAATTTGAGGATGTTGTCAAGTATCAAAAAGAAATGAAAGTTAAGCAAGAGGCATTAATTATTAAAATGATGAATGCTGACGAAGAATCAGGGCTTTATGATTCATAGTGTTCGATTTACTTGTGTTCTGGACACAAATGTTATTTATCCAATAGACGTCAGAGATCTTCTCTTTTGGTTTGCTCATTATGATCTGTTCACCCCTAAATGGAGTAAACACATATTTGATGAATGGACAGATGTAATGAAACGTAAAAATATTTCTGAGAAAGAAATTACTAAAAGGGTAAACTTTGCTTATAGGGCCTTTCCTGATGCAATGGTAGACAATTATGAATCATTAATTGCTACTATTGATTTGCCTGATAAAAAAGATTGCCATATTCTAGCTGCTGCCATCAAAACAAATGCAAACTTAATTGTTACCAATAATCTCAAAGACTTCCCAAAAGATTATTTGGCAAGTTTTGGTTTGGCCGCAAAGAGTCCGGACGACTTTGCATCAGATATAATTGATTTAAATCAGGTTAAGGCAGTTGATGCTTTCAGAAAACTTGTCTTAAATAGGAGAAATCCAGAGATGGATGAATATAAAGTGCTTGATAGATTTCGAGAGCGTGGGCTTGTTGATTCTGCAAATTATCTTCATTCATTAATTTGATCTCCTTTGTTTTCTTTGGATCATTGTAACAATTGTGATACAATTTTATTTACTTATTTTCACAAACAATTCTATATCAGATACATGCATTTTCCTAGCGAGGCTACTTTTTAAAGATACTTAAAGCGGCTTAGAGCCGCTTTTTTATTGGATTTCAGGAAGGTAGAAATAATATACTTTTATTTGGTTTATCAATAAATTTCTTTTCGTATTATTTGTCCTTCTTTATTGCTCGAGGACCATAATGAGGCAACTCTTGGTTCGATTCGTATGCTCCGCAGTCGGGGCCAATTCCTTCAAAATCATCATTGATATTTGGAATACGCAACCCAACATCAATTACCTTCGATCCGGAAATTGGCCTTAAATCTTGCACACTTCTTTCGGGTACAGGAGGATTTGGAAATGCTACATCTTTAAAAATATTTTTTAATTGGATACGCTCAATACCATGTTTTTCTACTTCCGAAAATGGTTTTTCTCCTATTTTTGCAATATATGCGATCCCTTCAACACCTACTGCATCATAATCAAAAGTACTGTGTACACCTGGGTCTATAATATCCGCTGCATAAGGATTTCCCGCTCCATAATCACCCCAGTTTACCTGACCCGCAGGACCTCCAATCGCCAGATTATTTCTAAAGTACGCATAATCCATCGGAGAGTTCCCTCCAAGACCTGTTCCTACTTTAATAACAGTATTGTGCATGATCACATCTCCTCTACTATTTCGCTTTAACTTGAAAGCTGCATGGACAATATTGTACATTACATTGCGCAAGAAATAAGTAGGACCTCCAAGTCCGGGTTGCGAGCTTAGGCCTACATAACAATTGGTGAGCCGGTTGGAGTAGATGCGACAATTGGAAAAACAGAAATCTGCCTCTATGCCATCATCCGGTCCTCTATAGATATCATTGTTGTGAATATCAATGGAAATTTGTTCCGTAGCATGCTGATCTTCCATCGTAGAAATACAATCTCGAAATCCTGTAACTCTATTATAGCATATAACATTTCCCGGACCTGTCATTTGTATTCCTTCTCCAATATTATCACCATGTGCCCCCATGGTTTCATTACTCCAACCTGAAATACCCGTAATGACGTTGTCACTAATGTAGCAGTTTTTTGCACCTGGAAGATACGCCACTATTCCATAAACAGCCTGAATCGTACAATGGCGCACTACGCAATTTTCCGCACCATCCAATCTCATTGCTCTTCCATCCGACTCTATGTTTTCGACATGTATTCCTTCAATAAATACCCATTTATTGTTTTGAAGATCTACGAATTTATATTTCGCTACCCCTTGACTACACAAGTAAACAACCGGTTTTTCTTTTGTTCCGCTTTTTGTATGTAGTGTATCAAAGCTGCCCGGTTGTAAATCTATGATCTCTGCATTTTTCCCATACTGTGGTATCGGTCGTGTGCGGGCTTCAATGGTTCGCTTTGCAATCCCGCCATCAGGATCGCTTAACTGAATTGTGATTTCATAATTAGTATCAGGTTGGAGATTAAAAATACTTCCTGAGAATTTATTTGCCCATGAAAAGCCTAAATTCTTGCCTGCCGGAACACGTCGTAGAGGCATTCCCTGTTTCCAGTCTTCCTTTCCTTTTTCTCTAAATTGAACCGTGACAACTCCGTTTTGGTTTTCATCTCCACGGATAAACCACTCAACAGCTAAATTGTGAATTGTGGGATAAGGAGTTGAAATTTCGCCAGGAATGGTCTCATTCATTGATTTTTGAGAGATACCCTCAATGAATTGAGCGTTTAATAGCTGCATTGCAAAAAAAGCAATTACAAAATAATGGGACGGCGTAATCATGTTATTTTTTTGTGATGCAATATATCAAAAAAGGATGTCTCGCTTAGATAGAGAAGCCTAAAAATTAGTTTTATTTGAAAAGTAATCACATTATCATGGGTGAGATAGATGAGACAAAGGAACTCAGGTTTTAGAATGTATTTATTCTTAAGGAAAAATATTTTACCTGCTAAGGCTTTCTCTCCTGTAAGCAAAGGTTTACCCTGAAAATGAACTGAAATCGTACCTTAATCTCGATCCGGCATCCAGGGTTGAGGCCCGCATAAGTGATCCCGCTCCATATTTGGCTTTGATCCTATCAGTAGCCTCAAAAAGGCTGATCTCCTCTCTGGTGTCTTCAAACAAATTGATCTGGTAATTGCCATACGCCAACTTGCTGAGCCTGATTCCTATCAATCGTATCAGAATTCGCCTGGTGTATAATCGATCAAAAAGTCCCAGCGCTTTATCGATCAGTACTTTGTCTGAAGATGTATGTGAAATGTGTAATTGCTTGCTAGTCGTTTCAAAATCTGAATAGCGAATTTTTACTGCTATGCAGGCGCAAAGTTTTTTTTCGCTTCTCAACTTAAAAGCCAGCTTCTCAACCATGGCCGTGAGTATGGATTTCATCTTTTTCACATCAATGCTATCAGTTTCGAAGGTGCTTTCTGTTGATATCGATTTTCGCTCCACAAAAGGCACCACAGGGCTATTGTCAATGCCGTGCGCCTTATTCCAAATGATACGTCCATTTTTTCCAAATGCAGCTTCCAGCATCCCAACTGGCATTTCTCGAAGTGTTTTTACCCTTGTCACGCCCATCTCGTAAAAGAAGTCTGCCGTTTTCTTTCCTATCATCGGAATTTTCCGGATTGACAATGGGGCCAGAAAATCTTTCTCGTCTCCGCTTTGGACTTGTTTCTGACCGTTGGGTTTGCATTCTCCGGTAGCAACTTTTGACACCAGCTTATTGACAGCCAATCCCATAGAAATGGGAAGATGGGTTTCTTTCATGATTTTATGCCGCAATTCGCCTGACCATTTGTAGCAACCAAAAAACTTATCCATGCCACTCAAGTCCAGATAAAATTCATCGATCGAATACTTCTCAAATAACGGAGCTTGTTCACGAATAATCTCAGCCACCATTTTAGAATGCCTGCTGTAAGCTTCGGCATCACCAGAAATCACGATGGCATCTGGGCATAGTTGTAGGGCCAACTTCATGGGCATCGCAGAATGCACACCAAATCGTCTCGCCTCATAACTGCAAGCTGCTACAACTCCTCGATTGCTTTTTCCCCCAATGATCAATGGTTTGTCATAGAGCCTGCTGTCACGCAAACACTCCACCGACACAAAAAATGCATCCAGATCCATGTGCAGTATATATCTTCCGTCACCACTGATCATGAGAAATAATTAGCTAATTTTTTTAGTTATTGTTTGTGAATGAAATCCTTTTTACTAAATTTATACGCAATATTACTAATATTTATAGTAATATAATAAAGATAAAAGCATTTTTAGGGATTAAATTTTGGCAAATATGTGGGGAACTTACAATGAAAGGTATGATGGTTTGCAGATAAAAATTGAAAGCAAAAAATTGAAGTCGGGAAAATGCCAGGTAAAATTTTTTACAACCGGATTCTTAGATGATGATTTTTATGGATATGCTTTGGTGGAAGGAGACAAAACATTGATGGAAGTAGTGGAAGAAATCAAGACCAGATTGAGAGATGTTCGCAGTGTGAATAATTATTATCATCAAAATTTATTTTCGATAAAAAGAGATAGACAACGAGTTGAAGACTTCGTGATATTCAAAGCTTAACATAAGTATAATTACAATTTAATACTCAACTTACATAGTGAGAATTAGAAAGACATGATGAGAAAATAATTGCTATAAATATAAAATACTACAGCATACAATGAGTTTAATAAGCGATAACCTAAAATATTTAAGAAAAAAAATAAGCCTTACCCAAGAGCAAATGGCCCAACAAATTGGAATAAAAAGGTCATTGCTTGGAGCGTACGAAGAAGGTAGAGCGGATCCAAGAATCAGCAACCTGCTTAAGTTTGCTGAAATTTTCAGTTTGTCAGTAGATCAATTAATTGGCGAAAATCTGGCAACAGGAAATGATATGGCTCCCAATGAACACAGCATTCAAAGAGCAAAAAGCAATCTGCGGGTATTGTCAATTACGGTAGATAAAAACGATCGAGAAAATATTGAGCTGGTACCCCAAAAGGCTGCCGCCGGATATCTAAATGGCTACGCCGATCCGGAATACATCGAAGAATTACCTAAATTCCAATTACCAATGTTGCCCGACAATGCAACCTATCGTGCTTTCGAAATCAGTGGAGATTCGATGTTGCCCTTACGAAGTGGTACAATTGTCATTGGGCAATTTGTAGAAAGTGCAACCAATCTTAAAAATGGCAAAACATATATTCTGGTAACCCAGGATGAAGGGGTTGTATATAAACGGGTATTTAAATATGCTGATAATCCAGAACTCTTTTGCTTTGCTTCAGACAATAGACAATATAGCACATATGATATCGAAGGTAGCGATATTGTAGATATATGGGAGGCTAAAGCGTTTATCAGCATGGAACTTCCCGAACCTGAAGATGAAGGTGAATTTACCCTAAAAAAACTCGCAGATATTGTATTGGACTTACAACAAGAAGTTATAAAATTGAAGGATAAATAGTTCGGAAGTTCAAAATTCATGGATTATACAGTATTATGAGTAATTCAGCCCGCCTTTCACCATTACCTCACCATCAACTCGGGCGATGTTCAATAGTGCTGCCTCATGTTTTCCGCCTGACAGTTTAAGAGTATATTGTTAGCGCTATTTCCGGAAAGATTTGATAATTCCAATCGAAGGATATATAAATTTTATAGGGTTTGGTTTGCTCATATCTGCTACTGATGAGTAGGTAACTTTTGTATCGATATAGAAAGCTTCAGAGATTTTGAATAACGCGCCAAGTCCTACTCCCAGATTAAACGTATTGTAGTCTCTTATTTCATCTATTCTCACATCTCCCATTCCATCAGTTTCAAAGTAACTATAGCGCGTTTTTCCGACACCTGGAATGAATGAGACGTAGGGTTTAATTTTGGTTGATTTTATTAAGAAGTATTTAAAATCTATGTTTAACCCAAAAGATTTATAAGAATATTTGGAATAATACA